>LVAA01000262.1 GCA_001603955.1 Syntrophobacterales bacterium Delta_02 | reverse complement strand
AACTTGCACAGGAGGAATGATGAAAGCTGTTCGCAACAACGTATTGGGAGTGTTGCTTGCCGGGGGCTTGCTGCTCGCGCCGGAAGCGGCAAGGGCAGTTGATTTCAAGGTTAAGGGGGCATTTGATGTAAGCTTTGAAGCATCCAACGTGATGCCGCGCGGGATCAAAGGGAGTGATACCTTTGGCGCCATTGAGCGCATCCGCACGCAGATAGATGCCATTGCCAGCGAAAACGTGTCAGGCAGCCTGATGTTCACCGTTGGCACGGGCACCATGAACTGGGGCAAATCTGCTGATGGCGCTTCCCTTGGGGCCGACAGTTCAAAAAATATCGGCGTCCGGCATGCCTACATTGATTGGCTCGTGCCCAAGACCGATGTGAAAGTGCGCATGGGCATGCAACCACAGCTTCTGCCCGGTTATGTAACCGGCTGGAGCGCAGTCTACGGCCAGTATTCCGGTGGGGTAACCGTAAGTTCACCCCTGGTGAGCAGCGGCGATTACAAGGTGGGGCTGACGGGCTTTTGGGCCCGCCCTTACAATGATAATTCGGAAATCACACAAAACGGCCAGACACAGAAAAACTATCTTGATAACCTTGATTTGTTCGCTCTGACCCTGCCGATCACCGGCAACGGCATGAAAATAACCCCCTGGGGCATGTACGGCCTGATTGGCGAAAACAGCCTGCGCGGCATCAACAGTAATACAGATCAGCGCGAGCCTGCAATTTACGCCCCGCGCGGCGGGCTTATGCCTGTGCTTGGCAGCGGCGGCAACTACTTCAGCACGTTTGAAAAAAAGTATCGTAACGCCAACAATACCTGGGGCAACGGTTTCTGGGGCGGCCTGACATCTGACATCACGACTTTTGAGCCTTTTGATATCGCGGCGGAGTTCACTTATGGCCGCGTGGATATGGGCGAATTGAAAGAGTACACCCAGTTCAGCTCCACGGGACAGACAAAGACCTTTGATCTCGTGCGTCAGGGCTGGTATGCCGCCCTGCGCGTGGATTACAAATGCGACTGGGGCGTCCCTGGCATCACCGCCTGGTATGGCAGCGGCGATGACAGCAATCCCTACAATGGTTCGGAGCGCCTGCCCGTGTTCAACACTCCCTGGCCTGTCACGCCTCTGAGTTTTGGCGGCGGCTTTTTTGATCTCAACACCTGGAAGGTCTTGGGGCACAACCCCGGTGGTATGGCGGGTATTGTGGGTACCATCAAGGATGTCAGCTTTATTGACGACCTCACCCACACCTTCAAGTTCGCGTATTTTCATGGCACCAACAGTGCGGAAATGCCCCGCAAGGCAAATATGACGAGCTATCCCAGCAGGGCAGATGGCCCTATGGCCTATCTGACCACCACTGACCATGCCTGGGAAGGCAGCGTGTCCAATACCTACAAGATTTATGACAATCTGCTGATGAATGTGGAAGCCGCGTATGTGAACCTGCATCTTGATAGCAGCACATGGCGGGGCGTGGAGGATTCTCAGTATCGGGATAACTGGCGCGTTTCGTTGTCCTTCCGTTACCAGTTCTGATTCTCGCAGCCCGTGGGCTGATGTGGCGGGGGAGCTTGCTCCTCCGCCTTTTTTTTATGGCGAAGATTCGCGTAGTTG
>LVAA01000089.1 GCA_001603955.1 Syntrophobacterales bacterium Delta_02 | reverse complement strand
GTCATGTCCTCCGTGTAGACCCGGATGGTCAGCGTCCCGGAGCCATCCATGGCCTCCCGCGCATTCACCACCAGATTGAGAAAGGCCTGGGCGATCCTTGCCACATCGATCTTTGCGGGCACGGGCGTGGAAGGCACTGACAGGACGATGGTGATCCCGTCGCCAATGATCCTCCGCACCATCTTCTCGAAATCCCTCACCACGGACCCGACATCCACTGTCTTCATGTCCATGGGATGTCGGCTCCCCGATGCAAGGAGTGCGTCCACCATGTCCGCCGCCCTGAAGACCTCTTCCTCGATGGCCGAAAGGTATGAGCCCATCTCCTCGGTACAGTCGGGAGATATCTTTGCGAGCTGAGCGTTGCCAACGATAATATTGAGGATATTATTGAAATGGTGCGCCATGTCCCCGATGAGTTCCCGGACCGCGTCGATCTTCTGAAACGCCCTGACCTGCTGCTCGAGTTGCCTGATACGCGTCAGGTCGCGGATGATACCGTGGAATATGACGACATCACCCACCTCGTCATAGACGGCATTCACCGAGATGGATGCGACGATGACGGTAGCGTCCTTGCGCTTCAGGGCAAGGTCATGCATGCTGGCGCTGCCGTACTTCTCGATGGCGGCCTTAAAGCTGGCCCGATCCTCGGCATTGCAGTAGAGGTCGCGTGCTATATCAAGCTCAAGCATCTCCTCCTTGTTCTTGAAACCAAAGAGCTCGAGACCGGCCCTGTTGATATCGACGATCTTTCCTTCCGGCGTCGACATGAAGACGGCATCTTTCGTGTCCTCGAAGAGACGCCGGAACTTCTCCTCCGATTTCCGCAGGCGCTCCAGTGCGTTCTTCTTCTCCGTCACATCCCTGAACAGCGCGATCATGTGCCACTTGTCGCCCACCTTCTCGGACAGGAGGCACAGTTCGATGTTGGTCTCGACGCCCTCCGCCCCCATGACCGAAAGGTCGAGCACCCTGTCGGAACCCACCATCTCTTCCGCTATCGTCGACACGGGCATCACCTCGGCTATGGCCATCTCCAGCTTCTGCTCGTCGGAGAATTGATATGGCCGGAGGAATTCGCCGATCTCCATATCGGAAACCCGCGGGTCATCACGCCCTGTGATCTTGAGGGCAGCCGGGTTCGCGTAGAGGACCTTACCCGCCTCATTGAGGAGCACAAGGGCTTCCTGGCTCGCGTGGCTGAAAAGCTTGAACCTTTCCTCGCTCTCCCGAAGCGCCGTCTCGGCCCTTTTGCGGTCGCCGATGTGGCGCACGAGGCCAACGCACCTCTGCCCCTCCGCCGGGATGTCATAGCGGGCAAGCGTCACCTCCACATCCACCGGCTCCCCGTTCTTTCTCCTCAATGTGGTCTCGTATATGGAGATACCGTAGCTTTCCACCCCCATGCATTCGCAAGCGTCCTTGAACCCTTTTTCCGGATCGATATCATCGATGGACATCTGAACAAGCTGACCCGGATCATGGCCCAGCATCATGCCCAGTGAAGGACTCACGTAGAGGAAGCCTCCCTGACCATCGGTTATGAAGAAACCCTCCCGGACGGAGGTAACGAGAACCCGAAACAGACTGCGGCAGACGTCGGGCCAGCCGAACAGGCGGTCGAGCTCGCTGATGGATCCATCTCTTTCCGTCACCTGCCACCCTCCCTGTAGCGGACAACTTAACCGGGTAGCGGGTCCGCCATAAGGCTATTATAGCACCTGCCTTCGTTTTGTAAACCGGCGGTACCCTTGGGCGAAAGACACCCCGCCGACGGCGGCACTGCCACGGCCACATGCCCGTCAGCCGCTGCAGGGCGCCGAGAAACATATTTCAAAGCTTATGGTTTTCTGATATGCTTTACCTATGCCGAAAGAAAAGCCTCGACCCAAAAAAGACCTGAAAAAACGCAAGGATATAATCCTCGAGATCAAGAGCGGAAACAAGGACAAGGAGAAGAAAACCAAGAGCTTCACCTTCCTTTATTTTATCATCGCCATCATCGCCATATTCGTGATCCACAGCTACCTGTCCTTCCGTTCGGAGATAAAGACAGTGCCCTACAGCGAGTTCAAGGACCTCGTCGCCCAGACGAAGGTCTCGGACCTCATCATCGACCCTGAAAAGATCCAGGGGACAATGACGCAGGCGGACGGCAAGAAGGTGAAATTCGTGACGAGCAGGGTCGAGGACCCCGACCTCGTCAAGGACCTTCAAAAGAGCAACGTTCAGTTCTCCGGCTCCTTCGAGAACAAGATCCTGAGGGTCATCATCGAATGGGTGCTCCCCTTTGCGATCATAATCCTCATCTGGAACCTTCTCATGCGGAGGATGGGCGGAGCCCCGTCGAGCGTGCTTAATTTCGGCAAGAGCCGCGGGAAGATCTACGGAGAGGACGAGATAAAGATAACCTTCGACGATGTCGCCGGGGTCGACGAGGCGAAAGAGGAACTCCAGGAGATAATTGAATACCTTCGTTACCCGCAGAAGTTCCTCGATCTCGGCGGCAAGATCCCGAAGGGCATCCTTCTCGTGGGCCCCCCGGGCACGGGTAAGACCCTTCTTGCCAAGGCAGTTGCCGGCGAGGCAAAGGTGCCCTTTTTCAGCATGAGCGGATCCGATTTCGTTGAGATGTTCGTCGGAGTCGGCGCGTCGCGGGTGAGGGACCTCTTTTCCCAGGCCCAGCAGAAGGCCCCCTGCATCATCTTCATCGACGAACTGGACGCGCTGGGCAAGGCAAGGGGCATGAATCCGCTCTCATCCCACGACGAGCGGGAACAGACCCTGAACCAGCTTCTCGCCGAAATGGACGGCTTCGATACCAAGACGGGGGTCATCATCGTGGGCGCGACGAACAGGCCCGAGATACTCGACCCCGCGCTCTTGAGGCCCGGCAGGTTCGACAGGCATGTCCTCGTGGACAGGCCCGACATCAAGGGCCGTGAAGAGATATTGAAGGTGCACATCAGGGAGGTCAAGTTGGGACGGCAAGTCGACCTCTCCGTGATCGCCGCCAGGACCCCCGGCTTTGTGGGCGCCGACTTGGCGAACCTTATCAACGAAGCCGCCCTTCTCGCCGCGCGGAAAGGAAAGTCATCGGTCTCGATGGAGGAGTTCGAAGAGGCCATCGACCGCGTCGTGGCCGGCCTCGAGAAGAAAAAGAAGGTGATGAGCAAAAAGGAAAAAGAGATCGTCGCCTACCACGAAACGGGCCACGCCCTGATGGCGGAATCCCTGGAGAGCGCGGACCCCGTCCACAAGATATCCATCATCCCCCGCGGCATATCCGCCCTGGGATATACCATGCAGCTTCCCACAGAGGACCGTTACCTCATGACAAAGAGCGAGCTCATCGACCGCATGTGTGTTCTTCTCGGGGGAAGGATAGCGGAAGAGATCATTTTCGACGAGATCTCGACCGGCGCCCAGAACGACCTGGCGCGGGCGACCGACATCGCCCGTTCCATGGTGAAGCAATACGGCATGAGCGAGAAACTCGGCCACATGACCTTTGAACAGGAACGCAAGCCTCTTTTTCTCGACATCGCCCCCGGTTCGGGTACAAAAGAATACAGTGAAGAGACCGCCAGAGAGATCGACAACGAGGTGAAGGCCATCATTGAACACTCGTACACAAAGGTCAGGGACGTCCTCACGAAGAAGCGTGACCTTCTGGAATTTGTCGCCGCAACTCTCCTGGAAAAGGAATCCATCGACGGTGATGAACTAAGGAAGATGCTCAAGGAGCGCGCGGAGGGAGAACATGGTAACGAACCTTGATAAAAAACAGATCGATCTCATCAAGGAATCGCTGTGCGTCTACGAGAAAGCGAGGGAATGCAAGTATCTGCTCCGCCAGCAACGGCTTGTTTTCGCCACGATAGAGGATTTCGTCGATGACAGGGGGAAAAGCTGTCTCTTCAGGCTCAAGGAGATGTGCCACGACCTCTTCCGCAATTCGGTGGACGCAAGCTATAAAGAAAAACTCTACGACATGACCGTCGGCTACACCTTTCACGGGGCAATGAAGCTCCGCGAGAACCTCTACCTCCTGGAATACTATCAGCCTCAGTGCGAGATCGCCCTCCAGGACCTGACGGAACAGGAAAGGAAGATCGTCAACGAGATAAGCATGCTTGTAAGAAAGGCGCGGGCGCGTCTGAAGGAGGAACTCAAAGAGGTAACCATCCTTGCGGACGAGCTGATAACACAACTGAGGGACCTCATTCTCCTCTACAAGAAAAACTATCTTCTCCCCCGCTTCCTGTACGAATACGAGAAAACCCTCATAAAGATATACGGACGCAAAGGCTTCGAGGAGATCCTGGCCTCGGCGTACGCGGACGGCAAGATGCTTCTCCTTTTCAAGACGGCCAACAGCTATCTCGAAAGCGAATACTTCGACACGGCCAGAAAACTCTTCAAACGCATAACCAGATCGGATGGTTCGAACACGACCGCGCTTTTCCTGTACCTCTTCGCCTCGGCCAACCATTTCTATTTCAAGAACATGTTCACGAGGGCCCTCGGGCTCGCGAAAAAGGCCGAGAGCATGAACCCCGACGCGGGCATCAGGGAGAAATACCGCCCGTTATTAACGCGGCTCATCGCCGACCTGTCGAAGGAGATAAAGAAAAAGGACGAGCGGAGGTAACCATGCCTATATATGAATATACCTGCCGCAAGTGCGGCAATGAATTCGAAGTGATCGTCTTCGGCGACGACGTCCCCGAATGTCCCAAATGCGGCGCCAGGGATCCGGAGAAGAACATGTCCTCCTTTGGATTTTCCGTGGGGTCTAGGTTCAAAACATCGGGCCGGTCGGGCGGCTCCTGCTCCGGATGTTCCTCACCCGACTGTTCGAGCTGTTCGTGACGAAAGACGGCTCCCGCGAAACCCCCGGCACAGTACCCATGGCAACACCCGGAACCCTCGCCAGGAAAGTGTCGCGCCTCCTCAGGATCGAAGGCATGATCGGCAAGGGGGACCGCGTCCTTGTGGGTGTCTCCGGGGGCGTGGATTCGGCTACGCTCCTTTACGTTCTCAGGGAAATCCAGACCGAGATACCCTTCGATCTTGCCGTAGCCCATGTGAACCACCTCCTGAGACAGGAGGAATCGGAAAGGGACGAGGCCTTCGTGAGGGAAACGGCAAGGCGCTGTGGCCTTGCCTGTTTCGTTGAAAGGGCAAATGTGAAGGCTTACGCCCGGTCGACGGGGCTCTCCGTACAGCACGCCGGGAGGGACATTCGGTACCGTTTCTTCAACGAAACGGCTGACCGCGAGGGTTACACGAAAATAGCCCTCGCTCACAACCTCGATGACCAGGTCGAGACCTTTCTTCTGCGCCTGGCAAAAGGGACAGGTATCCGCGGCCTGAATTCGATACCTCCCGCCCGCCAGAGGATAGTCAGGCCTTTCCTTACCACCTACCGTTCGGAGATAGAATCCTACGCGGCCAGCCGCTCCATTCCCTTTGTCACCGATTCCTCCAACGACAAGACGGTATACGAGCGCAATTACATCCGCCACAGGATCATCCCTCTCTTCAGCGATTTGAACCCCGCATTCAGGGAAAAGGTCGTCTCCCTCCTCGGAGACCTCACGGAGATAAACAGCTTCTTCGATAAAAAGAAACGCGCCTTTACGGTGAATAACGTCCAGACGACGGAAGGCGACATCCACGTGCCCGTCGGGCCCCTCATGAAACTCGATGAAGAAACCTTCTTCAGGGTCGTCAGCGACATTGTGGCGGGCATGGCACCCGTCGTTCCCTTGAGGGAACATATCGGGCTCGTCAGGAAGGTCCTGTCCTCTCCAAGGCCGAACCTGCGCCTCGATCTCCCCCAGCACGTCAGGGTAAGGAAGACCTACGACAAGCTCATATTCACAACCAAGAGGCCGGCGGCACGGATCTCGGAGAGATTTCCCCTCGGGGAGGGAACGACCCGCATTGCCCCGCTTGGGATGGACGCCACGGTGAGGAGACTGAAAAAGCCTCCTTCGTCCTATCCGAAGGACAACTTCACGGCATACCTTGACCTCGACAAGCTGGGTCCCCCGGACAGCCTTGCGGTCCGGACCTTCCGCCAGGGAGACCGTTTCCAGCCCCTTGGCATGGACCGGCCCGTAAAGATAAAGGATTTCTTCATCTCCCGCAAGATACCCCTTGAGTCCCGCAGACTGGTCCCTCTCCTCCTCTCAGGGGACATGGTCGTCTGGGTCGTGGGCCACAGAATTGACGAGCGGTACAAGCTAGACGAGAACACCCGCAAGGTTCTGAAGGTCACTGTCAAAAGGTCCTGTCAACCATCTTCAATTTGTGATTGACAGAGCCTTGCCTCATGGTGTAAAAGTTACCGCTGTGTCCATGCGGGATCAGCAGGGAGTGAGGAGTAAGGAGCAGGGAGTGAGGAGTCCTTAAACAAGAGAATACGGTGAGGCTTCGCGGTCCCTTCCCTTTGGCTGTTCACTCTGCACCCAAAAAAAGTTAAAGGAGTTGCTTTATGTTATCTGCCAGGGCCGCCTCACTGAAACCTTCACCTACACTCGCCATCTCGGCTAAGGAAAAAGCACTCAAGGCACAGGGGATCGATATCGCCGGCTTCGGCGCGGGCGAGCCGGACTTCGACACGCCTGCTCATATCAAGGAAGCGGCCATAAAGGCCATCAATGACAATTTCACCCGCTACACCCCCGTTACCGGCATCGATCCTCTCAAGGATGCGATAATCGACAAGTTCGCCCGTGATAACGGACTCACATACAAGCGGGAAGAGGTCATCGTCTCCTGCGGCGGAAAACACGGCCTTTATAACCTTTTCCAGGCCCTGTTCCAGGAAGGTGATGAAGTTATCGTCCCCACCCCCTTCTGGGTATCCTATCCCCCCATGATCGAGCTTGCCGATGCCAAACCCGTCATCCTCGAAACCAGGGAGGAAGATGATTACCAGATCACCCCCGACCTCCTCAAGAAATACCTCACACCCAGGACGAAGGCGATCATACTCAACTATCCCTCGAATCCCGTGGGCTCCGTCTTCTATCGTGAGAACCTTGAGGCAATAGGCAAGCTTGCCGTTGAAAAGGGCTTCTTCCTCATCTCCGACGAGATATATGAAAAGCTCGTCTACGACGATTACAAACACGTCAGCATCGCCTCCATGGACCCGGCATTCAAGGAGCGGACGATCATATGCCACGGCGTTTCCAAGACCTACGCCATGACGGGCTGGAGAATAGGCTACAGCGCGGGCCCCGCCGCCATCATAAAGGCCATGGGCAACATCCAGAGCCAGAGCACCTCCAACCCCACGTCCGTGTCGCAGATGGCAGCCCTCGCGGCCCTCTCCGGCAAGCAGGACTTCATCGCGACCATGGTCGCCGAGTTCAAAAAGAGAAAGGACTTTCTCGTTAAGAGCATGAGGAGTATTGAAGGTGTGAGCTGCTATGACCCCAGGGGCGCCTTCTACGTCTTCCCCAACTTCAATGTCGTCATGGGCAGAAAATACAAGGACCGCGTTGTCGATACATCAACGACGCTCACGGAGATACTTCTCGACGAATTTCATACCGCCGTGGTCCCCGGTGTGGAGTTTGGCAAGGAAGGATACCTGAGGCTTTCCTTTGCCACGTCCATGGAGGTCATCGAGAAGGGTGTCGAGAGGATAACGAAGGCAGTGGCATCGATGAGCTAAGAACAGAAAGAACTGACCTCTCCAAAAGGGGGAACTGATGCGGGCTCACGCACGGTTCCCCCTTTTTCGTTCCTGAGGCCTGGATGAAAAAAGCGGGGGATTGTGCTATCATGATGGGTAAAGTCAAGGAGGGTGCAATGGCAGAGAAGCAGGCGAAGAAACGTGTAACATTCAAATTCAGCGACGCGGGGGCAGGCCACGTTTACATAGCAGGTTCATTCAACTCCTGGGACCCGTCGGTTCGCCCTCTGAAGAAGGACGCGAAGGGAGTCTGGAAAACGAGCATCACGCTTTCCCCGGGCATCTACCAATACCGGTTCATCGTTGACGGCAACTGGATGGAAGACCCCTCTTCCAGCCATAAAGAAATGAACGAGTTTGGGGGTTTCAACTCCGTGGTTGTCGTCTGATCACCTCATCAGAACCGCGAAGATATCAAATAACACCCACGCCCCGGTGACGGCAAGGCCGGTAACGTCGGTTCATACCCGTTTCAAACCCATCGTGCGACGCGAAATACGCAAGCGGCGGTGAGCTTTGCACAGCATGTCGTCCGGGGCTTCAGGCGCCGCAAAATCAGATTGTAATCGATGGCAAAGTTGACTATACTCTACCCATCCAGACCAGGAGGCGAGCAATGCTTGAAGGACACATCTACAAGACTTTCGATCTTGAGCTCAAGGAACTCAAGGAGAAACTCCTCCATGAAGGCGGGCTGGTCGAGAAGGCTATCAGCAATGCCATCAGGGCCCTTCTTGAACGCAACTCGGACCTTGCCGAGAAGGTCATAGAGGATGATCCCGTCGTCAATGCCCTCGAGGTCGAGATCGATGAGTTCTGTCTCAAGCTCCTGGCATTACGACAGCCTGCGGCCCGCGACCTGAGGTTCATCACCACGGCCATCAAGATCAACTACGACCTGGAACGGATCGGCGACATGGCCGTCAACATCTGCGAGAGGGTCCAGGAGCTGAACCAGGAACCCCAGTTGAAACCTTACATCGACCTTCCCATGATGGCCGATACGGTGCAGATGATGCTCAAGGAAAGCCTCGATGCCTTCGTCAAGGAGGACGTAGCCATGGCGCGGAAGGTGACCAGGGAAGACCAGAAGGTCGATCAGCTCCTGGACCAGATCTTTCGGGAACTCCTGACATACATGATGCAGGATATGCGCACCATATCACGGGCCACGCGGGTGCTCTTCATCTCCAAGTATCTTGAGAGGATGGCCGACCACGCCGTCAATATCGCGGAACTCGTCATTTTCCTCGTGGAGGGAAAGATAATACGACACTCCAAGGATCCCCAGGAATAACAAATGAGTTTCAGGCACTGGGTCATACTTCTACCTCTTATCGCCGTTCTTCTCTCCTGTTCCGCCGCTTCCAACGACAAGCCGGGAAAGAAACACACCATCACCATTGCCGGTTCCACGTCCGTCATGCCCTTCACGGAGAAACTTGCGGAGCATTTCATGGTAGACCACAAAAACTTCATCATCGACGTGCAGGGAGGAGGCTCCACCGCAGGCATCCAGGCCGTGATCAACAACACCGTCCAGATCGGGATGTCGTCCCGGCAACTGAAGGACGAAGAGAAGAGACTGAACACGATAACCATCTGCTATGACGGGATAGCGGTAGTCGTCCATCCCGAGAACCCCATCGGTGAGCTGGACCTCAACACCATACGCCAGATATTCAGCGGCCGCGTCTCCAACTGGCAACAGCTGGGATGGGTCGACAGGAGGATAGACGCAGTGTCCCGTGAGGAAGGGTCCGGCACGCGCGGTGCCTTCGAAAACCTGGTCATGAAGGATAAGGAGATCGATGACGGTACCATGGTACAGGATTCCAACGGCTCCGTGAAGGAGGTTGTCGCCACCGATCCTTATGCCATAGGGTATATATCCATGGGGCTTGTCGACAAGAAGGTCAAACCCGTCTCGATCAATGGTGTCAAGCCTTCGATAAAGACCATCAAGTCGGGCCGCTACAAGCTGGTGCGGCCTTTTCTTTACGTGACCAATGGCGAACTGGACGCAAAATCAAAACAGTTCGTTGAATACGTCCTTTCGAAGGAAGGGCAGAAGATACTCAAGAATGAGGGACTCGTGGGGTTCTATGACTGACAGGACGGTATTGAAGGAACGCCTGGTCAAATGGGTGCTGGTAGCTTTCGCGCTCTCGTCGCTTCTCTTTCTCTTTCTCATCTTCATCTTCATCCTGGCGGAGGGTCTGCCCCTCTTCCTCAAGGTGGGGCTAAAGAAGATCATCTTCGGCATGAAATGGGCACCCACCAAGGGCTACTTCGGCATATTCCCGATGATCATATCATCCTTCTTCGTCACCATCGGGGCCCTTGTCATCGGCGCGCCCTTGGGACTCTCCTGCGCCATATACCTGTCGGAATACGCCGGGAAGAGGACCAGGATGCTCCTTAAGCCCGCCATCGAACTCCTTGCCGGCATCCCGTCGGTGGTATTCGGTTTTCTCGGCGTCGTCTACATCGTGCCCCTCGTCAGAAACTATCTCGGGGGGTCCGGGTTCTCTCTCATATCCACGTCCCTTGTCCTCGGCGTCATGATCCTGCCGACGATCATCAGCATCTCCTTCGACGCCCTGGTCAGCGTCCCCAGGACATATCGCGAGGGTTCCGCGGCAATGGGGGCCACAAAATGGCAGACCATCTACAAGGTCATCATACCCTCCGCCAAGTCGGGGATCCTGGCGAGTTACATTCTCGGTATGGGGCGGGCGATAGGAGAGACGATGGCGGTCATAATGATCGCGGGCAACGCCCTCAAGATACCCACAAGTATCCTCGACCCCCTGCGGACGTTGACAGGCAATATCGCCCTGGAGCTCGCGTACGCCACCGGCGACCACCGCCTGGGCCTCTTCTCGACGGGCGTCGTCCTCATGGTCATCATCATGATACTCAATTACATCGCTAACTTCGGCATCAAGAGGAAGATCGCAAAATGAGAATAAACCCCCGGATCATAAACCGCTTTGTGCGGATGGGACTCAACGTACAGGCGTTCTTCACCGTCGGCATCCTCATCATCATCGTGGCGATTATCTTCTTCAAAGGATTCCCCCACGTCAATTTCGCGTTCATCTTTTCCTTCCCCGAAGACATGGGAAGGGAGGGCGGCATATTCCCCTCCATCGTGGGAACGATCCAGCTCGCCCTGCTATCGATCCTCCTCGCTACCCCTCTCGGCCTCGGGACGGCGGTATTCCTCACGGAATACACGAAGGAGTCGCTCTTCACGAAGTTCATCCGCTTCGGCGTCGAATCGCTGGCGGGCATCCCGTCGATCCTGTACGGGCTCTTCGGTTTCATCTTCTTCGTCATAAAACTCAAGATGGGTTGGTCACTGCTCGCCGGTGTCCTCACGATGACCATCATGATCCTGCCAACGATCATCAGGACATCGGAGGAGGCGATCAGGGCCGTGCCGCGCCAGCTCAGAATAGTCAGCTACTCCCTGAGCGCAAGCAAGTGGGAGACGATCAAGAAGGTGGTCATCCCGGCGGCCATTCCCGGGATACTCACCGGCATCATGCTCAGCATCGGGCGGGCCGTGGGCGAGACAGCGGCCATCATCTTCACCATGGGCAGTTCCCTGAGGCTCCCGCTCTCCCTCATGGATTCGGGCAGGACGATGGCGGTCCACTTCTACATCCTGGCCCGGGAAGGCATCTCCATGGAGAAGGCGTACGGCACGGCCGTGGTTCTCGTGCTGAGCATCCTTCTCATTAACATAGTCGCATACTATATCATGAACAAGGCCATCGCACGTTACTCATAGGGAGAAATGGACACAAAGATCGCAACAGACAGATTACGGTTATCCTTCGGCAAGACAGAGGTGCTGAAGAACATCACCATCAAGGTCCACAGGAACAGCATCACCGGTTTCATGGGGCCCTCGGGAAGCGGCAAGTCGACCCTCATCTCCGTCATCAACCGCATGATAGACTTCGAGAACAACGTGAAGATAGACGGCGATGCCACCATCGACGGGACGAGCATCCTTGACGGGAGCATCAACCCCATAGAACTGAGAAGACGGGTCGGCACCGTTTTCGCTGTTCCCATCCCCCTGCCCCGTTCCATATTCGAGAACATCGCCTACGGACCGAGACTCAAGGGGACAAGCGACCGCACCACCCTCCATCACATTGTCGAGGACAGTCTCAAGAAGGCCTTCCTCTGGGACGAGGTGAAGGACAGACTCGGCACATCGGCGCTGAAGCTTTCCGGTGGGCAGCAGCAGCGGCTCTGCCTCGCGCGGACCCTCGCGTTGAAACCGGAGATCATCCTCCTCGACGAGCCCTGCTCCGGCCTCGACCCCATCTCGACGGCCAAAATCGAGGACGCACTGAGCGAACTGAAGTCCGAGTACACGATCATACTTGTGTCCAACAACACGAAACAGATCGCCCGCATCAGTGACTTTTCGGCCTTCTTCTATCTCGGGGAGCTCATAGAGTACGATACCACGGAAAAGGTCTTCACCGCCCCTGCCGAGACCAAGACCGAAGACTACATCCAAGGGAAGTTTGGATAATGGATAGATTCGCCCTGAAGACCAACAAGCTCAACCTCTATTACGGTGATTTCCACGCCCTGAAGAACGTCGATTTCCAGGTTCACATGAGGGCCATAACGGCCCTCATCGGCCCCTCGGGATGTGGAAAGTCTACGCTTCTTCGCTGCTTCAACCGCATGAACGACCTTCTGGAGGAAGTCCGCATCGAGGGCGAGATATACGTCCACGACGAGAGACTGGAAGACATCGACATCATCAACCTGAGGAAAAAGGTGGGCATGGTCTTTCAACGCCCAAACCCTTTCCCCTTCACCGTCTACGAGAACATGGTCTACGGACTCAAGGTCCATGGAATGGGACACAGGCGCAAGTGGAGAGAGATCGTCGATCGCTGTCTTCACTCCGTCGGTCTCCTCGACGAGCTCAAGGACAAGCTTCACACCCCCGCCCTCGAGCTCTCCGAGGAGATAAAACAGCGCCTCTGTGTCGCCCGTCTCCTGACGGTGGAACCCGAGATCATCCTCCTCGACGAGCCCTGCTCCGCCCTCGACCCCATCGCCACCATGAGGATAGAGGAGCTCATGATTGAACTGAAGGAGCGCTACACCATCCTCATCGTCACCCACAACATGCAGCAGGCCGCCCGCGTCTCCGACTACACGGGCTTCATGCTCCTCGGCGACCTCGTCGAATTCGGCGAAACATCCCAGATCTTCACCTCCCCCCAGGATGAAAGAACTGAGGGCTATATCACCGGAAGATACGGATAAGAACCGGTTCAAGACACCAACCAACAACGCAACAACCACCATTCCGCCCCACCCACAAACCCCATTACGTCCTATAGGTCCTAAGCGTCCTATACGTCCTATACCGCTCACAACACCCCAGGCTCCAAGCCGCCCCCTCCCCCTCCCTGTGCTCTCCGTCATTGACTTCCTCACTTGCCCATAGTAAGTTTTCCGAAACAAATCCACAGGGGGATGGTATGGGAAATTTTCTGGAAGTACTGGAATGGTTTGATGACACGGGCAAGGAGATAGCGCACAGGATACCCGAGGAGGGATCGGCGGATATCAAGTATGGGGCGCAACTTACCGTGCGCGAGAGCCAGGCGGCGATATTCTTCTACCAGGGGAAGGCGTACGACGCCCTGGGGGCCGGGCGCTACACGCTTTCCACTCTTAACATACCGATCATCACAAAACTCCTGAGCCTCCCCTGGGGGTTCACGAGCCCACTCCGGGCAGAGGTCTATTTCGTCAACACGAAGGTCTTCACGAACCTTCCCTGGGGAACGCGGGACCCCGTCGCCTTCAAGGATTCAAAGCTGGGGCTTGTGAGGCTCCGCGCCTTCGGCATGTTCAATATCAGGGTCATCCAGCCGTCGCTCTTCGTCAACACCCTCGTGGGAACGAAATCATCCTACACCATCGAGGATGTCGAGGATTACCTGGGCAAGGTCATACTTTCCCGCTTCAACGACTATCTCGGTGACAACCTCGATACCCTTCTCGACCTGCCGGGGCAGTACGACACCATGTCGGCAGGACTGACCCGGATGCTCGAAAATGACTTTTCCCATTTCGGCATCCAGCTTTCCGGCCTGTACATCAATTCCATCACCCCTCCCCAGGAGGTCCAGAAGGCGATCGACGACAAGAGCAGGCTGGCCATGTTCGACGACCTCAACAAGCTTGTCAAGATGAAGGCCGCCATGGCGATGGAAAGCGCCGCGCAGAATCCCGGGGAAGCGGGCGCGGGCATGGGCATGGGGCTCGGCTTCATGATGCCCGCCATGTACGCGGAGACCCTCAAGGGAGCACCGCAATCCGCCGGTGCGATGAAATGCCCCGAGTGCCAGAACCCTGTCGGCGAGGATGCCCGGTTCTGCCCGTCCTGTGGACACCACCTTCTCGTGATCTCCCAGTGCCCGAAGTGCCACAAGAACCTCCCCGCGCGGGCAAGGTTCTGTCCTTCCTGCGGCCAGAGTGTGACGGTAAGGGAAGAGTCTCTGAAATGCCCTCATTGCGGGACTGACAATCTTCCGGGATCGGTCTTCTGCAATCATTGCGGGGAAAAGATCTAACGGTCATGCAGATCGAACACCAGTGCCCCCGGTGCGGCGCTCCGGTCGTCCTCGAGGAGACCGACACGCTGTTTACCTGCAGTTTCTGCAAAACGAGGCTCTACATGAAGCCCCGCGACTGTTTCCGGTACTGCTTCTCTCCCGCGGACCCCCTTCTCGAACAGGTCATCTACGTGCCCTACTGGCGTTTCAGGGGTGTACATTACACGTGCAGGACAAGCGGGATAGCGAACGGGATCGTGGACAAGACCTTCCTTGCCGTCGAAAGCAAGCATTTCCCGCAAAGCCTGGGCTTGCGGCCGCAAGCACTCAAACTGCATTTCGTGCAACCCGCGGACAATTTCAGATTCATTCCGCCAGGCATCCCTTTTGAAAAGTCTTTTGTCGAGGCAAAACACAACGTGACCTACGAAACGGTGACGGTTCACGAAACCCGTTTCGTTCGGCGGGGCACGGAAGGGGACTATGCGGAGATCCCGATAACGAGAAGGGAGCTGAGAGAGGAAAGGCTCTACCACGAAGCGTTCATCGCCGATACGATGAGCCTTATCTACACGCCGATGTTCGTCCGCAACGGCCGTTTTCATGACGCCATACTCAACGAACCACTTTATGACGGTCCTCCCTTGCATGAATCGTTTCCGTATGAGGTCTTCTCTGGCAGCTGGGCGGTAGATTTCATGCCCACCCTGTGCCCCGAGTGCGGCTGGGACACGCTGGCCGAAAGAGACAGCCGCATCCTCCTGTGCAACACGTGTAATTCCGCCTGGGGAAACGATCGGCAAGGCCTTAAACGCATCAGCTTCGCAACGGCGGTATCGACGAAGACCGCGCAGGGGTCAGTAAGACAATACCTGCCCTTCTGGCGGATCCGGGTTGAGATCGAAGGTCTGAAACTCGATTGTTACGCGGACCTGGTACGTCTCGGAAACCTTCCCAGGGTCATACAGCCAGGTTGGGAAGAACCCCCTTTCTTCTTTTGGACACCCGCATTCAAAATGACACCAGCTGTTTATCGGCGCATGTCAAAGCAGTTTACCATTGCCAACTTCTCCGGTGAATTCGACGACAGACTGCCCGACGCGCCTATCCAGGCCATTAACCTGACCGCCGAGGACGCCGTCGACAGCCTGATAACGATCATAGCCGACCTCGGCATCAACAAGAAGAAGGTCCTGCCCCTTCTTCCCGACATCAAGATAACCCCCCGCGAGGCCTTGCTCGTATTCTTCCCTGTCACCGAAACCGACCATGAATACATCCAGCCCGATATAAAGTGCGGTCTCATGAAGAACGCGCTGGAAAAAGGGAAAAACATCTGAAAAATCGCTTGAGCCGCTTGAACCGCTTGAGCGGCTTGAACGTCACCTTATCCTCAGGGGGCAGTTCTTAAGAAGATTCTACTCAGAGCATTCCCAAGGGTCTTCTGGTCTCTTCCCTTCGAGCGGCTCAAGCGGCTCAAGCGGCTGCAACGGTTTCAATGTTTGACCGAGCGTCAAACATTGAAACGTATGTGGAGTATGTCTCCGTCCTGCACGACGTAGTCTCGGCCTTCCAGGCGGAGGAGGCCTTTTTCGCGGGCGGCGTGTTCGCTGCCACAGGTGATAAAATCGTCGATGTTGATAACCTCGGCCCGTATGAAGCCCTTCTCCATGTCGGTGTGGATCTTGCCCGCGGCCTTCGCGCATGTCGTCCCCCGGGGTATCGTCCAGGCGCGCATCTCCTTACCCACAACCGTGTAGAAGGTGATAAGGCCGAGGATATGATAGCCGACATGGATGATCTTCTCTATGGAGAACTCTTTCATGTCGTAAAGCTCCATGAAGGAGGCCCTTTCGTCCTCCGGCAGGGCACTGAGGTCCTGTTCCAGCTTGCCGCAGATGTAGACGACCTCCCGGCCCCTCTTCGCGGCAGCCTCCTCAACGGCCGGCTGCGGGGTCGTCGACAGGCCTTCTTCGTCCACATTGGCTATATAGAAGAGGGGTTTCGTGGTAATGAGATCGAAGGTGCGCAGCGCCTGCCTTTCGTTCTCGTCGAAATCGTCGGTGGCCACGAAGCGGCCGGCCTCCAGGTAGCGCCTTACCCTGAGGAGCAATTCCATCTCCGCTTCACCCTTTTCCTTCGAGATCTTTGCGAGCCGTTCTATCTTCTTTATTCGGTCCTCGACGATCTCCAGGTCCGAGATGATGATCTCCGTCTCCACGATATCCATGTCCCGGGCGGGGTCGATATCGGCATACACGTGGGGCACCTGTCCGGCGTTGAAGGCCCGGATGACGTGGGCGACGGCATCCACGTTCCTGATATGGGAAAGGAACCTGTTCCCCAGGCCCTCCCCCTTGTGGGCGTCCTTGATGAGGCCCGCGATATCGACAAATTCGATCGTTGTCCGTGTAACCTTTTCGGGTTTGAGCAGATCGGCCAGGCTGAAAAGCCTCATGTCGGGAACCGACACGACACCAACATTGGGATCGATGGTACAGAAGGGATAGGGCTGGCAGGGCACCGCCAGTGCGGTAAGTGCGTTGAATATGGTCGATTTCCCTGAATTAGGGAGACCTATGAAACCGCACGAAAAGCTCATGTCTTTCGACTCACTCCGGTCCGCGCCGGTTAAAAAGGCTCATCGCCTTCGACCCGCCTTCAAAGACGAAGACCTTCAGGGCGTCACAGGCAATGTCGATGATCTCCGCAAGCTCCCGCGTCTCGTCCCCGTCGAACCGCGACAGAACGTATTCCTCGGCAGGCATCGAGGGATTCCTTCCGATGCCTATCTTGAGGCGCCAGAAGTCCGCGCCGCCCAGGCCCTCTATCACCGACCGCACGCCCTTGTGGCCGCCGTCCCTGCCTCCGAGGCGGATCCTCATCTTGCCGAAATCCATGTCCATGTCATCGTGGACAACGATCATGCGGTCGGGCGGTACCTTCAGTTTCCCTGCCAATCTGGCAATGGGGCCGCCGGAGAGGTTCATGTATGTGTCAGGTTTTGCAAGGACCAGATCGTCGGTCGACCCGATCCTGCAACCTGAATCTTTCTTTCGAACCGGTATCTTGAAACGTTCCGAAAAACGGTCGATCACAAGATATCCGACATTATGCCGCGTGAAGGCGTACTCGGAGCCTTTGTTACCAAGTCCGCACAATAAATGCAAGGACCCGTTACTCCTCTTTCTCCTTTGCTTCAGGAGCCTCGGCTGCGGCAGCTTCCTCAGTCGCTATCCTCTTCTCTTCAACCGTAGGAGGCACGACGCTGAGAATGGCGACATCCCCGTGCTCGACAAGCTTCACACCGGGAAGAGAAATATCGCTCACATGGACGGAATCGCCGATATCGAGCTGCGTCATGTCTATGACGATCTCTTCCGGTATCTGGCCGGGAAGGCATTCCACCTTGATGGACCTCAGATGAACGTCGATGACGCCGCCGAGGATCTCACCTTTGGACTTGCCCGTCAGATGGATGGGGACTTCCACTTCGACCGTCTTCTCCATGGAAACCTGGAGAAAATCGATATGCTTCACCTCAATACCCAGGCCGTCCCTCTGCACCTCTTTGACCATAACGGGCCTGTTCTCGACGCTATCGCCGCCGTGGATCTCCATGTCGAGGATCACGTTCCTCTTCATGTGCCTCGTGATCTTCTCCCAGTCCTTCGATGAGATCGTTATTGAAACGGGATCAACACCGCCCCCGTAGAGCACCGCCGGAATTCTCCCTGCCGCCCTGGCCTTTCGCGCAACACCTTTTCCCGTTGCGCTTCTTCTGTCTGCTTTGATCAAAACCTGTTCCATGATGTTCCTCCCGACTATATGAACAACGAACTTACAGACGCATCGCTGTGTATTCTCTTGATGGCCTCTCCGAGAATGGGCGATACATCCAGCACTTTTATCTTCTTCGATTTCCTCCCGCTTTCCGAAAGGGGAATGGTATTCGTCGCTATCAGCTCCTTGAGGGGTGAGTCGTTGATCTTCTCGATCGCCGCTCCCGAGAGCACCGAATGCGTGCAGCACGCGTAAACGACCTTCGCCCCGTTGTCCACGAGGGCCTGGGCTGCCTGGACGATGGTCCCGCCCGTATCGATCATGTCATCGATGAGGATGGCCGTCCTGTCCTTCACGTCGCCGATGACATGCATTACCTTGGATTCATTTGCTTTTTCCCGCCTCTTGTCGATGATAGCGATAGTGGCGTTGATCCTCTTGCCCAGTTCCCGGGCGCGTTCAACGCCGCCGGCATCGGGGGAAACAACGACGATGTCCCCCTTTATCTTCTTAATATACTCGAACTGAACGGGGAGCGCGTAGAGATGGTCGACGGGGATGTCAAAGAACCCCTGGATTTGGCCCGCGTGAAGGTCCATGGCCAGTATCCTCGAAGCACCGGCCACGGTTATAAGGTTTGCCACGAGCCTCGCCGAGATGGATGTGCGGGGAAGCACCTTGCGGTCCTGCCTGGCGTATCCGTAGTAGGGCATCACCACGGTTATTCTGCCTGCGGAGGCCCGTTTCAGCGCGTCCACCATGACGAGGAGTTCCATCACGTTGTGATTCACGGGCGGGCATGTGGACTGAACGACAAAGGTGTCCATTCCGCGGACACTCTCGTCGATGGAGACCTGAACCTCGCCATCGCTGAACTGGTTCACCTTGGCCTTGGCCAGCTTGATCCCAAGATACTTTCCGATCTTTTCTGCTAGTTCCGGGTTTGCGTTGCCTGTCAATATTCTGAGCTTATCCAATCAAAACCCTCCTGAGAGTTATATGCGTATACTGGGGCGGGAGGATTCGAACCTCCGAATGCAGGCTCCAAAGGCCTGTGTCTTACCGCTTGACGACACCCCAAATGATTGTCACAGTGCTTCTTGAGCCTTGCTCATCTCCAGCTCGTAAGCGCCGAGAACGCTGTCCTCGATCATCTGTCGGGTGGCGTTGTTCAGAGGATGCACCGTATCCCGAAATGAACCGTCCTTCATCTTCTTGCTCGGCATGGCGACGAAGAACTTGTTGTCACCCTGAATCACCTTAAGATCGCGGACAATGAAACAATCGTCAAAGACGATCGATGCATACGCTTTCACCCGCTTTTCGTCCACGGGGAATATCCTTACATCCGTAATCTCCATTAGTTTACCCCTCCCTGCACGCTGTGCGCAACAAAAACAGTACCCATCTTGCTTATTGCCGACAACAATGCCTGAACCGCATCCTGTTCATTTTCGAAGACAGCGAACACCGATGAACCGCTTCCGCTCATCAGCGAACCGAGGGCATTTGTCCCTTTAAGTGCATCCTTTATTCCCTGGATTTGCGGACATAGCGTTATGGCGACGTACTCCAGATCGTTTTTCAGAATGCCCGCAATTTGTTTCGGATTGCTAAAATTTTCCATCAATTTAATATCGTTTTGCTTCTTTGTCAATACGATTCTCAAACCCTCGTATACCGCCTTCGTCGATATACTGATATTCGGGTAGACTATGATGTACCACATGAGGGGAAGACGGACCGGCGTGATCACGTCGCCTATTCCTTCCATGATGCAGGACCCGCCATGGAGGAAAAGGGGAACGTCCGCTCCGACCCGTCTGCCGATACCCTTGAGGTCTTCACCGGTGAACCCCAGGCCCCAGCGTGTACAAAGCTCCTTCAGGACCGCCGCGGCATTGCTGCTTGGCCCGCCAAGCCCGGCGCCGATGGGTATCCGCTTTTCGATGAAGACGCGGACACCTCTTTTCACCCCCGCGGCCTCCCGCAGCATTCGAACGGCGCGGTAGACCGTGTTCCCCTCGCCCCGGGGAAGGACACCCCTGTCGTCGTCAACGACGATCTCGTCACCGGCGATGTCCTCGATGTGTATCGTATCGTACAGGGAGATGAGGTCGACAAGACTCTGGAGATCGTGATAGCCGTCCGGCCTTCGGGAAAGAACCTTGAGATAGAGGTTGACCTTGGCAGGAGAAAGAACGGTGGTCTTCACGGTTCCTACATTATTCCTTCTACCTGGAACTTGTCGATCGCGAACTCGGGATTGGCGATGAGGTTCACCTTTGTCCCGTAGGTGGTCTCCAGGTGTTCGAGTGAGGTCTTTTCCTCCTCGTAAAGCAGGTTGGCCACATCGGGAGAAAGATAGATGTTAAAGACCCGTCCTTCGCCTTTTCTGCAGGAGCTTCTCAACTCTCTGAGGACCTCGTAGCAGATCGTGTGGCGTGACTTGACATACCCCGACCCTTCACAATTGGGACACGTCTCGGTAAGGAGGTTGACGATGTTGTGGCGCGTGCGTTTCCTCGTGAGCTGAACGAGGCCCAGCTCGCTGATGGGATATGCAAAGGTCTTTATCCTGTCCTTCTTGAGGGTCTCCATCATGGCCTGGAAAACCGTCTCACGGGATTCCTTGCGCTCCATGTCGATGAAATCCACGATTATGATGCCCCCCACGTTGCGCAACCGTATCTGGTAGGCTATCTCCTTGACCGCCTCCAGGTTAGTCCTCAGGATGGTGTCTTCCAGGTCCTTCTTGCCCAGGTATCTGCCCGTGTTCACATCGATGACGGTGAGGGCCTCTGTATAGTCGAGAACTATGTAGCCCCCCGACTTCAGCCATATCTTTCTCTGAAGAAGCTTGGCCACCTCCATCTCGATACCGTAGACCTCGAATATGGGGTCGCGCTCGTCGAAATAGACCACCTCGCAGCCCTCTTCGGGAAGGTACTCCTTGAGGAACCCCTCCAGGCGGCCGTGGATGTACTGGTCGTCGACTATGATCCTCTTGAGGTTGTGGGAATGGAGATCACGAATGACCCTGAAGATGATGCCCAGTTCCTGGTGAAGAATGGCCGGCGCGCGCGTCGCCTTCGCCTTCTCCTGAATGCTTTCCCAGATACGCTTCAGGAAGTTGAGGTCCGTGGCGAGCTCGTCGGCGGTCTTGCCTTCCGACGCCGTCCTGCCTATCAACCCGTAACCCTTGGGGCATATCTCCCTCATCACCGTGGCGAGGCGCTTGCGCTCCTCTTCATCCTCGATCTTCCGGGAGACGCCAATGTGGTCCGTGCCGGGCATGAGAACCAGGAGCCGACCGGGAAGGGTGATCTTGGACGTGACTCGCGTCCCCTTCTGCCCGATAGGCTCGCGGGAAACCTGGACGATGAGTTCCTGCCCGTCCTCAAGGACGCCTTCGATCCTTTCTCCCGCCTCAAAGTGAAAATCCGAGCTGTCAAATTCTTCGTACATCATGCGGTCAAGAATGATATCGCCCACGTAGAGGAAGGCCGACTTCTCGAGCCCGATGTCGATGAACGCGGCATCCATGCCGGGCACGATCCTCACGACCTTGCCCTTGTAGATGCTCCCCACCATGCTGTGATCGTTCTTCTTCTCGATGAAGAATTCTACGAGAGTTCCATTTTCCAGGAAGGCGATCCTTGTTTCGCTGTACGTTACGTTGATTACCAGTTCAGAAGCCATCAATTCGTCCTGATTCCACTTTTATGATCCTCGCGAACCTGCCCTGCAACCAGAGCTGTTTCACGCCCTTGCCGCGCCACGTGTACAGGAACCTGTCCTTCGCCCGCCTCCAGAGAGTGGGTCCATCTTCCACTGGAGCATCAGCAATGAGCAGGAACAAGTATTCTTTTACCACATCTCTTAGAGAACCTTCAATAAATTCGTATATTTTTATGCCCGAAGGCAGCTTCTCGTTGATCGTCCTCACCGTGGATGCGGTCACCTCCTGACCGCTGCCCGTCTCGACCTCGATGAATTCGGCGAAGCTTTCCACTCCGACCGGAAGGGCATCCGTGAGGGCTATCTTCGGCAGCGGGTGATACTTGCCCCGCGTCCTCATCGTGATACCCGCGGACTTCATGGCCCTCACGAGGATGTTCATGACGTCAAGATGCCCGATATAACGGGCGTCGCCGTACTTGCCGTAGCGGAAGCTGAACTTCTTCGGGGCCTCAGCGGCCCGCGCGGCTGCGGCGTCCGAAATGGTGACCCTCTCGGGCTTCTCCTGAAGGGGCGTCCGTTGTGGAAGAGAACATCCGAGGCCACAGCCGGCACAGCCGCTGAGACACCCCACGGTCATCTCCCCCGACCCCGCTTTTTCCAGTTCCCTCCCGAGGAAGTCCGGGTCAAAACCCATGTCGACCACATCCCAGGGGAGTCTCCCCGCCGTGTCGCGGCTGCCGGTGTACGCCTTCATGTCCGCCGGATTCTCTCCGAACCAGTCTCTGTACGGTTCGAAGGAGAAGAATTCCCTCCACGCCTCGAGCCGCACCCCCCGGCTATGAAGGTACTCGAAAAGGGGAGAGAGATGTTCGTCAGCCCTTGCCACGACACCTTCCACGACGCTCACCGAGGTGTCGCGGTAGCGCACCCGAACGCCTGTCTTCTTCAGGGCGTCCTTTATGAGCATGATCTTTTCCGCGAGAACCTCTTCCCCGTCCATTGAGAGCCATTGGAAAGGCGTATGCGGTTTGGGCGTAAAGGGAGACACGGAAAGGTTCACATCCATGCCCGCCGCCCGAAACGGGGTTATCACGTCCCGGATGGCAAGGAGGTCATCCTGGGTCTCCCAGGGAAACCCGACCATGAGGTACAGCTTCAGCCTGCGCCAGCCAAGGGCCTTGAGCTGGGGCAACTGGGCCACGAGGGTGTCCACGTCTATGTCCTTGTTAAGACGGGACCTCAGAGAGACTGTCGGCGCCTCGAGGGCAAAGGTGAAACCCGTGCGCGCCATCTGGCCCATGGCCGATATCTCGTCCTCTCCGATGCTGCCAATCTTGAGGGAGGGCAGGCTCACGGACAGGCCATGATAGGTGGTCTTGGCATATTCAAGGACATCAAAGAGAAAGGGATAGTCCCCCGAGCTCAAGGAAAGCAGGGAGATCTCCTCGTATCCGGTGTGGCGGAGCCCTTCGTCGATCACGGCCTTGACCGCCTCGAAGGAGCGCTCGCGATAAGGCCGGTAGCCGAAACCGGCAAGGCAGAACCTGCAGCCGTTCGCGCAGCCCCGCGATATCTCGATGTTGAGACGGTTATGCACGCTGTCCACCGTGGGTATCGGGGGGCGAACCGGGTGGTACGCGCTGTCGAGATCCCTGATGAAAAGACGTTCCACCCGCGACGAAGGGGCAAAGGGGGAATAGACCCCTTCCAGCCGTGCCATCTCCCGGATGATGCTTTCTCTTGACTCCCCTTTCATGTCACGCGCGAGGCCGAGCAGGGACCGAAGTATTTCGTCGCCTTCGCCGACCACGATGATATCGAAGAAACGTTCGTACGGCTTTGGATTCAGCATGAGGGGGCCGCCCCCGATGACGATGGGGTCCTCCCCTCCGCGCTCTTCGGCCCTTATCTTCACACCCCCGAGGGCGAGCATGTTAAGGACGTTGGTCACATTGAGCTCGTAGGTCAGAGAGAACCCTATGAGGTCCATCGCGTGGAGAGGGGTTCTCGACTCCAGAGTCCCGAGGGGGATACCCGAACTTCTCAGGTGGTCCTCCATGTCCGCCCAGGGGGCGAAACAGCGCTCGCACCAGACGCCCTGAACGTTGTTGGCAATCTCGTAAAGGAGAAAAAGCCCGTAATAGGACATTCCTATCTCGTATACGTCGGGATAGCAAAGGGCGAACCGGACCGTCACCTCGCCGGGGTCCTTCCTCACATGGTTCGGCTCGCACCCGATATACCGCGCGGGCCTCATAATATTTCGGGGAATGTCAATCATCAACTTAAAGGCAGGTTATGGGTCATGGGTTATGGGTTATAGGAAAAACAGAACAGCCGGATGGTATTCTTCTTTTCCCATTACCTATTACCCATTACCTATTACCTGTATCTCTCCATTATCCTTTCCAGGTCTTCCATGACCATCGACTGGATGCGGTCAAGGGCCTCTTGTGTTTCGGCCTCGAACCTCAGGACGAGGATGGGCTGCGTGTTGGAGGGACGCACGAGTCCCCAGCCGTCGTCGAATATGGCCCGCACTCCGTCGATGTCTATGATGGGGTACCGGGACCGGTAGAGCTCCGTCAGCTCCCGCACGACGTCGAACTTCACGCTGTCCGGGCAGTCGGTGCGTATCTCCGGTGTAAAATAGGTCTTCGGCAGGTCGGCGAGAAACTCCGATACAGGCCTACCGTCCTGTTCCATTATCTCAAGGAACCGCAGGGACGAATAGATGGCGTCATCGAAGCCGAAAAAACGGTCGGCGAAGAAGATGTGGCCGCTCATCTCGCCCCCCATCAAGGCCTGAACCTCCTTCATCTTCTGCTTGATGAGCGAATGGCCCGCCTTCCACATGACGGGCATCCCGCCGCGTTTCGCGATGTCATCGAAAAGGTTCCGGGAACACTTGACCTCGGAGACGAACGTCGCCCCCTTGTGTTCTTTAAGTATCTGCCGGGCGTAGATGAGCATGAGGTAATCGCCCCAGATGATGCCGCCCTTTTCATCCACGACACCTATCCGGTCCGCGTCGCCGTCATACCCGATGCCGACGTCCGCCTTCTCCCTGCGAACGGTGTCCCTCAGCATGACGAGGTTCTTCTCCACGGTAGGGTCGGGGAAATGATTGGGGAAATGCCCGTCCATGTCGCAGAACAGTTCCGTCACCTTCTGGCCAAACTCCTTCATAATGGGAGCGGCGACGACCCCTCCCGTACCATTGCCGGCGTCCATGACGACGTTGAAACCCTTACTCAGCCTGATGTTCGCGCGCAGGTACTCGTGGTAATCCCTGACGATGTCCTTGTACTCGCGGTACGCTCCCCGTCCTGTTATGTATCCTCCCGACTCGATGATCCTCCTTACTTCCTGTATCTGGTCGCCATAGAGGGTCGCCTTGTCGACGGCAACCTTGAAGCCGTTCATGGTGGGGGGGTTGTGGCTTCCCGTCACCATGATGCCGCCTTCCACGTCGAGGGTGAAGAGCGAATAGTAGAAAAGAGGCGTCGGAGCAAGGCCCACATCGATAACATCGAGGCCGCTTTCGACCATCGCCTCGGCAAGAAGGTCGCGGTAGTGACCGGAGCTGAGCCGGCAGTCCCGGCACAGGGCCGCCTTCTTCTTTCCGAGCTTCGCCATGTAAGATCCGAAGGCCCTGCCGATGTTCAGCACCACGTCATCGGTGAGGTCGGGCTCGACGCTTCCCCTGATGTCGTATTCCCTGAATATCTCATTATTCATAGCAACTCCTTATCGGGACCCTCCAACCGGCACGGCACCGTCTCGTGCCGTCAGTTGAGGGGAGCAGTCCGCACCGGCGGATCGAACGACGGTTTTTCACGCAGCAGTTCGATCATCGTTTGAGCGTTCCTGGCCGCCTTGCCCGCGTGGCAGTTGTTAAAGAAAACAAAGGTCGTACCCTCCGTACCCGAGGCAATATCCTCGATAGGCTGTACGAAACTCTTCAATTCCTTCTCCGAGTACAGGTAATCGTAGCGCACGTCCACAGGTTCCCTGAACCACGCCCTGTTCCTCCCGTGGAAGCGGAAATAGCCCGTCCGCGACGTGAGAACCGGCGTGAAGGGCATAAGGCCCTTAAGCTTCGGTTCGTCAACAACGCAAAAACCAAGGGACAGGTCCCTGAGAAGGTCGAAATATCTCTCCTCGAACCATTTCGCATTGCGGAACTCGATGACCGATTCGTATCCCGCAAACTCATCCCGTATCTTCCGCAGGTACGCTATGTTCTCGTCCGTGGGCAGGAACATGTAAGGGAACTGGAAGAGAAGCGCCTTCAAGCTCTCCCCCAGCGGTTCGACACCCTGTTTGAAGAAGCGGCATGTTTCTCTCACATCGCCCTCAATGGAATGGGTGATACCCTTGTATGCCTTCACAACGAAGGAGAAATCCGAAGCGGTCCGCCGCGCGAACGATTCCATCGTCCTGTGCGACGGCATGGAATAATAGGTGTAATTCACTTCCAAAGCCTTGAATCCCAGCTTGTTGACGTAGTAGGGCAGCATGTCCTGTTTCCTGGTGCCCGGCGGGTACACCTCCCCTATCCAATCATCAAAGGAAAACCCGCTTGTTCCGACCAGTATTTCGCCCATTTCGTTTTGATTTGACAAGCAATTTGTATGTAAATAATATATGTCAGCGCCCAAAATCTCAAGGTAAAAAGGGGAAAGCATGGAGAAACAGTACGTCATAGACGACATGACCCTCAAGGAGTCGTGGAGACTCTTCCACATCATGGCGGAATTCGTCGAGGGTTTCGAGAACCTCAACGAGATCAGCCCCGCGATAACCATTTTTGGGAGCGCCCGCTGTCAGAAGGGCCATGATCTTTACGAGAAGACCTATGGACTGGCCAAGCTCCTTGCCAGGAACGGCTTCAACATCATCACCGGCGGAGGCGGAGGCGTCATGGAAGCCGCCAATAAGGGGGCAAAGGAGGGAGGAACCAAATCCATCGGCATCAACATCGAACTGCCCTTCGAGCAAAAACCCAATCCCTACGCAAACGTACGGCTGAGCTACCGATACTTCTTCGTCCGCAAGGTGATGTTCCTCAAGTATGCCATGGCCTACATCGTCATGCCCGGCGGCTTCGGCACCCTCGACGAGTTCTTCGAGGCCATCACCCTCATCCAGACGAAAAAGATGCGCCCCTTCCCCGTCATCCTCTACGACTCAACCTACTGGAAAGGGCTCATCGAGTGGATGAAGGACCAGATGCTCACCCACGGCAAGATCCTCAAGGAAGATCTCGACATCTTCAAAATATTCGACGACCCCCAGGAGATCGTGGAGTACGTGAAGAAGTTTGTGATACTCTAACGACGGCTTGAACCGCTTGAACACGGGAAAAGATGGCTTGAGCCGCTTGAGCCGCTTGAACGTCAGGGGCGAGAGACGGGAGGGAATGGGTACGGGCTGACTCCGGATTGTCATCCGTGGGCCGGACCCGTATTTGCTTCTTTCGTTTCCAGTTTCTAACGTTCGACGGCTCAAGCGGTTTTCTTCCGGGTCTTTCCCGTTCAAGCGGTTCAAGCGGTTTCAACGGTATCTAATTTTCTCGTGAAAATTAGATACCCCGTATGTGCTATCATGCGGTCTGTGGGGCGGACGCGTTCGGCTACGGTCTTGTACTTCCTGATGAGGATCTCGAGTACCTCCGTGTCGCCGAAGCCCTCTTCGAGGGCCTTCAGCGCATCCGATATCTGGTTCGCCGTGGGCACTATCATGCCTATGGGAGCGCTTCCCTTCACGGCATCCCTTACCTTTTCCAGGACCGTCCAAGGCTCCCTTACGTCGATGAAAGCGGCGTCGAAGTCGCCGTCGCCATAGCCGTTGAACTCTTCGTTGTGCAGCTCCACGTTCCCCCATTCACCGAAGCGGTCGATGTTGCGCTTCGCGTTCCTGAAATGCCTCTCTTCCTGTTCGAAGGAAACGACGAGGCCTTCCGGCCCCACCGCGTGGGACATGATATAGGTGTTCGCGCCGCTGCCCGTCCCCACCTCCAGGACACGGGAACCCTTCCTCAAGCTCAAGCGGAAAGCGATGAAAAAGCTTTCCTTGGGGAAGACTATCTGCGTCTCCCTCTTGAGGCCGAGCATGACGATATCCTCGATGGTCGGCTCGAAGATATCGTAGTCACCGATGCGTATCCCGTAGGGCTTCCCGATGAGGTCCGCGTAGCGGAGCGTCCCGCCCTTGCCATGGAACGACTG
This sequence comes from Syntrophobacterales bacterium Delta_02, assembly GCA_001603955.1. Taxonomy (GTDB): domain Bacteria; phylum Desulfobacterota; class Syntrophorhabdia; order Syntrophorhabdales; family Syntrophorhabdaceae; genus Delta-02. The sequence goes on along the minus strand of LVAA01000089.1, from coordinate 1,659 downwards.
GTCCGCGGCTATCCGCTTGAGGTATTTCCTGCCGCGCCAGATAAGGAGTATCAGCTGGTTATCTTCAATGGTCTTCATAAGTTCACTTAAGTCCGTCCCGCTGCGGCACGTGCCGCGGGCCTGTCCCTAACGAAGCCTGTATTCCACTGGCAAGAGGACGACAAGCCGGACGGGTATCTTTCTCCTGAGATTTGTCTTCGCTACCGAGTCCCTGGCGCTCTCGTCAAGGACGGAAAAACCTGAACTGCCGACGACCTTCACGTCATCGATGGAACCGTTCTCGTGGACGGTGAACGAAAGGGTCACCTTCCCTTCCCATCCCATTCTCCTCGCCCGCTCCGGATAGACGATGCCCTGCATGATCCGGTCGCGGATAAAGGAGAAGCTCCGCTCGTCGGCACCGCCGGAACCGAGATAGTTGAGCGTCTTCGGGCCTGCACCGCCACCGCCCGGGGAGCCTCCCCCGGATGCCGCAGGCACCCCGGCATGCCGGCTCGGCGAATCCTCACCGGCAACGGTCACCTCTCCCTGCGGGTCAGAACCGGTGAAACTCCTCGCCCCGGGATCATGGGCCCGGGCAACGGCGGCCACTGTCCGCTGGTCCGTCTTCCGCGTGTCAACCGCAGCCTTCTTCACGCGCTGCGCCGGCTGTTTTCTGTGAAGATCACCTTTTTTCTCTTCGCCCGCAGGACCCTGCTTTTCTCCGCCCCCCGCGCTGTCGCCCCCGGGTCCCCTGACGATGCTGAAATCGAGGACGATGCTCTTCTGCCGCGCCACCATCTCGAAGGGGATGATGAGGACTGCGGCCGCAATCGCGAGATGGACCAGCAGGGACACGGCATAACCGGCATGGCGGCTGTGGGTCATCTCTCCTCCTCCGTCTGGAGGCTCACCTTCCTGAAGCCCATGGACTTCACCGTTTCGAGCACCTCAACAAAACGCTGAAGCTCTATATCCCTGTCCGCCCGTATCAGGAAAGGGGTATCGCGGGAGGTACCCGAAAGGGATCCCTTCAACCCCTCGAGGTCGACACGCTTCGCCTGGTAATATACAACACCGCTTCTGTCTATCTCGATGATGCCTGTCTTCATGGCCTTCTCCTGCGTCCGGGATACCTTCGGCAGCTCGACGGGGATTATGCCCGTCGCCACGAAGGTCCCTGTCATGAGGACGATGACGAGAAGGACAAGCATGACGTCGATAAAGGGAACCATGTTGATATAGCTGAACTCTTTCTCTTCCATTGTGTCAGTCGGTGTTCTTTGTTACAGCCTTGCGGACTTCACGGGTTTGGGTACAACGTCGCCGTCTTTCTTCTGGTCCTCTTCGGCATTGAGGGCATCCCACCGCAAAAGGGCCACCTTCACCTTCCGGACGAGATAATTGTGAAAGACAATGGATGGTATGGCCACGACAAGACCGATGGCCGTGGCCTTGAGCGCCAGGGCGAGACCGAACATGACCCCCGTGGCGTCGACGTATCCCTGGCTGCCGATGGTAGAGAAGGTGAGCATAATACCGAGCACGGTGCCGAGGAGGCCGACGTAGGGCGCGTTGCTGCCGATGGTGGCGATGACGGACATCCTCTTCGTGATATCGATCTCGAGGGATCTCCTGTCATTGCCGTATTGTGCTATGTCTGTCTCTTATACACATCTG
>LVAA01000010.1 GCA_001603955.1 Syntrophobacterales bacterium Delta_02 | reverse complement strand
CCACCTCCACCACCACCACCTCAGGAGGTGTCGGAAGGGCAAGCTCAGGCATTCGCGGAAGGCGTTGAGGAGCAGGCAGATGCAGAGCCGGATGTGGCGGTCATTGCCGGATGCAGGATCAGGATAGAGATACCTTCCCACATCGCGGAACAGACAATGGGCGCGGGTGTCGATCAGAAGAGGAAGGTCGCCGGCGTTCTGGCCGCACAGACACTGGAGAAGAACCCCCAGCTCACGGCATCGCCGACGGTCGACCCCGTCTCCATCTGGAGCGAGATTCTGACCGTCATCATGAAGAGGCTGGAAGCATAGCGCCGCAACCCGTTCGGGTCGCGGCGGCTTGAACCGCTTGAACCGCTTGAACGTTAAAAACCTGAACCCCCATCAGTAAGGAATGATGGGGGTTTTTGTCTCGATGTCATCCCCGCACGGCATTACGCGCGGAACGAGGACAATGATGAGTAGACGCCGGAGGTGAAGTTCTTTAACGTTCAAGCGGCTCAAGCTGTTCAAGCCATTTGTTAGTTTGCCGTTCCTCTCTGTTCCCTTGTCCTGTGGAGCTGGATCATGCCGAGGAGTTGTTTGGCCTCGCGGTGTTTGGGGTTTACCGATGTGACATAGAGGAGTCTGTTCCTTATCCCTTCCAGTATCGCCGGGTCGGGACTCAAGCGGTACTGGAGGTATTGCAGCCGTGCCAGGTTGTAGTGGGCATCTTCCTGGTAGTTGTTGATGATGAGGGAATTGCTGTACGCGAAGATGGCGTACTCGATGCTTCCCAGCGTCTCGTAGATATATCCCAGGTAATTCCATGCCGCCGTATTGTCGCCGTTCAGTTCCACGATACGGGCGAAGGCATCGAAGGCCTTCCGTGGCTCACCCTGCTGGATGTAGAGACGCCCGAGGTTGAAGAGCGCCTTCAGATGATGGGGGTCGATGGCCAGGGTCTGCCTGTATTCCCCGATGGCCTCGTCGAACATGTCGTGCCGGTCATACGTTGAAGCCAGGAAAAAATGGGGCTGAGCCGCGTTGGGATCGACCTCGATGGCTTTCTTCCACAGGTCGATGGCCCCGTTGTAGTCGGCCTGCATCTCGGCGATGTTGGCCAGATTGGTGAAGGCCTCCATGTGCCGGGGGTTGATCTTCAGGGAATGTTCGTACATTTGCTTGGCGCTGCCGAAGCGGTCCATCTTTTCATAGGCATAACCGAGATTGATGTATGCTTCTATGTTATCCGGCTCCAGCTGGGTGACGCGCGCGAAGTACTGCAGGGCCTTCTCGTACTGCTCCCGCTTGAGATGGATGAGACCAAGGTTGACATAGGCGTCCGTGTAGGCAGGATCGATCTGTATGCATTTTTTGTACGCCTTGATGGCCTTGTCGATGGATTGTTCAAGCAGGTGGTGATGGTAGGCTTCAAGAAACCATTGCTGGGCAGTTTTTTTCGCAGTGGCCATTCGATCTCCCGCGCTCACGTATGAGGCAACAACACAGTAGCAAAGCAGCGCGGACGTGTCAAGACAAAGAAAACCCGTTTCAGGTTTCAAGTTCCAGGTTTCAAGTGAAAGACAGTTGCGGGTTCCGGGTTGCGCGTTGCGGGTCAAAAGCCAGTGCAGACAGTTCCCTTCCAAGGTCTTCGGTCGTTAACCTGAAACCTGGAACTTGAAACCTGAAACGGGTTTAAGCCGTCAGGCTTTCTTCCTGAGGATTAGGGAGCCGAAGGCTCCCAGCAGTGAGACGCCGGCTGAGAGGAGGAATGCGTTGGTGAAGGTTCCCGTGGTGTCCTTTATGTAGCCTCCTGCCAGAGGACCCAAAGCCTGGCCTATGCCGAAGAAGAGGGTTATGAATCCGAGGCCGGCCGGGGCAAGCCGCCCGCCCACGGCGTCTCCCGATGCCGCTGCCATGATGGTGGGGACCGAGAAGGCGGCGATCCCGAAAATGACCGCCGACACGTAGAAGCCGGTGGTGTCCTTCCAGAAGGCGAATATGACGTAGGAGAGGGCAAGGGTCAAATAGGCGATCATGGACCCATACCTTCTTCCGACGACGTCGGATATCCAGCCGTACACGATTCCGCAAAAGATGCTGAAGATGCCGAGGACCGCGAATACCCTCCCCGCCGCGATGGGGCTCATGCCCATCTCCTTGGTGAGGAAGGCGACGAAGAAGGTGAGGTAGATGATATAGGAGAAGCCGTACATGAAATAGACCGTTCCCAGCTTCCAGATCTCCGATTCGACGACGACGTCCTTGAAGGCCGAGAAAAGGGTGACCCTGGAGCCGCCTTTTTGCTCTTCAGTGCCGCCATACATGGAAACGCCCTTCTCCGAAGGGTTGTTCCTGAGAAAGGCGTAACAGACGAAGGCAAGGACGAAGACGGCGATGCCCAGGAAATACCAGGCGTAGCGCCACCCGTCCTTTCCGAAGTGCGAGATAATGGGCGGCAGGATGATGCCCGCCAGGAAGAGACCGGTGCCGATGCCGGCGGATACGATCCCGGTGGCCAGCCCCCTTTTCTTCATTACGAACCAGGCGGCGGGCAGGGCCATGATGGGGACGTAGGCTCCCCCGTTACCCAGGCCTGCTATAAGCCTCATCACGAAGGCAAAGGAGAAGGATTCGGCGAGACCGGTAAGGAAAAGGCTCACGCCTATCACAAGGAGAGAGACGAAGACAACCCGTCTTACCCCAAACCGGGCAGCGAGGAAGCCGCCTATGATGGCGAGGCTGAGATAGCCGATGAAATTGCCAGTAGCGATGGAGCCGAGTTGAGTGTAATTGAGCATGAGACCGTCTTTCATGGGGGGCAGTATGACCGAATAGGACATCCTGCCGAAGCCATGGGCCAGAATGGTGACAAGGGTACCAGTGAAAGCGATGATCCATGCGTAATGCACCATATATTCCACCTCCGGATTGGAATCTAAAGTTTCTTCAGCGGCACGCCGGCCTCACCCGGTCTTTGCGGGTCCCGCAAGGGAGCCGGGGAAGAGGGCGGAGAAGCCTTGAAGCAGGGTCCCGTGTTCCATGGGCCCCCCTTTTCTGTTAGAGGTTTGCCTCGTATTTCAGATTACGATCCTGCCGTGAGCGATGGGAGCGCCGCTCACGCTGCCTCTCGTGGCCGTTCGTCCGCCGATGTAACCCCCCCTGTTTATAAATAATGGTACGTTGCCGTACCGTAAAATGCAAGCCCGATCGATCCTTGAAGCTTGTCCCGGGCTTTGACGTGAAGACCGCCGCTGCATCACGCTCGTGGCCGCCGGCACGTCAGGTGTGTTCCGGACATTGCATTTCCTTTTCCAAATATAACCGATCTGCCCCCAAGCTTCCGTTAACGCGGAAACACTGTTAACGGGTTAGCCGTTGTTCATGGTCGATGCGCTAATTTTCCTTGCGGAATTGCCGATAAGTATCATAAGGTTTGTTTGGAGCATCGCTGCGGCGTGCGGTGTTGTTGCAGGACACTGAGGAACGATCGGCGGCCGTGATCGTATATTGTTCATCGGGGAACAGGATTACGCGATTGTCTCGACTCACGGGCATTTCATCAGGCACGGCAGGAAAGGATCTCCAGCAGGGGAAGAAGGAACGTCGAACCGGCTCGATGTGGGCGGTAATGTTCCTGGCCTTCTCATTCCTTTTTTTTGCCGGAGCATGCCGGGCATTCGCGGCGGAGCACCACAAGACAGCCCTCTTTCTCCACTCCTACCACAGGACAGATTGGACCGAGACCATAATGGAAGGCTACATGTCCGCGCTCAAGGGGCGCGAGGACCTTGGCGTGCACGTGGAGTACATGGACACGAACAAGACGGAGACCGACGAGTATCTCCACAAGCTCCGCAACCTCTACGCGGTCAAATTTGCCGCCATCCGGTTTGATGTGATCCTTGTTTCCGACGACAGTGCTTTTCTTTTTGCGCTTCGCAATCAGAAAGAGCTCTTCGGGGGTGCTCCCATCGTGTTCTGCGGGGTCAACAGGTTCGCCGGGGACCTGCTCGCCGGCCGGGAGAACGTCGTCGGTGTCCTCGAAGAGGATGATTTCGAGGAAACACTGGCGTTCGCGTTCCAGGTGAGACCCGGGACGCGAACGGTCTATGTCGTGCATGACGGCATGAGGGAGAACCTCAAACGCTTCGAAGACCTGTCGCGCATCATAAGGGCCGGTTATCCCCGGGTGACGGTGAAGACGCTGGGCGGCCTCTCCTATTCCAGGCTCCTCCAGACGATGCCGGCGCTTCCTCCAGACAGCATCGTGTTCTTCATGTCCCTGTGGCAGGACGCCCAGAGCAGGTCGGTTACAGCGGAAGAGGCGGCAAGGGCCCTGAGCCTGTCACCGGTCCCGGTCTTCGGCCGCTCAAGCACTTTCGTGGGCAAAGGGATCGTTGGGGGAAGATGCGTCTCCGGTTTCAGCCAGGGTCGGGCTGCGGGATTGCTCGCAAAGCAGATACTTGACGGCACGCACCCCGGGGACCTTCCCCGGGTGGCCGAGAGCCCGAACCGGTTCATATTCGATCATGCTGAGCTCAGGAAATTCGGGATCTCCGAGGAGATGGTCCCCCGGGGCAGCGTCATTCTCAACAAGCCACCCTCCTTTTTTGAACAGAATGGAAGAACGATACTCATCTCTGTCGCGGTGGTCATCGTTCTTCTTGCATTCATCGCGATCCTGGCAGTCAGCCTTGCACGGCTGAAACGTACGTCCCTCAAGCTCAGGTCCGGAGAGCTCGATCTTCTCGCCTCTCAGGAGACGCTGTCGGGGATCCTCTCGACCTCGCCGAGCGGTATCGTGAAGATCAAGGGCAGGGTCTTTGAATGGGTCAATGACGCGATGTGTTCCATAACGGGTTACCGGGAAGACGAGCTCGTGGGACACGATTCCCGGTTCCTTTATCCCGATGACGAAGAGTACGAGAGGGTGGGCCGTGAGATCTACCGCAAGGGACAGGAGGAATCGAGGTGGGTCCGCAAGGACGGTACCGTGATAGAACTGCTCTTCCAGGTGGCGAGGGCGACGGGCGACAGTTACATCGCCGTGATAACGGACATAACGGAACGCATCAGGACCGCCCGGGCCCTGAGGGAGAGCGAGAAGCTCTACCGAAATATAATCGAGAAGATACAGGACGTTTTCTACAGGTTCGACAACAACGGGATCCTGATCATGATAAACCCGGCCGGGGCCAGGATGTTCCACTATGATTCCGTGGAGGATATGCTCGGCCTGCCCATGGAGGCCTTCTGGAATGATCCCCGCGATCTCTACAGGATGATAGACGAACTGAAGGACCGCGACCGCATCAATGACTACGAGGCATTCCTCAAGCGCAAGGACGGGACGACGCTGTATGTCTCCATCACAACGCATTACTTCCTCGACGATGACGGGAACATCGCGGGCCGTGAAGGGATCCTCAGGGACATCACGGAGCGCAAGAAGGCGGCGGAGGCCCTGCGTGAAAGCGAGGTGCGTTACCGGGCGCTCTTCGAGTTTTCTCCCGATGGCGTTCTTGTCCTCAAGGACGGTGTCTACATGGACTGCAACTCCAAGACCCTTGAACTGATGAAGTGCGGAAGGGAAGATATTGTGGGGAAGGAGCCCCACGTGTTCTCGCCGGAGGTCCAGCCTGACGGCATCCCCTCCATCGACAAGGCGAACGAGAAGGTGCGCCTGGCCCTGTCCGGCAAACCGCAATTCTTTGAGTGGCGCAACAGAATGTTCGATGGGAGCGGTTTCCTCGACGCGGAGGTCAACCTGAGCCGTTTTGACGTGAACAACGAGGCCCATATCCTCGTTATCGTCCGGGACATAACGGAGAGGAAGAAGACGGAGGCTGAGATCCGGCGTCTCGTCACCGCCATAGAGCAGGCGGCGGAAGATATCTTCATCACCGATGCCGAGGGCGTCATCGAATACGTCAATCCGGCCTTCGAGTCGGTCACGGGGTATTCCCGGGGGGATGCGCTCGGCAAGACCCCCGCTTTTCTCACGAGCGGTCTCCACGACCGGGAGTTCTACAGAAATCTCTGGGAGACGATCCGGTCAGGCAAGGTCTGGACGGGTACCATCGTCAACAGGAGAAAGGACGGGACCTTCATCCACGAGGAATCCACCGTCGGTCCCCTTGTCGATTCATCGGGTGCCATAACGGGATACATCGCGCTCAACCGGGATGTGACGAGACAGGTCCAGCTCGAATCACAGCTGCACCAGTCGCAGAAGATGGAGGTCATAGGTCAGCTTGCCGGCGGGATAGCCCATGACTTCAATAACATCCTCAGCGCCATCATTGGCTATTCGAACCTCGTCCAGATCAAGCTCCTGCCCGATGACCCCGTACGCAAGTACGTCGACCAGATCGTCGCGTCGTCAGGCAAGGCGGCCATCCTTACACAGAGCCTCCTCGCCTTCAGCAGGAAGCAGATAATCGATCCGAAACCGCTGGATGTCAACGGGGCGATCATGGGAACGAAGAAGCTTCTTTCGCGGCTCATCACCGAGGACATTGTGCTCAGGACAGACCTGTGTCCGGATCCTCTTGTCGTGATGGCCGACCTTGTCCAGCTCGATCAGGTTCTCATGAACCTCGTGGCCAACGCCCGGGACGCAATGCCCACGGGTGGAACCCTCACGATCAGAACGAGAAGAGCGAACGGCAATGAGGGGGAGATGGGGGACCGGTTGGCCTGCATAAGCGTCTCCGACACGGGTGTCGGCATGGACGTGAGGACGAAGGAAAAGGTCTTCGAGCCCTTCTTCACGACAAAGGAATCGGGGAAGGGGACAGGGCTGGGTCTCGCGATAGTATACGGGATAGTCCAGCAGCATAACGGTACCATCAGTGTCGCCAGCGAGTTGGGTCGTGGGACGACCTTCGAGGTATTACTTCCCATAGTCGAGACTGTTCCCGAGGAAAAGGCGGAAACCGTCGAGGACGACCCGAGAGGCAACGAGAAGATACTCGTCGTGGAGGACAACGAGGAGCTGAGGAGACTCCTGCGTACCGTTCTTTCGGAGCAGGGGTACAGGGTCTTCGAGGCGGTGGATGGTCTCGACGCCATCGAAACACAAGATCGGTGTCAGGCGGACCTCGTCATCCTCGATGTTGTCATGCCGAAGATGAACGGCAAGCAGGCCCACGACAGGCTGAGGTCCATCGACCCCAATATCAGGGTGCTTTTCATGAGCGGTTACACTGACGACATCATCCACCAGAAAGGCATCCTTGACGAGACGATAGAGTATATCGCGAAGCCCATCCTGCCCCGGGACCTCCTGAAGAAGGTCAGGGAACTGCTTGATGAGGAGACCCTGAAGAGGGCCCCTATTTCTTGATGCCCTCCCAGTCCTTGAGGAATTTTTGCAGGCCGATATCCGTAAGGGGATGGTTCATGAGCTGTTTCAGGACGTTGAAAGGTATGGTCGCTATATCGGCGCCGACAAGGGCCGCGTCGAGGACGTGCACGGGGTTGCGGATGCTCGCGACGATGACCTCTGTCTCAAAGGCATAGTTGTAGAATATGGTAACGATGTTTTCGACTATTTCCATGCCCCTCTGGGAGATATCGTCGAGCCTGCCGATAAAGGGGCTCACGAACGTGGCGCCCGCCTTCGCCGCAATGAGGGCCTGAACGGGCTGGAAGATCAGGGTCACGTTCGTCTTGATACCCTCGTCCGTCAGCGTCCTGACAGCCCGGATACCCTCACCCGTCATGGGTATCTTGATGACCGCGTTGTCGCCCAGCGCGGCCAGTTTCCGCGCCTCCTCGCACATGCCTTCCGCCGTGGTCGATATGACCTCGAGGCTGACGGGCCCGGGAACGGTCTTCAAGATCTCGCGGAGAACCGCGTCGGGGTCCTTCTTTTCCTTCGCGAGGAGTGAGGGATTGGTGGTCACGCCGTCGACCAGCCCCATCTCCATGCCTTTCCTGATCTCGTCGATATTTGCCGTATCTATAAAGAACTTCATTTCCTAACCTCCGGAGGTGATGGTGGATGTAAAAAACTGTAAGAGTATACACGACCAGGGGCCAAAGAGTAAAGAACAAGGGATAGGGGACAGGGGGAGGGGGAAAGGAGAAGAGGAAGAGAGGCTGATAGGTCCTATTCTCCTATAGGTCCTATTTCCCCCAGTTGCACTATTCTCTCCCTGCCCTCTTTCTCGCTATTGACATCTCCATTTTTCCCATGTTATAAAGCCTCATTATGACGAACACAGCGATAAACAACTGGTGGTGGTGGCGGGAATTGTAGGTGTGAGACCGTAATTTTCCGGCCATGGACGGTTTCACACCGTCCATGGCCGTTTTGTTTGAAAAGGGCCATGGGCAGACAAGCTCATGGCCCTTTCTGTTACCGAAAGAAAGGAGGGTATCATGGACAAAAAGATATTTCTCAACGAAAAGGATATGCCGCGAGCCTGGTACAATATTCAGGCGGATCTTGAGACGCCCCTGCCCCCGCCCCTTAACCCGGAAACGGGAGAGCCCGTGACGCCGGACATGCTTGAAGCCATCTTTCCGATGAACCTTATCGAGCAGGAGGTGAGCACCGAGAGGTTCATCAGCATTCCCGACGAGGTCATGGAAAGACTCCTCATGTGGAGGCCGACGCCATTGTGCCGGGCTACGGGGCTCGAAAAGTTCCTCGGGACGCCCGCCCATATCTATTTCAAGAACGAGGGGGTCAGCCCCCCGGGAAGCCACAAGCCGAACACGGCCGTTGCCCAGGCCTATTACAACAAGGAGGCCGGGATCAAGAGGCTCACGACCGAGACGGGTGCCGGGCAGTGGGGGAGCGCCCTTGCCTTTGCCTGCAACCAGTTCGGCATCGAACTGAAGATCTACATGGTCCGGGTAAGTTTCAACCAGAAGCCATACAGGCGGGTCATGATGGAAACCTGGGGAGGGAAGTGCGTCCCCAGTCCAAGCCCCGATACGAAAGCAGGACGCTCGTTCCTCGAGGGGAACCCGGAGCATCCGGGGAGTCTCGGAATGGCGATCAGCGAGGCCATCGAGGACGCAGTGACGTCTGAAAACACGAAATACTCCCTGGGCAGTGTCCTCAACCATGTCCTTCTCCACCAGTCCGTGATCGGTCTGGAAGCGCAGCGGCAGTTCGAGCTTGCGGGGGAATATCCCGATGTTGTCATCGGATGTGCAGGCGGCGGCAGCAACTTTGCCGGCACGGCCTTTCCTTTCATACGCGATAAGATCCACGGGAAGGAGATACGGGTGATAGCCACGGAGCCCACCTCCTGTCCGACGCTCACCCGGGGCCGGTATGTCTACGATTTCGGCGACACCGCGGGGATGACGCCGCTTCTGCCCATGTACTCCATCGGGCATAGTTTCGTTCCCGCCCCGATACACGCGGGAGGTCTTCGCTATCACGGCATGGCCCCGCTGGTCAGCAAGGTCTTCGCCGACGGGCTCATCGAGGCGCGGGCATACAACCAGATAGAGACGTTCTCGGCGGGTGTCATCTTTGCCCGGACGGAAGGGTTCATCCCGGCGCCGGAAACGAACCATGCAATAGCCTGTGCCATCGACGAGGCGAAAAGAGCGAAGGAAGAGGGGAGGGAAAAGGTCATTCTCATGAACTTCAGCGGCCACGGCATCATAGACCTGCCTTCCTACGACGCCTTCATGTCGGGCAAACTTCAGGATTACACGATGCCCGACAGCGAGATAACGGAACTCCTCCGAAGCCTGGAGAAGTATCCGAAACCAAGATAAAGAATGTTCCAGGTTTCAAGTTTCAAGTCTCAGGTTAGAAGAAAAAGAGGAGAAAGTCATTGAATCTGAAGCTTGGAACCTGGAACATTCTTCTCAACCGGGGGTTTCTATGGAGATCTATTGTCCCCAGCTTGGGATGATCATCGGGTTCGATTATTGTCTTCAAGTTCAGAACGGTCTGCCCTGCGCCAACACCTTCGGGTGCTGGAAAGAAAGGGTTGACGTGGCCGCTCTTCTTAGGGCAAAGTTTACTGACGAAGAATTGCGACTGGCCTTCAATACACTGCCGAAATCAAGACTCGACAGGATACTGGAGTCTGCTCGTTCAGCTTGCAAGGAGGAATAGATGCTGCTTTCCGACAGGGTCACGCAGATGCGGCCATCGGGGGTGCGAAAGATCTTCGACCTGGCACAGAAAGTGAAGAACCCCATCAACCTCTCCATCGGGGAACCTGATTTCGATATCCCCGACGCGGTGAAGGATGAAGGGATAAAGTGGATACAGAAGGGTTTCAACAAGTACACACCCTCGGGAGGGATCCCGGAGCTCCGGGAAAAGGTCCTCGGCCATCTCCGGGGAAAGGGGATAATCTGCGAGGACGCCATCATCACGGCGGGGGTGACGGGAGGTCTCCTCCTTGCCCTCATGACGACGCTCAACCCGGGTGACGAGGTCATCATCCCCGATCCCTATTTTGTTCTCTACGAATACCAGGTTCTGCTGCTGGGAGGCCGGCCCGTTTTCTTCGATACCTATCCCGATTTCACGATCAGGGAAGAGGAACTTCGCCGGGCGATAACGGACAGGACCAGGATCATCCTCATCAACAGCCCCAACAACCCGACAGGTATGGTCAATTCCCGGGAGGAGCTGGAGATGGTGGCGCGGGTGGCGCGTGAGAAGGACCTCCTCGTGTTCTCCGACGATATCTACGACCGCTTTGTCTTTGATGAGGGCGGAGGAGAGAAGCCTTACCTGGGGCAGATGTATGAAAAGACGCTCACCTTCGGCGGTTTCTCGAAGACCTGGGGGATGACCGGCTGGCGCCTGGGATACGTGGCGGGGCCGAGCGAGATCATCCAGTGCATGATAACCATGCAGCAGTACGCCTTCTCGAGCGTCACATCCTTCGCGCAGAAGGCGGCCCTCGTCGCCCTCGACGAGGATATGGGCGACATGATCGCCGGGTACCGGAAGAAACGGGATCTCATTTACAACGGCCTCAGGGACAAGTACAATGTGGTTAAACCGAAGGGGGCCTTCTTCATCTTTCCCGAGGTTCCCGGCGGCAACGCGATGGAATTCGTGGAGAGGGCATTGGAGAACAACCTTTTCATCATACCGGGTAGTGTTTTTTCAGCAAGGGACACTCATGTGCGCATCTCTTTTGCGGCTACCGAGGAGAACCTCCTCAAGGGGATCGACGTACTGAGAAGAATGGCCTAAAGGAGTTTTCGGGACGATGCATGAGAACGTGATCAGGTTGTTGATGGAGAACGCCGTGGAGCAGCTCTACGTGACGAACAAAGGCACGGCGGCGACGGCGCGGAAGGTGTCGGGATCCCTGCGTTGTGAGGTCTCGACGAACGAGAAGATAGCCTTCGAGCTTGCACTGGCAGGTGCCTACGTGCGGAAGAGGACGGCCTGCATTCTCTCCACGGAAGGTGTCTACGAGGCCCTCGACCCTGTCATGAGCTCTGCCTACACGGGGGTGGCCGGGTCCTTTGTCGTCGTGGCCGTTCAGGAGAACGACGAAGAGGTGACCCCTCTCGGCCCGTTCTCGAAACTGCCCCTTATCGTCACTGAGACGGATGACGAACTGGAGAGGGCCCTTGGCTACGGGTTCCAGCTCTCGGAGGAATACAGGATACCTGTGATCGTGCAGGCCGTCCCGGCTGGACGGGCCGAAGGCGCGAAGAGGACAGGGCAGGGGGCGAAGAGGACAGCGAACACGGCCGTGCTGGTAAAGGAGCCGGGCAGGTGGGCGGCGACGCCGAAGTTTCGTTTCCGGCTTCACGGGGAGCTCAACGAAAAGATCGGCAAGATCGGCGAGGCCTTCGAGACCTACGAGGACAACGTTGTCATTTCGAGGGGTTCCACGGGTCTAGTCACGGACCGCCTCTCCCGTCTCGAGTTCTATGACGAGGGCGCGAGCGTGCTCAAGCTCGCCACCGTCTTTCCCCTCCCGCGGAAGCTCGTGCAGGGTTTTGTCGACAGCATGGAGGATGTCCTCGTCGTCGAGACCTATCCGGCCATCGAACTGCAGATACCCGACAGGTCGAAGGTGAAGCGGGGGTTCGTCGACGCCGGCCGGGGCACGCCGCAATACGATGAGGTCATAGCGGGGTTCTCCGTCATCAGGGACCGACTGGGGCCCGCTTCGTCTATAAACATGGCTCATGGAATCAAGAAACGTCACCCTGACAGGAGCGTCCTTGCCGTCACCCTTGAGGACCACTTCTTTCATTCAGGAATGCCCGCGTACGTCAACAGCCTGTACAACGATTCCTCCTTTGTCCTTGTTGTCATGGTGAACCAAAGGGAGGATGACCTGAGGAGGGTCCTTCAGAGCTACGGTGTAGGTGGGGTCTATTCCATTTCCGCCGTCGACGAGATCGCCCGCTTCCGGGACACGAAAGAGCCCGTGGTGGCTCTCTACAGGGGAATGATATGAGACATGAGATCATATGCGCCGGCATCGGGGGCAGGGGGGTGCTCCTCGCCTCCACGATACTCATCGAGGCCGCCATCAGGAGCGGGCTCAAAGCGGTGGCATCCGATGAATACGGCATGAGCCAGCGAGGAGGTTCCGTCGTGTCCCTCGTGAAGGTGGGCGACTTCGCGAGCCCTTTCATCGGCAGGGAGAACGGCGACATACTCCTTGCCTTCGAGGAGAGCGAGTTTTACAAGGCGCTGCTGTTCCTCAAAAAGGGCGGTCTTGCCCTTGTCAACACCCGCGCGTCCGAGTTGCCACCGTCCATCTCGGCCCTGCTGGAGAAACGGGAGATAACCTGTCGTCTTATAGATGCCGATGGCATCGCCCGGGAGATGGGCATGTTCCAGTCCGCGAACATGGCCCTTCTCGGTTTTTTCTCCGCCTTCGGTATCGTTCCCTTCACGAAAGAGGTTCTCGAAGAGACGATCAGGTCCCGCGTGCCGGAGAGGTTCTTGGCGAAGAACCTCGAGGTCTTCGGGAAGGGATTGGACGCCGCGGTCAAGGAGGGCGCCGCCGAGGACCGCCGTGCCGATACGGTGTGAGTGAGGCCATATGGGAGGGTCGTCAGTGCATAGCAGGGAAGAAGTGATAATAGGCAATCAGGCTATCGCGAGAGGGCTTGTAGAGGCAGGGCTCGAGATCGCGGCGGCATACCCCGGAACGCCAAGTTCCGAGATACTGCCCGGGGTTGTGTACTTCAGGAACATGGAAGGATTGAAGATCCACACCGAGTGGTCGACGAACGAGCTCTGCGCCTTCGAGGTCGCCTTCGGGGCCGCCGCGTACGGCGGGGCCAGGGCGGCATGCTTCATGAAGCAGGTGGGCCTCAACGTGGCTTTCCCTGCGCTCCTGAGGTCGCGGGAAAGGTCCATCGAAGGAGGGCTCGTCATCGTCTCCTGTGACGACCCCGGCCCTCAGTCATCCCAGACGGAGCAGGACACGCGGCTCATCGCCGCCCTCTTCGGGATTCCCGTTTTCGACCCGTCATCGCCGTCTGAGGCGGCGGATGTCGCCTACCACGCCCTCAACTGGTCCTTCGAGAACAAGGTGCCTGTTATCATCCGCTCCACCCACCGGGTGAGCCATGCCCGTGAGTCCGTTCCGCTCTACGACCCCGGGGCGAGGAAGGCCGCCTTCAGGGAAGGGCACGTCGCGGGTCGTGGCCGGAAGCTGGGCATCGTCGCGTCGGGCATGAGCAGTTCCCTTGTCTACGATGTCATCGAAGAGCTCGGCGCGTCGGAGGAGGTCTCCCTCTACAAGGTTCTCAAGGTCTATCCCGTCGACGAGGCTCTCGGAAGGTTTGTCGACTCCATGGAACGTGTTCTGGTGCTGGAGGAGACGGACCAGGTGATAGAGGCCCTCATCGGTGACGTGAACAAGGTGATGGGCAGGAGGGACGGGACGGTACCGTCGGCGGGAGAGATCACCTACGATATCGTGAGGGATATCCTGTCCCGTGTGCTGGCCGGGGCCGGAAGCGGCAAGGGTCCTTTTGTGCCTGACGGGGCCATTGAGGAGGCGCTTTCCCGGGTGGCCGTCGTCCCCAGACCGCCGAAGCTCTGTGCCGGGTGCCCGCACAGGGCATCCTTCTTCGCGATGCAGTACCTCTGGCCCGATGCCATCTATCCCGGTGATATCGGGTGCTACACGCTGGGCATATCCCAGGGCGCCGTCGATACCTGCCTCGATATGGGCGCCGGGGTGACCCTTGCAGAGGGTTTCTACGATGCCTTCGACCAGGACGGCAAACTCGTCCCCATCCTCGCCTCCATAGGCGATTCGACCTTCCTGCACGCCTGCATGGCCCCCCTTTACGATGCTGTGAAGAACCGGAAGAGGTTCATCCTCGTCATCATGGACAACTCCACGACGGCAATGACGGGCATGCAGCCCACGCCGCAGACGGGGGTCACCGTGGACGGGGTGCGTACGCGCAGCGTCGCCATCGAGGACATCGTCAAGGGTCTCGGGGTGAACTACCTGCGCATCATCGATCCCTACGACGTTCCCGCCATGATCCGCACGATAGGCGAGGCCTTCGACCGTCTCAAGGAGGAGCCGCTGCCGGCGGTCATCATCGCCCGGCGCGAATGCTTGCTCCTGGTCAAGGGAGCTGCGAAGGACGCCGCCTACCCGGTGGAAATCGAGCGCGACTGCATAGGCTGCAAGAGCTGTCTCAAGACCCTGGACTGCCTGGCCATGTCCTTCGATGAGGCCGCGAAGAAGATACGGATAGACGACAGCCTGTGCACGAACTGCGGGATCTGCTATTATGCCTGTCCCGTCCAGCCGCAGGGTAAGGCCCTGAAGGCGGAAAAGAAAGCGGACAGACCGGGCGCGGCCGCGCCGGGTAACCGCTGAAGAGGTCATGGAAGCGGACCTCACTCTTTCCATCGTCATTATCACGAAGGATACCAGGGAACTCCTGGAAGGTCTCCTCGATTCCATTGAGAAGGACGCCTCGCTTATGCCTCTCGGCAGGGAGATCATAATCATCGATAACGCCTCCACCGACGGCACGGAGGAATTCGTTAAGAACGCCTGTCCTCATGCCCGGTATGTCCGCAACGACCGGAACGCGGGGTTCGCTGTTGCGGTCAACCAGGGGGCGCGAGTGGCCGCCGGCAGGTACGTCCTTCTTCTCAATTCCGACACCCGCCTCATTGAAGGCGAGGTCGCGAAGATGGTGGCTGCGGCGGAGGATATCCCCGATCTGGGCCTGATGGGCCCGCAGCTCGTTTACGGGGACCTGAGCCTGCAAAGGTCCGTGGCCGCCGTCCCCGGCCTCACGGGAGAGGTGCTCCCCGGGTCAAGCCGTGTGGCACACGCTGCCCCGGCCGGGAGCACGGGACCTGCCCGGGACGTGGAATCGCTCATCGGTGCTGCCATCATGATCCGGAAGAACGCCTTCGACGACCTTCATGGTTTCGACGAACGCTTCTTCTTCTTCCTCGAGGAAACGGACTTCTGTCTCCGGGCGAGGCGGAAGGGCTATCGTGTGGTCTTCTTCCCCGGGGCCAGGGTCATCCATCTTCAGGGAAGGACGGTCCGAAAGACCTGGGTGAAGGGCCGGATGGAATACAACATCTCCCTGAGAAAGTTCATAAAAAAGCATCACGGCCGTCCGTACCTCGTGGCCTTCGATGCCGTCAGGCTGGCGAAGTCACTGGCTTACGTCATCGCCGTACCCCTCTCTCTCTTCGGCATGAGGATGCGGCTGCGCTATTCCTATTACCTCAAGCTTGTGGTATGGTACATGCGCGCCTGTCCCGACGATGCAGGTCTTCGCGGCTGACGGGCACCGGGCGCGAGACGAGGAAGAGGAGGAAGGGACGCATGCAGATCATACTGGATATCTCCGGGGACGAACGTATCACCATTGACACCTTTCAGCCCGGTGACGCGGCGGGCGTGGGGGACCTTTTCCGGAAGGTCTATGGCGAGGACTACCCGGTGAAGCTGGTCTACGACCCCGAGGGACTCGTTAGAGCCTTCGAGAAGCATGAGAATGTCCCCGCCGTCGCGCGTTCTTCAAAGGGGACCATCGTGGGGTACGTGAGCATCTTCAGGTCTGCCCCGGTCGAAACGGTCTACGAAGGGGGGCAGGGCCTCGTTCTCGTGGACTACCGCAAACACGGCATAGCCCGCGCGATGAACCGCTATTTCTCCGAGGTTTTGGCGCCGGCATATGGTGCCGATGCCGTCTTCGGCGAGGCCGTCTGCAACCAGGTCTATATGCAGAGGGCCTGGGCGACGGAAGGGGCCATCGAGACCGCCCTCGAGGTGGACCTCATGCCCGCCGAGGCCTATGCCAGGGAAGGCGCTGCGGGCCGCGTGGCCACCCTGCACATGACGCGGATGTACCGGCCGATGGAGCACACCGTTTACGCACCCCGGCGATACGAGGAAGCCATGCGGTTTATCTACGACGGGTTCACGAGCGGCGCCCGTGTCGCGAAGGCGACGGATGAGTCCGCGGGAGGGAAGCCGACGTCCGTTGAAAGCAGTCACTTCGAATTTGCCCACGTCGCGCGTATGACCGTCCGCCAGGCCGGGCAGGATTTCCCGGCCGTTTTCGAGGAATATGAGCGCGATGCCCTGGAGAAGGGCATGGTCGTCATCCAGGTGTGGCTCAAGCTTTCCTGGCCGTTCGTCGCCGGCCTGACCGACTGGCTCGGCGGGAGGGGGTACTTCTTCGGCGGTATTCTCCCCAGGTGGTTCGGCGAAGACGGCCTCCTCATGCAAAAGATCACCGTCCACCCGAACTGGGAGGGGATAATGCTCTACTCGGACAGGGCACACCGGATCCTCACGGCTGTGCGCGAGGACTGGCAAAGGGTGACAGCGCAAATCCCTTGAGGTGGTTTTCTGAAGTGTGGTATAACAAATGTCACCGGAGAGATGTCCGAGCGGCTGAAGGAGCACGATTGGAAATCGTGTGTACGTGCTAAAACGCGTACCGAGGGTTCAAATCCCTCTCTCTCCGCCATTTTGACAGAGAATGGCCAGGCCCTGCGCAACGTGGAGGTTATGAACCCCGTCAGGTCCGGAAGGAAGCAGCGGTAGTAGCTCAACCGTGTGCCGCAGGTAGCCTGGCTTTTTTTTGATAAATCCCGTGAACCCCCGAAGAGGCGTTCAAATTTGAGCTACACGGTTATCGCAAGACGTTGGAGACCCCAGAGATTCGACGATGTGGTCGGTCAGCCGCACATCATTACGACACTCAAGAATTCCATAAAGGCAGGCAGGATAGCACACGCTTTCCTTTTCACGGGCCCCCGGGGCGTTGGAAAGACCTCGCTGGCCCGGATCCTCGCCAAGGCGGTCAATTGCGTGAACGGCCCGACGGCGGAACCCTGCAATGTCTGCGAGAACTGCGTGGGGATAGCGAGCGGCAATTTCGTGGATGTCATCGAGATCGACGCCGCGTCGACACGGGGCATCGACGACATCAAGGAGCTGCGGGAGACCGTGCGCTACCTCCCCATGAAGGCGGCCTACAAGGTCTACATCCTCGACGAGGCCCACATGCTCACGGACCAGGCGCGCAACGCCTTCCTTAAGACCCTCGAGGAGCCCCCGGGACACAACATCTTCATCCTGGCCACCACGGAGTCCCAGAAGATCCCCTATACCATCATGTCCCGTTGCCAGCGCTTCGATTTCAGGCGCATCACGGAAAAGGAGATAGTGGAGCAGCTCAAGGCCATCTGCAGGAAAGACGGGATAACCTTCGACGAGGGGGTTTTCCATCACGTGGCCGTCGAGGCGGACGGTTCCATGCGGGACGCGGAATCCATCCTCGAACAGATAATCGCGTACAGCGGGCAGCACATCTCCGAGAACGATGTCATCAACATCATCGGTGTCGTCGAGAAAGAGGTCATCCATCGCATCGTGGGGTCTCTTGTCACGAAAGACCTGAAGGACGGGCTTTCGGCGATAGAGGCGACCCTGGGCGAGGGGTACGACGTGAACCAGGTCTACCGCGGTCTCGTCTCCTACATGAGGAACATGATGATCGTGAAGGCCGTGGGGGAGTTGCCCGATTTTATCTCCATGGGCGAGGACGAGTACCGGGCGCTGAGCGCGCTCATCGCGGACGTGGAGTATTACGAGATCCAGAACATGCTCTACTACATGCTCCGCAGTGAAGACCTCATGCGGGGGCTGTTCCCGCGGATCGCCCTCGAGACGCTCTACATCAACCTCTACAACCTGTCTCAGCTCAGGGATGTGGAAAGGGTGATAGGAGAGCTGGAACGCAGGGAGCCGCAGGGTTCGAGGCCGGGGGACACGGAGCAGGGAACAGCGTCCAGCGCACGGGGAGCGGGATACACGGAGCGGGATACACGGAGCAGGATACAGGGAACGGAGAGTGACGTCCCTCATCCGCCACCCGCCGCGTCCGGCGAGGAGAATGTCGCCGGAGCGGGTGGCCGCCAGGCCGGGGAGGGCGTCCATGGCTTTCTGGAGTATCTCAAGAAGAAGAAACCTTTCCTGGGAAGCATGTTCGACTCCTGCGAGTGCTCCGTTGAGGGGAATGATCTTATCGTCCTCGTCGACAGGAAGTACGGCAATTTCATAAAAAGCGAATTTGAAGAGGTCAGCAGGCTCACCGGCGAATTCTTCGGCAGGAAGATGAACGTCGAGTTCAGGGATGCCGGCGACAGGAAGAGGAACATCCTCGAGGAATACGTGAAGGAAGCTGATTCTCTCTTCAATCTTTAGGAGGAGACAATATGTCCAAGGGTTTCAACCAGATATTGCAGCAGGCCAAAAAGATGCAGGACCGTCTCATGAAGCTGCAGGAAGAGATGGGCGACAAGACCGTGGAGGCACAGTCGGGCGGCGGCATGGTGACCTGTGTCGTCAACGGCAGGCAGGAGGTCGTCTCTCTCAAGATATCGCCTGAAGTACTTGAGGAAAAGGACAATGAACTGCTGGAAGACCTCATTGTCGCGGCCGTCAACGAAGGGCTTGACCGTTCCCGCGAGATGGTCCAGGAAGAGATGTCGAAGGTAACGGGTGGCATGCAGATGCCCTTCGGGATGTAGGACGTGTTCTACCCTGAACCGATAGAACGGCTCATCGAGAACCTGACACGGCTCCCCGGCATCGGCCGGAAGACGGCGACACGGCTCGCTTTTTTTCTCCTCAACGCCAAGGAGGGATACATCACGGAGCTGTCGAGAAGCCTCGTGGACATCAAGGAAAAGATACGCCTCTGCAGCGTCTGCTTCAATATCACCGACACCGACCCCTGCGCCATATGCAGGGACGAGAGGCGGGACAGGACCTCGGTGTGCGTTGTGGAAGAGTCTTCCCACATGATGGTAATCGAGTCGTCCAATCCAGGGCATTTCCGCTACCACATCCTCCATGGCGTCATCAATCCCATCGAGGGGGTGGGCCCCGATGACATCAGGATAAACGAGCTTCGCGACCGCGTCGTCCGCGAAGGCATAAGCGAGGTCATCGTTGCTACGAACCTTAATATCGAAGGCAATACCACGGCCCACTACATCGGAGAGATCCTCAAGCCCTACGACGTGAGGATCACGAGAATAGCTTCAGGCATCCCCGTCGGCGGGGACATCGTCTACATCGATCCCCTGACCATCAAGAGTTCGCTGGAAAATAGGAAGAAGCTTTAGAAACAGGTAATGGGTGATAGGTAATAGGTGATGGGAAAGACAAGCCTTTCCCCATAACCTATAACCCATAACCTGTAACCCGCCTCTTTCTCTTTTTCTTCCCATAACCTGCCTCTTCTTCTCTTGCATTCCCACCCCGATTCGTTGTTAACTATTTCGCTGCAGATATTGACAGGAGGAACTACAGATGAAAAGCGCGAATACGCAACACAAAGATCTTCTTCAATGGGTCGACGACATGGCGCGCATGTGCAAACCTGACAGCGTTTACTGGTGTGACGGTTCAAAGGAGGAGTACGACAGCCTCATGGCGCATGCCGTGGAGGTAGGGTCAGCCATACCGCTCAAGAAGCGGCCCAACAGCTTTCTCTTCCGTTCACAGCCATCCGACGTAGCCCGTGTTGAAGACCGGACGTACATCGCCTACCGGGAGAAGTCCCAGTCAGGCCCCACCAACAACTGGATCGAGACCGACGAGCTCAAGGGCATCATGCGCGGTCTCTATGACGGGTGTATGAAGGGTCGCACCATGTACGTCATCCCCTTTTCCATGGGCCCCATCGGTTCGCCCATAGCGAAGATCGGCATCGAGATAACGGACAGCCCCTATGTTGTCTGCAACATGCATATCATGACCCGGGTGGGAACGAGGGTGCTCGAGCAGTTGGGCACGGACGGCGAGTTCATCCCCTGCATGCATTCCGTCGGAGCGCCTCTCGAGAAGGGACAGAAGGATGTTCCCTGGCCCTGCGCTCCCATGGACAAGAAATATATCAGCCATTTCCCCGATGAGAACCTCATATGGTCCTACGGGTCCGGTTACGGCGGCAACGCGCTGCTCGGCAAGAAGTGCCTTGCCCTCCGCATCGCCTCCGCCATGGCACGGCGAGAGGGATGGATGGCGGAGCACATGCTCATCCTGCGGCTCATCAGCCCCGAGGGAAAGCAATACCACATCGCGGCCGCGTTCCCGTCAGCCTGCGGGAAGACCAATCTCGCCATGATAGGGCCGACCATACCGGGCTGGAAGGCTGAGTGTATCGGCGATGACATTGCATGGATGAAGATCAGGCCTGATGGAAGACTCCACGCCATCAATCCCGAAGCAGGCTTTTTCGGGGTCGCGCCGGGCACTTCCTATTCATCGAATTCGGCTGCCATGGACAGCATCAAGGAGAACTGCATCTTTACCAATTGCGGACTCACAGACGATGGTGACATCTGGTGGGAAGGGATGACTCCTGATCCTCCGGCCCACACCATCGATTGGCA
Source organism: Syntrophobacterales bacterium Delta_02 (assembly GCA_001603955.1). Lineage (GTDB taxonomy): Bacteria > Desulfobacterota > Syntrophorhabdia > Syntrophorhabdales > Syntrophorhabdaceae > Delta-02. The sequence goes on along the minus strand of LVAA01000010.1, from coordinate 17,301 downwards.
GGCAAGAGATTGGACACCTGCTTCGAAGGACCCGACGGCACATCCGAACGCGCGTTTCACCGCGCCCGCGCGCCAGTGCCCGATCATTAGTCCCGATTGGGAGAAACTCGAAGGGGTCCCCATAGATATCTTCATCTTCGGAGGCCGTCGCGCCACGACGGTGCCCCTTGTCTACGAGGCCTTCAACTGGGAGCATGGCGTGCTGATGGGGGCGACAGCCTCTTCGGAAACGACGGCCGCGAACATCGGGTCCATCGGGAATGTGCGCCGCGATTCCTTCGCCATGAAGCCGTTCTGCGGCTACAACATGGGGGATTACTTCCAGCACTGGCTCGATATGGGCAAGCGCCTCGGTGACAAGGCGCCCCGGGTCTTCTACACCAACTGGTTCAGAAAGACCGCCGACGACAGGTGGCTCTGGCCCGGTTTCGGCGAGAACAGCCGCGTCCTGAAATGGATGTGCGAGCGCGTGGACGGCAAGGCGGGAGCACGGGAGACGGCCATAGGCTACATGCCGTCAGCGGAAGACCTTGACCTCGCCGGACTTGATGTACCGGCCGAGGACATGAAAGAGCTGCTGCGCATCGATGTCGATGCCTGGAAAGAGGAGGTCAGGGACATGGAGAAGCATTTTGCCCAGTTCGAAGACCGTTTGCCTCAGGTCCTGGCAGATGAGCTGAAGGCGCTCGCGAAGAGACTGGGAAGCTAGGAGCCGCGGGGACCATCGCGTCCTTGCAGGAGGTTGATGATGGCATCCGTCCGCACCGGGCTTATGCGGGTCATCGTTGCGGCCTCAGCTTTCATGCTTTTCGCGTCCTGCGCTCCTCTGGCGTTGGAATTCGAGGCCTTTGACGCTTCCGGTGCTGCGGAGGCCCTCGGCCGCCGGGAAGAGGACGTCGACGACCTGGTGAAGGATGGGCTCGTGAGGTTTGTCTTAAAGCCCGTGGCGTCGGACGACGGGTATCTTCTCGGTGAAAGGGGGATCCTCGGAGAGCCGGTGGAGGCTCAGTCGGGTGAGAGGCTGGAGATAAGGTGGGAAGGTTTCTTCCCGAGATACCGCCTTTACTATGTCCCCGCACCCGGGTACCCGGGTGTCGTGGTCGGAGAATGCTATTTTCCCGACGGCTGCAACAACGGGTTCTTCCTTGCCCCCGACGCGGACGGAAATACCGTACCCGACAGGTTTCGCTACGTCCAGTGGGTGAGCAGCGATTACGGACAGGACGACGAAGTTCCGGGATACCTTGACCGTTACCGTTACGTCTACGACGTGGCAAAGGATCGGCTATATCTCTGGCATGACCTTCTTTTCTACCGGTGCCCCCCGCCTTTGAGCATTCCTCCCTACACGTGCAGGACGAAGTGCGACCCTCCCTATAAGGCGAGGACCGTCGGCAACAGGACGTACCCCGTGGTGTTCAAGACACGCCTCGTCGAGGAGAGATCTCTTCTCGGGTCAGGAGAGTAACGTGCCGTTGTCTAAAAGTTTTCCCTCCGGAGGAAGCTTGTTTCCTGGTCGCGGATGGCGGTGTTTCTGACAAAGAAAAGCGCCGGACCCCTGCAAGGAAATACTTTTCGTAGCCCATCGTCCCGGGCCAGGACGGTGTCTTTGTCTTTTGGAACCCTTGAACCTGGAACCCTGGAACAGTTTTTATGGTTTGATGTTTTCCCAGATAGCCCGAACCTTTTTCAATGACATGGCCAGATACTTGCGGTCGGGTGAGAAGACCTCGAGGGTGATCGTGCTGTCATAGCCGGACGCCTTGATCGCCGCCAAACCTCCGGCCACATCCACCCGGCCGGCGCCGACGGGCAGGTGCTCGTCTTCCTGACCGTTGTTGTCTCCCACGTGGACGTGCCCGATCCGTCCGTGCGCCGCCCGGACAAAGGCCGCGGTCCGGTCTTTCGGCGCGCGGATGTTGGCATGGCCGAGGTCGAGGGTCATCATCAACCGGGGATATTTCTGAAGGACATCCGCAAACTCCTCGGGACGGAACATGTGGCCCGCCCGGGGGAACATGTTCTCGAGGCACACCATGATCCCGAGTCGGGCGGCCTCCTCCAGTATCCGGTCCAGGGACTCGGAAGCGTAGCCTTTGCCGATGTCGGGCGTGAAGTTCATGAGGCCCGTCAGGTATCCAGGATGGAGCACAACCTTTTCTACCCCGATCTCGGCCGCCAGGCTGAGCGCCTTCAGTGTTTCCGTCACGGAGGCTTCACGGATGGAGGGATACACGTCGGCAAGCCAGACAAAGGTCGGCATGTGCGCCACGGGGAGCCCGAGGCCTTCCCCGGAGAGGACGGACCGAACCTCGGGCAATTTCGGCCGAAGGTTTTCAGCCATGCCATGGGGCGGGTCCATGCATAGCTCAAGATAATCAAAGCCGAGAGCCGCCAGGGCCTTGATCTCGCCCGTAAGCGGTCGAAGAGGATGATTCGTGGCCCCGTAGATCATATGTCGTTTCGGGAACCTCCTTGTCGCGAGCAGTTAAGGGAATCTCCAGAGAAACGCCCGATGCCCCTGATGATTAGAGCCTACTTCATTCTTGTACTACCCTGAAGAAATGTCAATACAAAGACAGAACGTGGAGGACGCGGGGGGTCTCTTTGCCGGGCAGCCACGCTACGGATCATACCCGCAAATGACGGTTACAGGTTCAAAAGCTCAAGAGTTCAAGGGGGAAAACGGAACAACGTGCACACATGAGCAGCGCAGCGCATGTCAATACAATAACTGAACAGTGCAGTGGGGGCTTTCAGGGTGTAGCGATTTGAGTCCCCCCGGGGGCTGTGAGACGTCTACGGGCGGGACATCACATAGAACACGTACCCGTAATAATCGTGGTGCTTGCGGTATATCGCGATCTCAGTCTGGATAGATTGGAGCATCCCGGTCCTTTCGGGGTCGGAGGCGTACCGTTCCCGGAGCGACCGGATCCTTTCTTCAAGGGGAAGGTAATAGTCCTGCAGCCATGAGGAAGAGGGCAGGGCAAAGTGCCCGATCACTTCATAGCCACAGGCCCTCATGAACTCGAGATTCTGGTTTATACCGGTGATGGCCGGGTATTCCGCCGCGAGGAAACGTTGGCATTCCGCGGGCGGATCTGGTTTGAACCAGCAAAGCTCGGAGACGGCCAAAAAGCCCCCGGGGACCAGCAGATCATAGCAGGCCTTGAGCCCCTCTTGAAAGCCCATTGAGTAAAGAGCCCCTTCCGACCAGATGGTGTCGAAGGTCTCCCCTTCCATTCCCAGGGCTCGCATGTCCCTGAGAAGGGTTGTTATCTTGCGGGAAACACCCGCGTTTTGCGCGCGTCGCCGCAGCTCATCAAGGAACGGCTGATGGTTATCAACCGCGGTGATGTTGCCTTCCAGCCGTCTGGCCAGCTCAATTGTCTGGGCTCCATTTCCGCATCCGATGTCCAGGATCCTGAGCCGGCCGGGACCGGGTTTTGATGCCGCTGAAAGCACCATATTCATGGCTCTCTTTGTGGAAGCGCTGTCTCCCGGGCCAAGGCGGGGTAGCGACGGGTCGAATATTTCATAAAAGAACTGCATCTGCTCTTCGCGGTTCATCTCTGCTATCTCCTTTCCTCTGCGGTCCTTACCTTAAGGTGAGTGGTGTCACCGTGAAGCCTGTCTTAACCTGTGTGGGTTATTTAGTGGAGGGATTTGGAAGCCGGTACGACAATCCTCGAGCACACGGCGGAAATGAGGACCCTGTGCCTTCTTCGGAAATGTTCTGTCTGTCGCGGCTTCCGTTACTGAGCAAGTGCCATAGGCCCGTATTGAACAACACAAAGCGGACCTTTGTCAATCGTTGATTTAGCTCGTGGCTCCCTTGACAATATCCAACTCGTCGCTATACTAGATTAATCAGGAATGGTTCCTGATTGAAGCCATGATCAGAGAGTCGGTGCTAAGAGAGTTGAAAGAAAAGGGGCTGAAGATGACGCCCCAGAGGTTGACTATTATAGAGGTCTTGGCGGTAATGGGGGACCTGCATCCCAGCGCGGCGGCGGTGTACCGGGAGGCAAAGAAGATACGGAAAAACTTGAGCCTGTCGACCACGTATGCGACGCTCAACCAGCTCTCCGCTCATGGCATCATCAAGACGCTTGAGTTCGATACCGCGGAGAACAGGTACGAGGCCAACATCGAACAGCACGTCAACCTTATCTGCAACGGTTGCGGGAAGATAGTCGACTACAAGGTGTCCACTCCGGCTGATCCCGGCGAGGTGGAGAAAAGAACAGGTTTCTCGGTTTTGGATACACGGCTGGAATACTACGGTTACTGTGAAGAATGCCGAAAGAGAGGAATGGGCAAGGGTGATCGGCCGTGAACCGCCAACCGGTTCCGGCCGATCACCTGCCATCAAAGAGTGGGCGGCGATAAGTTGTTATTGTTCATTGTGGGGCGGTCAGCCGATCTATGTAGCGAAAGGAGTGCATATCATGGATGAAGAAAGAACGGGAAGACCTTCCGGAGGCATGGCCGGTGGCGGCAGGGCGAACCGGGACTGGTGGCCGAACCAGTTGAACCTGGATATGCTGCATCAGAATTCCTCCAAGTGCAATCCGATGGGAGAGGATTTCAACTATGCCAGGGAGTTCAAGAGTCTCGACCTGGCGGCCGTGAAGAAGGATCTCGCTGAGCTGATGACGAAGTCGCAGGATTGGTGGCCGGCGGACTTCGGGCACTATGGACCCTTGATCATCCGCATGGCGTGGCACAGCGCCGGTACCTACCGCATGGGTGACGGGCGCGGCGGCGCGGGCAGGGGCAACCAGCGCTTTCCGCCGCTTAGCAGCTGGCCCGACAATGTCAACCTCGACAAGGCGCGCAGGCTTCTCTGGCCGGTCAAGCAGAAGTACGGCCGGAAGATCTCCTGGGCCGACCTGATCATCCTCGCCGGCAACGTCGCCCTGGAATCGATGGGTTTCAAGACCTTCGGTTTCGGCGGCGGGCGTGAGGACATCTGGGAACCGGAAAAGGATGTCTACTGGGGCTCGGAGAGTGAGTGGCTCGGGGACAAGCGCTACACCGGTGACCGGGACCTCGAGAATCCCCTTGCCGCCGTTCAGATGGGCCTCATCTATGTGAACCCGGAAGGCCCGAATAGCAACCCGGACCCGATCGCCGCGGCGCGGGATATCCGCGAGACCTTCGCCCGCATGGCGATGAACGACGAGGAGACGGTGGCCCTCATCGCCGGCGGCCATAGCTTTGGCAAAACCCACGGTGCCGGTGACGCATCGCTGGTGGGCCCGGAGCCGGAGGCTGCGGGCCTCGAGGAGCAGGGCCTGGGCTGGAAGAGCAGCTTCGGCACGGGCAAGGGTGGTGACACGATCTCGAGCGGCCTGGAGGTCACCTGGACCAACACGCCGACGAAGTGGAGCAATAACTTCTTCCGGATCCTCTTCAGCTTCGACTGGGAGTTGACGAAGAGCCCGGCCGGTGCGCACCAGTGGAAGCCGAAGGGCGACTCGGGCGCCGGAACCGTGCCGCACGCACACGACCCCTCAAAACGCATTGGACCGACCATGCTGACCACCGATCTCTCCCTGCGATTCGACCCTGTTTACGAAAAGATCTCACGCCGCTTCTACGAGCACCCGGACGAGTTGGCGGACGCCTTCGCCCGCGCCTGGTTCAAGCTGACACACCGTGACATGGGCCCCCGCGCGCGCTATCTCGGTCCGGAGGTCCCGGCGGAAGAGCTTATCTGGCAGGATCCCATCCCCGCCGTCGACCACAAACTGGTCGATGAGCAGGATATCGTGTCTCTTAAGGCCAAGGCCCTGGCTTCCGGCCTCACAGTGCCGGAACTGGTCTCGACCGCCTGGGTCTCGGCATCCACCTTCCGTGGCTCCGATAAGCGCGGCGGTGCCAACGGTGCCCGGATTCGCCTCATGCCGCAGAAGGATTGGGAGGTCAACGAGCCAGCCCGGCTGGCGAAGGTGCTCAAGACGCTGGAGGGAATTCAGAGCGAGTTCAACGGCGCACAGTCCGGCGGCAAGAGGATATCACTGGCCGATCTCATCGTTCTGGCCGGTTGCGCGGGCGTCGAGCAGGCAGCAAAGAATGCCGGTCACAATGTGACGGTTCCTTTCACGCCGGGGCGCATGGATGCCCTGGAGGAGCAAACCGATGCGGCCTCCTTCTCCGTGCTCGAACCGAAGGCGGACGGCTTCCGCAACTACCAGAAGGCCCGCTACGCCATAACGCCCGAGGAGTTGCTCGTTGATAAGGCACAATTGCTGACCCTGACCGCCCCGGAAATGACAGTGCTCATGGGCGGCATGCGCGTACTGAACACAAACTTCAAGGGGTCCCGCCACGGTGTCTTCACCAAGCGGCCGGAGGCGCTCACCAACGATTTCTTCGTGAACCTCCTCGACATGGGCACAACTTGGAAACCAACGGCCGAAGACGACAGCATATTCGAAGGCCGCGACCGCGCAACAGGCGAACTCAAATGGACCGGCACCCGCGTCGACCTCATCTTCGGTTCAAACGCCCAGCTCAGGGCCCTGGCGGAAGTCTATGCCTGCGACGACGCAAAGGAGAAGTTCGTGCACGACTTCATAGCGGCCTGGAACAAGATCATGAACCTCGACCGCTTCGACCTCGCCTGATCGTGGGAAGAACGTTGTCGATGACGCCTGAAATGGCGTCAAAAGAAACCATCAACTAACAACCGGTTCCAGCGGACGGCACACAGCCGCCGCTGAACCGGAAGGTTAGTATTCAAGCAGATTCACTGGACTCGCCGGAGGTCGGGCGCTGCAAGCATGAATGTTCACGTCAGTCGAGACAGAGGCTGCATTAAGGAATCTAGAAGTAGTAGAATGTTGTCGGTAGAGAGTCTTGCACCTTTTTCTGATCTCGGTGCGGAGGCTCCGCGTTGGGTCTCTTTGCCGTGCAGCCACGCTTCGGATCACACCCGTTACGTGCTTTCGACTCGCTCGATGCTCATTGCGGACAGAAGTTGGTGCATTTTGCTGACTGGTCGTCCGCAGACATGACTTTATAGCGTATTGCCAGCATGGTGCAGTCAGACGCATCGGTCCCGGCCACGTCCGTGCCCGGTCCGCGCTCCCCGAAAGCACAACGGGTCCCGTGATCCTCCGCTAACGGCTGCCCGGCAAAGAGACCCAACGCTCCGTGGTTGCTTGAAAATGATGAACAAGAAGTCAAAGCAACATGCAGATTTCATTAAGTGACTCGAGACACATACAAGGGACATGGTAACATCGCTTTTATGGACTCGATCGAGATCAAGTCATTAATCAACCCTTCTTTGTTTGAAAATACAGAACAGTCACCTGCCGAAATATGCTTCCTACAAGGTTTGTTTAGTGTTATGTGTTTCTGGTCGGAAATCGCTTAAGTTTGCCAACCTAATGGAGAGGAATGATATATAGACATCTGCATACCACTAAACAGGCTAACGCTATTTAGACTGCACTGCGAATGCACAAATACTAGATGAGATGCATTGCCGTATAGTACGCTCTATTAGCCGATCTATATCGTCTTTACCTTCCTTTGAAGGTTGAGACTGCGATCGAACTGTTCTTGACGTCAGGGCGAGGGCATAGTAGCATTTGGCATATTATTGCCTACTCATTACCAGATTTACGAGACCGAAATCAATGGGCAAAGGAATCGCGGTTCCAATGATGGCCGTTTTGTTTGTGCACAACGATAAATAGGAGTTGAGATATGACGACCTATGATGAGCCGCCTACAAAGCTTAAGGAAAAGCTGCGGGACATTGCTCTCAAGAGTGAAGCCTTACTGGAAAGGCGTCAGCATGTCCAGGCTGAGGCAGGTTTTCAGAAGATGTACAAGATTCTGTTGAACAATCAACCTGTGGACGGACGCTACCATAAGGGCTATGAACTACACAATATTGGAACGGCGACGCTCTACTCCGGAAAGCCACAGAAGGCTTTGAAATCCTTTCTCCTTGCCTACGTGGAAGACCTTCTTTCGCAAAAGGAAGGCGAGGAAGACAAGGCGGATGCCCTGCCAGCAGGGAAGACTCTGTCTGGCTATTACCTCGTTGATGAAAGCCTGTTGGCAGCACTCAAGAAACTAGCACAGAAATTCAAAACAAGCGGAACGTTGATCCAAGACCCTGATAGACTAGTCAAAGATCTGGATAAAACCTTGTCGAAATACTTATCTGATAAGATTAAAGAACTGGCAGTGACGGAGCCTTTACGACGACCAGGTCAATTTCAGTCGCAATGGAAGGATAGGGTATTTGTGGGGGGGAGTTACAGTAATCATGTTGCCGAGATTTCTCGTATTGGAGATATCTGTATGAAATTGGGATTCGACCCAGTTATAGCCTCCAAGTTTGAGACCCCACCAGATAAGGTTCATCATCATGCGCTTATGCTTTTGCACGAATGCAAAATGGCTATCTTTGAAGTATCGGACGATGTGGGTCAACTTATGGAAATTGAACGACTACGTGATTATCAGATCTCAGCACTAATGCTGTGTCAGAAGGACAAGACTCGTCTATCGGCAATGTTGAAAACCCTTTTCGAGGCTTCGGATTGCGAGTTTAGGCAGTACGATACCATGAAGGAGATGGAAACTCATGTTAAACTCTTTCTGAAGCCAAAGAAGAAATAAGGGGTAGTGGCAAGACTAGCCCAACCAAGCGTCGGAGTTGACTCTGCAAGTTCGGCGGCTCAACCGTTTTCCATAAGGCGGCACCAATGCCAAGGATAGATGGGAAGGAACATAAGAATAATCTTGAACTGAGTGGAGAAGAAACGGGTAAGCGACAAAAGACGGTCGAACTCGGTCGTGATGTACGTAAGTGCCGCAACCGAGGTCGCTCCGGTGAATTAGACAATGAAAAAGAATGAAATGAAAAAGCAGCAGTACTTCGAGAAAGGAGCTACCGCTCTCAAGAATATCGCCAAAGTTGATGATGAGTGCTATTGTTGCCCCATCTGTAGCAGACTATACGTGCGCGGAGATCTTGAGGCGGGGCTGTTGACGCTTGAACATGCACCACCAGAGAAAGTTGGAGGGAAACCTTTGGCTTTGACGTGCAAAGAATGTAATTCTGTTGCAGGATATTCTATTGACTCTGCAGTTGTTAACCGCCAACGACAGCTTGATTTCGCAAATGCATTGATGGGACAAACATTGAACTATAAAGGAAGGGCAACTTTCTCGATTGGAGGAGAAACGCTGAACATAAGCCTTGTGAGAGATCAAGGGACAGTATCAATTATTCCACAAAAAAAAGTTAATGATCCGAAGAGACTAAAAGCGTATCAAGACTATATGATGCGCCTATATAAGGATGGCGAATTTGATGGGGAACCTTTCAACATGCGTAATCCGATGATTCCGACCACCTGTTCCGTTCTATTCCGACCAGCGGTTATGTTTCAAACCGACCACCCCGTCGGAGCCGTCAGGCGACGCCGGTAAGATTTCTCACCTTACACCTTTTCCTCTTTTCGTGTCAATGAGGACCGTTTCTTCCTCATCGATTCGCCCGTCAGGTTTATCCTGTGGGCGTTGTGGACGAGCCGGTCCAGAAGGGCGTCGGCGATGGTGGGATCACCTATCGCCTCGTGCCAGTGTTCCACGGGCAGCTGGCTCGTCACGATCGTTGATGCCGCGTGGTGCCTGTCCTCGACAACCTCGAGAAGATCCCTGCGCTCCGGATCCGTCAGGGTTGAGAGGCACAGGTCATCGAGGATGAGCACGGAGGCCTTCGTGAACTTCGCCAGGGTCTTTGCATAGCTTCCGTCGGCACGGGATATGGCCATGGTGTAGTAGAGCTTCGGGGTCCTGACGTAGAGGGCGCTGAGCCCCTCCCTGCATGCCCTGTGGGCCAGGGCGCAGGCAAGGAAGGTCTTCCCCGATCCCGTGGGTCCCACGATGATCACGTTCTGGTGCTTCCGTATCCACCCGCAGGTCCCCAGGGTGAGCATCACCGACTTGTCTATCCCTCGGGGCGTCCTGTAGTCGATGTCCTCCATGGATGCGGGCAGCTTCAGCCGCGCGCTGTCCAAGAGCCGTCTCATCCTCCTGTCCTCCTTCCAGAGGTGCTGCGCATCAACGAGCATGCCGAAGCGCTCCTCGAAGGACAGATCATCCACCCTGGCGGTCTCCATCTGTTCCTTCAGGGCCTGCGCCATGCCCGAGAGCTTCATGGCGTTCAGTTTCTCAAAGGTCTGTTCGTTCAGCATATCATCTCCTTTTTCAGCTGTAGTATCCGTTCCCCCGGATGTTCTCGTGGTCGACGGGGGTGCCCGACGGGGGGGCAAGGAGCGCCCTCGTGCCGTCGAGGCCGTTTTTAAGGATCAGCTCCACGTTCTTGTAGGAGTAGGCCTTTATCGCAAGGGCCCTCTCGCAGGCCGCCTCCAGACGCTCCTGGCCGTAGCGCCTGCCCAGGCGTATGATACCGAGACAGGACCTGAAGCCCTGCTCGGGGTGCGTCTTCCTCTCCATGATCTGCCGCACCATCTCCCCCGTCGACGGGCCCGTCTTCGCCGCCCAGGCGATGATCCGTGACGGCGTCCATTCCAGGTAGCGCCTGTGGGAGTCAGGCATGTGGTCGGCTGCGGTCGTATGTTTCTGCGGACCATGGCTCCGCGGATGGGATGCCACGCGCCTTCCCCGGCAGAACACCTCCACCGTGGCGGCCGTGACCCTCGCCTCCATCGGTTCGCGCCGGAGCCGGTAGGGCACACTGTAGTAGTGGTCTTCCACCTCCACATGGTAGTCGATGTTGGCCCTCACCTTCCTCCACTCGGCGTACTCGTAGGGTCTTTCGGGAAGGGGGCCCATCGCGGGCCTGTCGATCGTCTCGAAGAGCTCCCTCCTCGACACCTTCAGCTTCTGCAGGGGACGGGAGTTGAACTCGCCGAGCCTCTCCCGGATGGCCCCGTTGAGCTCCCCGACGCTGAAGAACCGGTGGTTCCTCAGGGCGGCGATGATCCATCTCTCGGCGATGAGAACGGCCGATTCCACCTTGGCCTTGTCCCGGGGCTTTCTGACACGGGCGGGGATGACCGTCGTATTGTAGTGCGCCGCCATGTCCCGGTACGTCGGGTTGAGGTCCGGCTCATAGCGGCACGGATGGGTGACGCCCGTCCGCGTGTTGTCGGGGACCGTGATCGCGGGGACCGACCGGAAGAACTCGAAGGCCCGGACATGGGAGCGTATCCAGGAGAAGAGGTCGAGGGAGGCGGTGGCCTCCGCGTAGGTGTAATTGCTGGCGCCGAGGGTCGCCACGAAGAGATGTGCGCAGGATGCTACGCCCGTGGCCGGGTCGTATACCGGGATGGTGTCTCCCGCGTAGTCCACGAAGAGTTTCTCCCCCGCCCTGTAATCCTGCCGGAGGGAGACGTCGAGGGTCTTCTTCCAGGCCCGGTAGCGCAGGCAGAACTGGCTGTACTGGTAGCCGTCGGGGTTCTTCTCCCTGTATTCCTGCCAGAGGAGCTGCATGGTGACGTGCTTCTTCTTCATCTCCCGGTGGAGGTACTCGAAGGGCGGCATTCCCCGCATCTCTTCCGTGAGCGACCTCTCGGACGGGAAGAGGAGCCTCTCGACGGCGTCATCGTCAAGACCGACCGGCAGGGGCCAGGCAAGTCCCGCCTTCCTCGCCCGGGACAGGTAGTCCTTGACGGTGGTCCGCCCGATGCCGCAGTTCTGTGCGACCTGTCCCGTCGACAGGCCGCTCTCGTGGGTAAGCCGCAGCACTTCCCCGATCTTTCTCATGGATAATCTCCTTCTCGCCATAGACGCTCCTCTCGTCATGTTTTTTTGGGAGAAGCGTAATAGCACTTCGCAAAGTTATCCAGCGTTCTTTTCCGGTTGACGGGGTGGTCGGATTACATCATAACCGGTGGTCGGATTGGATCATATTGCCTGGTCGGATTGAATCATAACCGGTGGTCGGATTGGATCGGAATACGCANNCGGTAAGCATCTGTAACGGCGCTAATGTCTTATAACCGGAATGGGAAGCCAACAATAACCAGACAAACAGTACGAAGACGCTCACCCATTGGTTTATCTTAGATACTGATACGCTTAAGGGTCCGGTAACCAACCGCTCGGAGAGCGAGTCCAAGCATGGCCGTTCCAACAGAGTCTTGTAGAGCGGTCCGGTTATCTCATCTTCTAAAAGATCAAGGTGATTTTCCCAGTTCTCTTGCCAGTACTTGCTTCCTCTGTTAGCCAGGTACCATGCAAATGAGAAAACGAACCCGATAGCTCCGATAACAAAGGAAAGGAAAAACTTGGTGGGGATGCCCTGAGATGAGAGAACTGCGAAGTAACCGGCAAACGCTACGGCTATTAAGGTCCAAAAGTAGCCTGCTCTCTTCCAGTACAGTTCTATCTCGAATTTTCGTATGTCGGAGACTTGGGCAAAGGCATTCTTCAGCTTCTTGGAGTCGGCCTTCTTCGTTTCAAACCTGCAATCATACCTGTCTTGCGGATCGTCTTGCATCATTTTTCGCTCCCCTACCTTATAACGCAAAAATTAGAGGGGGCCGTAAGGTGTCGTTGGATTGTTTTGTTGAGCGTTCCTCATGATGACCTCCTTCGGCTATAGCTGAGTGCCCGTCAGCATCATCTTGACTTCATTGACGCACAGTTTTGGCAAGTCAGAGGCCTCCCAGTTCTCCCGAAGAAGCCACACAATGCACTGTCCGCGGTCCATGCCTCTGTTCGCGGCCTTCGCATTTAGCAGTCCCGCAGTTGTGCGAGATAGGCCTAGACCAATCAAATTCACCATCGTACCTGAACAGGCTCCCACCTCCAAGTAAAGCGGGATCGCCGGAATAGATGGTACAAGGCTGGCGAGGCTGTTCGTTTCAAAAGCGTACCGCAGTAAATCGATGTAGCACTTCGTCCGTTGCACGGCTTCGAACCGTAGCTGAATCTCGATGGTGTCCATCATTTTCCGAACAATTGCCGGAAGAACTCTGGTTGGCGTGTGTTTCTGGCTTGCTCGGATGAGTTGGGGGTATGGCGTGCCTTTCATCCACTCCAAAGCGATCACGGCCAAGTATCTGGGCTTTTTGCTGGCGGGTTTGCGGCCATCAAAATAGTTTTCATACCGCGAAAAGAGCCGCACGTACATCTGGTACGGGTCTTGTCCATAAGGGTGTGGGGGGATCAGTTTGGCATAATCTCCCCTACGAATGCTTTTCAGCATGTAGTCGAGCATCCGCTGTTGCCGGAACGGAGAAAAACCGACATTATCCTCAATCACCTGGTCGGGAACGGTGAACGTAAGAGCCTGACATCTTTCCCGGAACTGCTGAGCGAAATCATGGGGAAGTGCTATCGGCGACTTGGCAAGAGCGGCGTCGAGCCGATCCTTCCTATAGTCGCAGTATAGTTTCACAAAGGCACTCTCGACACCATCTTCCTTCTGTTCTTCATCCCCTTCTGCCAGAGCGAGGATGTTTGCATGGTTATCTCGGATAAGCTCGTAAAACGAAGACCGGATGGTCTGCTCCTTTTCGCCCGCCGTTGGGTCTTCAGGCCATTGAGCCTTATTGACCAGAAATACATTCCCCTCAAAGTCCTTGCCAAGCCGTCCGGCCCTTCCGGCAAGATTCCAGAATGAAGTTGACTGCATGGGTTGGGCGTTTTGCGTTAGCCATTTCTCGCCCTCGGATGGCTTAAGAATGAAAAGGTTCTTTGCCGGAAAGTTCACCCCGTGCAATAGCGTGCTGGTACAAACGAGGAACCGCATGTCCTCGCTCCTGGCGAAGTAGTATTCAATTGCTTTCCGCAAGATCGTCGGCATCTTCCCGTAATGAAAGGCAATGCCGTGAAGGATCATATCGGCCAAGTAGTAGTCGCTGTGGATGTGTTCGCGAACCAACTTGGCAAATTCCTGCAACTCGGCACTTGGCTGGGCGTCGCCTAATAGCTCCTGCCTCCATTGACGCAACTTGTCAGCTACGTCCTCACACTTGGCTGGGCTGCCCGAATAGACCAAGTTCTTGGCATTCTTCCCGAATAGGAAGCTGACATATGCGAACGTTGGCTCGTCGCCATGTAGTTCATGATCGAGAGTAAGTGTCGTTAGCGGGGCAGTGCCGTCTTTGGAGCACAATGAGAGGTGAAGACGATTCGCGTGCTGCAGATCCAGGTCAACACAGATAAGGTTCTGCGATACGGGACTAGTGACTTCCTTGACGGGCGAGAGGGGTGAGTCAAAAAGATAGTCGAAATGTTCAGGGTTCCGAGAGAACGGGGAACCGAAAAAGAAGCGGGAACGCGGGCTTCGGCGAAGCAATTCCTCAATTACGACCTGAAGCAAAATACCTCTGGCGCCTTGGCCGATAGTCTGCGCCTCATCAACGATTACCATGTCAAATTGCAGGTCACGATCCGTTTCAAGCAATACATGGGATCGCTCTTGGGTCATAACAAATATACCCTTGGTCATGCCCAATTCGGCGGGGGTTTGAGGGATTGTCGAAACCAAGATGTCATTTGCTAGTACCCTGGTGGAAGCCGTAATGCTGTCGGATACCTGATGAATGAGTGCCCTGGTCGGGACCAAGTACAGCACAAAATGGATCTCGTCTGCGAGAAGGGCCTTGACCAAGTATTGCTGAAGGGCGAAAGACTTGCCCGCTGATGTTGGTGCACTGACAGACACGGCTTGTGCCGATCCGAGCGAGTTCCATAGCCCACGCTGGAAGTCCGTCAGGACGATGCTGGTGGTGCCAACGGCCACAGTATTGGCTAGTTCATGAATAAGTAATTCGTACAGCGGACCTGATGGAATGGCGTATTGTTTTTCGCGGCCAATCAGCCGGTGAAGGTGGTCTACTGCCGGAAAATTGCCCAGTTTCCCGAAGATGACATGCAAGAGGTTGGGTAGGTTCGGTAACTCGCTGGCATGAAGGTTGAACACGTCGACCGCGATCCGGTACGCAGCTCGACGATGGTCAGTGTCGGCTGAGTCGGCCAGAAAAACAGCCGATTGGACAAGCTGATGAACCGATGCCGCGTCCGGAATAGTGTCAGAAATCGCGCCAGTGAGCGCTTTCAGAATGCTAACACCATGCAGAGCGGCAAGATCGGACTGAAACCTCTGCGATGACCACACACGTTGTGCGAGCCCACTTGAAAAACTGCCTGCCATTATGTTCCCCCAGAACCGGCGTCAAACGGCAAGCCGACCTTTTCGCAAAACCGTTTTCGAAATTGTGTAACATCAACAACTGGAATTAGGAAGAAATGAAAGCGGAACTTCTCAAGTCCGTGTTTCTTGATCTTATCGATGAAGAGCGAACAAGCCGACTCGATCCGCTCAAGATACTTCTTCTTGAACGTCCCTTCGGCCTCGTCTGGCGCCAAACTGCGCAGCACCTTGCAGAACTCCCAATCCCAGATTGCCAGACACGCATGAATCTCCCGAATCTGATTGGAGTATTTGGTGTAGGGATCGAAGTAGGCAAGCAATGCTTCCTTCATGGCTTTGCCTTCCGGGGCCTCGAAGTCGGGGTGCGACTGCACGAGGGCGATGTCGAACTCGCGTTGTGTGCCTTTCGTGTCTGGATTGTATTCGCGAAAGCCCTTGATGGATATCGCGATTTCATCCAGGGCTGAAGCCAGCTCTCCGTACAATTTTGCCTCCCCCCAATAGAGCGTTAACGCCTCGCTTGCGGCGTCATACTTGATGTGAATGGCATCGCTGCCATGCACCTCCATGTTCGGATTCGTTTTCAGCCGCATTTTGGCGACAAGTCGAGGTGCATTGACGAGCCCCTCTAACAAGGTAAACAAGACCACTTCACCCGGCTCGCCGGACTTGGTGTTCTTCTTTTTGGCATGAAGAAAAAGACTTTTCGCCTCGTCGGTTAGATCGATCATCGGCTTTGTATCGCCTGCCGCCACTGCCTCCCGCGCCTTGCGAACTTTTTCTCGGGGAAGACAAAAATCGATAATCCGGCTGTAAACAAAGTCAACAAACTCGTCCTGAGCAAGTTGACCGTCACGAAAGGATAAATAACAGAACGTGCCTTCGGCGAGGATACCATTCGTTGCCCAGGCAAAATCGATCTGCCGCAGACGGGCGGATAGACCAGTTTGCATGCCCGCTAAAGCAATCGAAGCCAGTTTCGATGGGTCAATGTGAGTATCTAATTCCGGCACGGCTCACTCCTGTTTATTCACGCCCAACGCTCGGGAATATTTTAGGGACGCCCTTCACATCTTCATATCCTCTCTTCTAGCAGGTCTGAGCGAGCAACGATGATTGTCGATGTATTAGGAAGATGTTATCCTTCTCTCCCGAAAATGTCAATAAAGGCGTGTTTCCCGCCGAGGGCGGGATTGGATTGTCTTGAAGGGCTACTTCTTTCAAACTGATGTCTTTTTCACTCTATTGGTTATATGCAATATTGTTGTGTCCTTGAGCTGAACCTATTTACAATTAGTTTTATTGCCGCTTGTTAAGCCTATATTGGCTGCCTCGACATGCTTGAGTTCCTTATAGGACATCGGACGCCGTATCTGTAAGCGATATCATTGATCACATCCTTGAACCAAGACGAACATTCCGGAGACACTACAATGCTACGTAGAAACTTTTGCATATTCACAGGGAGTGCGATACCTTCATCTTTTGATGTTGCCTCAAATGTTTCTTCGTATCTATCCAAAATAACCCTTACTTCATTTTCAAAAGCATAGCCAACGGTTTTATACCTAAAAACGTTGGAATATGGCTTAATATCTATTTCTGGATCTCTCCAGTGTTTTATATATTGGACCTTTCTTAAAGAGAGTCGACCAATGGCATCGAATTCATTGAGCGTAGCACTGAGTCGTTCAACGGTGGTTGTTATAGCAACACAATCATTAGTCTTTCCATAAAGTCGCCACAAGGCCATATTGTCATCAGCGCCAAGCGACCAACAACTAATAAAGACCCCTTCACGTAACTCCTTCTTGAACTTCTCATAATTGTATTCTATCCGGTTCTTCTTATAGGCAATTTCTATGGCTTTCTTAACGCTTAGCGTGAAGGAACCTTCAAACTTGTCTGGAAACAAATCGCTTCTGCAAAGATGGAGTGTACTTGTCCTCAAGAAATTTATAAAACGGGCCATGTCGAGATAACGACGTAGTACGTTATTATTTCTTAGTTCTTTATCTATAGTCACAACATTTTTCAGTTTCATCATTTTATTATGGTTAACTCTGGGGATGTCCCCCATATTTTATCTTTCTACCGATTATGAGCGGGCGATGATGTTGTCGGTGGGG
>LVAA01000088.1 GCA_001603955.1 Syntrophobacterales bacterium Delta_02 | reverse complement strand
ACCTGCTTGTCATGCTGCCGGCGTTGCTCACTGCCGGAATGAGGAGGAGCAGCGCAAGCAGAAGGAAAGCTGTTCTTTTCATGGTTTTCCCCCTTTGGGATATTTTTTTGAAATCTTTGCCGAAATCACTTGATACTGCTTTTTTTGAAATTACTTTTTGAAGGCGCCCTTACGGGCAGTCTTTGAAATTACTGGTGCGGTTCTTGATGCATAGAACAGTGTGCCGGTCTACCTCCTTCATTAAGTTTTTTTAATTTTTATCAGCACCCCCGGTGCTTGTCAAGGGCAATGAAAGGAGGCGGGGACCAATGGTCAGAAAGCGGGGACGAGGAAGGAAAAAAAATGATTTGTCTCTCCGCAAACCCATTTTGTTCGTCCTATAGGACGAAAAGGACCTATAGGACGAAGAGGATGCCTGAAAGACTTTGGGGGTCGGGGAGTGGTTTACAGCTTGTCTATCGCTTTTACCGCTTTGCGGACTTTTTTGGGGAGCTTGCGGGGGTTGCCTTTCTTGGGGCGGGGTCCTTCCTCGTAGTCCTCTTCGTCTTTTGCCTCGAAGGCCACCGGGGCGGCCATCATTTCGGCAAGCTTCACTGGGGTCAGGAACGCGACTCCCCGTGCCTTCGCCTCGTCGATAATGGCGCGGTCGGAGCTTACCACGATGAGGCCCGCCGGCCGTTTGCGGATCCAGCCGATGATGACGTCATCCGCCGTCTCGCCCTCGCGGGAATAGACAACCTCTATCCCCCTCACGTTCTCGCTGTGTCTGCCCGGGGAGGAGGTGTCGTAGGCGTCGAAGACCACCGTTATCCGCGCGGACCTTGCCTTCTTGTACCGCGCGCATCTTTCCAGGAAGTCCCTGCGGAGAAGGTCCATGGACGCCCCCCTCTGCACCGACGAAGCGTTGATCCGGTTAATGTAATTGTAGCCGTCGATGACGAGATGCATAAGAAAACCGTTTTAAGTGTTAAGTTTTAAGTAAAAGGCCAAAGAAAGAAACCGTTCTAAGTTTTAGGTTTTAAGTTTTAAGTGAAAGGCAAGAAGACCCGGTCTCTTTCGGGGGAATAGTGGAACATCCCGCTACTTCGCCTGTTTCTTACTTAAAACTTGACACTGTTATCTTCATAAAAGTCCTTGAGTATCCTGTCCAGGACGCCGTTTATGAATTCGCGGGAATCTCCGCTACCATACTTCTTGCCCATCTCGATGGCCTCGTCTATGGCGACCTTCGGGGGCACGTCGCCGGAGAACATCATCTCGAATACGCCGATCCTCAGGACATTCTTGTCCACGTATGCGATGCGCTCTATCCTCCAGTGTTCGCAAGCCTTCCGGATGAACTCGTCTATCTGCTCCCGGTGGCTGCTGATCCCGGTGAGAAGAAGTCTCGCGTAATCGACGATATCCTGCTGGTACGGAAAGAGTGAGCAATACTTGGTGAGGGCGCGTTCCGGGTCTTCCCCTGCCGTCTCCACCTGGTAGAGCATCCTCAGGGCTAGCTCTCTCGCTTTCCGTCTGCGCACAAGTTGCTTTCCTTGATGAGGTTGACCATCTCAATGGCCGACATGGCGGCGTCGTATCCCTTGTTGCCTGCCTTGGTACCGGCGCGCTCGATGGCCTGTTCTATGCTGTCGCTCGTGATGATCCCGAAGGCGATGGGTTTCTCCATCTCGAGGGACGACTGGGCGATCCCCTTCGTTACTTCCGACGCGACGTAGTGGAAGTGAGGCGTTGCTCCCTTGATGACGGCACCGAGGCACACGACCGCGTCGATGTCTTTCTTCTTTGCCAGCAGTTTGGCCGCCAGCGGGATCTCAAAGGAACCGGGCACCCGGTAGATGTCGATCTTGTTCTCATCGGCCCCGTGCCTCTTCAAGGCATCGAGGGCGCCTTCGACCAGGCGGTCCGTTATGAAGCTGTTGAACCTGCTTACGACGATTGCAAACCTGAAGCCTTTTGCGTTGAGCTTGCCCTCCCGTACCATGTCCACCCCTTATATGTTGTTTAGGATATGACCCAGCTTTTTCTGCTTGGTCGTAAGATAGGCTATGTTATCCTTCGTCGGCACCATCTCGATGGGAACCCTCTCCACGACGGTCAGGCCGTATCCCTCAAGGCCCTTTATCTTCTTCGGGTTGTTCGTGAGAAGGCGCATCTTGCGGACGCCGATGTCCCTGAGTATCTGGGCACCGATCCCGTAGTCCCTGAGGTCGGGGGAGAAACCGAGAGCGATGTTCGCCTCGACGGTGTCATGCCCGCAGTCCTGGAGGCTGTAAGCCTTGAGCTTGTTGGCGAGGCCGATCCCGCGGCCTTCCTGACGCATGTAGACGAAGACGCCCTTCTTCTCGTGCTCGATCATCTTGAGCGCCTTCTGGAGCTGTTCCCCGCAGTCGCAGCGCATGGATCCCAGCACGTCTCCGGTGAAGCATTCCGAGTGGACCCGCACGAGTACCGCGTCGTCGGGCTTTATATCTCCCTTTACGAGGGCAAGGTGTGTCTTGTCGTCCGCGTCGTTCTCGTACGCTATGAGGGTGAACTCGCCGCCGAACCGGGTGGGTATCCGCGTCTCCGCCACGCGCCGCACGAGTTTCTCGTTCCTTGTCTTGTACTTGATGAGATCGGCTATGGTGACGATCTTGAGGCCGTGTTTCTCGGCAAAGATCTCGAGGTCGGGCAGGCGCGCCATCGTGCCGTCTTCCTTCATGACCTCGCATATGACGCCGGAGGGGTTGAGCCCGGCGAGCCGGGCGAGGTCGACGGAGGCCTCGGTGTGACCGACCCTGACGAGGACGCCGCCGGTGCGCGCGGCAAGGGGAAAGATATGGCCGGGCCGGGATATGTCGTCGGCGGTGGATTTCGGGTCGATGGCGACCTGTATGGTCCGCGCCCTGTCGTAGGCTGATATGCCTGTCGTAATACCCTCTTTTGCCTCGATGGAGACGGTGAAGGCCGTGTTGTAGGGTGACGTGTTCTCCTGTACCATGAGAGGCAGGTCAAGGTGTTTGACTCTCTCCTCGGTGAGGGACAGGCAGATGAGGCCGCAGGCAAAGCGGGCCATGAAGGTAACTGCCTCGGGCGTCACCTTCTCGGCAGCGATCATGACGTCGCCCTCGTTCTCTCTGTCCTCATCGTCGACGATGATGACCATCTTACCTTCGCGTATGTCCTGAAGGACCTCTTCGATGCTCGAGATTGCCATGCGCTACTCTCCTTTTACAAACCCGTGACGGGCAAGAAAGTCAAGGTCGATCCCCTTGCCGTCCCGCTTCGCCAGGAAACCTTCCACGTATTTACCGATGATATCGGTCTCAATATTTATTTTATCCCGCTGGTTCTTTTCTAGAATGGTAGTCCGGGAAGCGGTGTACGGAATAATATTGATCGTGAATTTATTATCACTTTGCTCGTTTACTGTCAAGCTTATTCCATCTATGGCGATGGAGCCCTTCTTCACGATGGAACGCGCCGTTTCAGGGGGGACTTCGATCGTCATCCGGACCGAGTTTCCCTCGTTGCGTATGTCTGTTATGGTTCCCACGGTATCGACGTGGCCGGTCACGATATGACCGCCGAAGCGGCCCTCGGCGGTCATCGCCCTCTCGAGGTTTACCTTCTGCCCGGGGGCCTTGTCTTTCAGGGTCGTGAGGCGCAGCGTCTCCAGGGAGGCATCGGCGTTGAAGGTCTGACCGCGGACCGCTGTTGCCGTCAGGCACACGCCGTCGACGCTCACGCTGTCGCCTTCCCGGACGCTGCCCGGCTCGAAGGAGGTCCTGACAACGAATACCCAGCTGCCACTTCCCTTCTCTATGGCGGCGATCACGCCTATGTCCTCAATGATTCCTGTGAACATATCCTTCTATGTAGATGTTCTCTTTCAATCTCTTCAGGGTGGCGACGTCGATCCGGTAGGCGTCCTTCAGGAAGTCGATGCCTTTCCCGCCCACCAGGTTCAGTGCCCCCTTGCCGCCTATGAGGATGGTGCCGTAGAAAAGGACCACCTTGTCGACGAGCCCTTCACGCAGAAGGGTGGAGTTGACCTCTCCGCCTCCCTCGACGAGAATGCTCGTTATCTCCCGGCGGTAGAGTTCTTCGCAGACATGCCGTACCGACGCCCTGCCGTTTCCATCCTTCGGCACCCTGATCACCTCGACGCCCAGGGCGGTCAGTTTCGTCTCCTTGTCGGTACGGGAGTCCTCGTTCGTGAAGACCCAGGTCCTGTATTTCTGCGATGTCTTCACCACGTCGCATGCGAGCGGGATCCGGAGCTTGGAGTCGAGGATGATCCTCACGGGGATCTTCTTCGGGTTCTTGAGCCTCGGTACGAGAAGAGGGTTGTCGGAAATGACGGTGTTGATGCCCACCAGCACCCCGTCGTTGATACAGCGCAGCAGGTTTGCCTGCCGCCGTGACTCCTCGTTGGATATCCATCGGGAATCACAGGTCTTGGTGGCTATCTTGCCGTCGAGGCTCACCGCCGCTTTCATCGTGACAAAGGGCCTCTTCTTTTCAATGGAGCCTATGAACACCTCGTTGAGACGCCGGGCCTCGTCCTCGAGCATTCCCACCTTGACATCGATGCCCGCCTTGCGGAGCATCTCCACTCCCTTGCCGTTGACGAGTGGATTGGGATCGAGCATGGCCACCACCACCCTTCTGATGCCGGCGGCGATGATCCGGTCCGCGCAGGGCGGTGTCCTGCCGTAATGGACGCAGGGTTCGAGGTTGACGTACAGCGTCGCGCCGGAGGCGTTCTCGCCGGCGTTCTCGATGGCTCCCACCTCCGCGTGGTGCGAACCGGCCTTCCTGTGATAGCCTTTGCCGACAACGGTGTTTTCCTTCACGAGGAGGGCTCCCACCATGGGATTGGGGGACACCGTTCCCAGCCCCTTTTTGGCGAGAGCAAGGGCCATGCGCATGTACTGTTCGTCTTTCACCGGTTAAGTCACTCCTCGTCCTTTTTCAGAAGCAACTGGGTCAGCTCGCTCATGAACTCATTTATATCACGGAACTGCCTGTAAACGGAAGCGAAGCGGACGTAGGCGACCTCATCCAGGGTCTTGAGCTCGTTCATTACCATCTCGCCGATCTCCGTCGCCTTTATTTCCCTCTCGCCCTTCTCGAGGAGATTGTATTCGATCCTCGAGACGATCTTTTCCAGGTTGGTGACACTGATGGGTCTCTTCTCGCAGGCCTTGTTCAATCCGCCGAGGATCTTTGTCCTGTCGAACACCTCACGCCTCCCGTCCTTCTTGACGACGAGAGGCAGCCCTTCCTCAACCCTTTCGGCGGTGGTGAACCGTTTGCCGCACTTGAGGCATTCACGGCGGCGCCGGATGGTGTCCATTTCCTTGCTCATCCTCGAATCGAGGACCTTGCTTTCCACGTAGTTGCAGAAGGGACACTTCATAAGGCCACCCCGACGACCCTCAGGTGTTGCGTAACGTTGTCTTTCGCTTTGTCCTGCCCTTCGACGCCGGGGATGTTCTTCGGGCCGAAGGTTTTGCCGTTTTCGCCCTGTCTATTCTTTTCAATACAATGTCCGATTCTTCGATGAGACTTAAAGATAGCTCGTCGGGGTACCCCTCCTCGTAGTAGACCTCCCGGATACCCGCATTGATAAGCATCTTTATGCATATCGAGCACGGCAGGTGGGTACAGTAGAGGTCCGCTCCGTTTATGGACACCCCGTGATATGCCGCCTGGATGATCGCGTTCTGTTCCGCGTGAAGCCCGCGGCACAGTTCATGGCGCTCCCCCGGTGCGATCTTGAGCTTCTCCCTCAGGCAGGAAACCTCCAGGCAGTGTTTCAAGCCCGAAGGAGCCCCGTTGTAGCCGGTAGCGAGGATCCGTTTGTCCTTCACGATAACGGCTCCCACGTTTCGGCGCAGGCAGGTCGACCTCATGGAGACGATGCGTGCTATCTCCATGAAATAGGAACCCCAGTCAGGACGATGGTTCTTCATATGTCATATATGCGCGAGTAAAACGGGAAGTTCTTGCACATCTCCCTCACTCTCGCACGGGTACTGTCCATGAATGACGTGTCTCCGGGCTGCTTCAGGACGGAATCGATCATCTCGCAGATGGTCTCCATCTCCTTTTCCTTCATGCCGCGGGTGGTGACGGCGGGCGTCCCTATCCTGATGCCGCTTGTGACACCGGGAGTCTTCGTATCGAAGGGAATGAGGTTCTTGTTGACCATGATGCCGCTCGCCTCGAGGGCTATCTGGGCCTCGTTCCCCGTCACGTTCTTCGGGGTAAGGTCTACGAGGAAGAGATGGTTGTCGGTGCCTCCCGATACGATGCGGAAGCCGAGGTCGGCCATGCACTTCGCCATGTGCTTTGCATTAGCGATGATCTGGCGCTGATACTCCTTGAATTCCTCCGTCATGGCCTCGCCGAGGGCCACCGCCTTGGCGGCGATGACGTGCATGAGAGGTCCACCCTGGATCCCGGGGAAGACCGCGGAATCTATCTTCTTTGCCAGGTCGGCGTCGCAGAGCACGAGCCCGCCTCTCGGACCCCTCAGGGTCTTGTGTGTGGTCGTGGTGATGAAGTGGGCGTGCCCCACCGGGCTCGGATGGAGCCCCGCCGCGACAAGACCGGCGATGTGGGCGATGTCGGCCATCAGGTAGGCCCCCACCTCGTCGGCTATCTCCCGGAACTTCGCGAAGTCTATGATCTTGGAATAGGCGCTGGCGCCCGCGATGATGAGCTTCGGTCTTTCCCTGCGGGCGACGCTCCGTATCTCGTCGTAATCGAGCATCTCGTTTGCGGCCGATACCGCGTAGGATACCGCCCGGTACCACTTGCCCGAGAAGCTCGGTTTCGCGCCGTGGGTCAGGTGGCCGCCGTGAGCTATGTCCATCCCCAAAACCGTGTCGCCGCGATCCAGCGCGGCATAGAAGACGGCCATGTTCGCCGACGAGCCGGAATGAGGCTGGACGTTGGCGTGGTCTGCCCCGAAAAGCGCCTTCGCGCGCTCTATGGCAATGCTCTCTATCTCGTCGAGATAGGCGCAGCCGCTGTAATATCTCCTGGACGGATACCCTTCGGCATACTTGTTCGTGAGGACGCACCCCTGTGTCGCGAGGATATCCTCGTCGACGTAATTTTCGGAGGCGATGAGTATGAGACTGTATTCCTCACGGTCCAGTTCGCGCCTCATCAGCTCGAACACCTTTTTGTCTTTTCCGTCAAGTTTCATGTCTTACCTGTCCGTCTTTTTTTCGAAATCCTCTATCTTCCCGATCCTGCCAAGGTGTCTAGCCCCTTCGAACGCGGTGGAGAGCCATGTCTTCACTATTTCCTCGGCAAGGCCCTTTCCGATGACCCTGCCCCCGAGGACGAGCACGTTGGCGTCATTATGCCTGCGGCTCTGGGCGGCCGTGTAGAGATCGTTGACAAGGGCGGCACGAATGCCTTTGACCTTGTTCGCCGCGATGCTCATCCCGATCCCTGTTCCGCAGATGAGTATGCCCCTGTCCGCTTCGCCGGCAGCGACACGCCTCGCGACCTCGAAGCCGAAATCGGGGTAATCGACGGATTCCGGGGAGTTCGTTCCCACGTCCGTCACCTCGTAGTCTCCGGCCGGGAGGATTCCCTTTATATGTTCCTTCAGCTCGAAACCGGCGTGGTCCGAGCCGACCGCTATCTTCATCCTTCAAACCTCCTGAGGACGAGAACACAATTCGTGCCCCCGAAACCGAAGGAATTGGAGACCGCCACGTTGATGGTATGCTTGCGTGCCTCGTTGGGGACATAGTCGAGATCGCAGTCGGGGTCGGGTGTCTCGTAGTTGATCGTGGGAGGGCAGACCTGGTCCCTGATCGCCAGCGCGGTGAAGATCGCCTCTACCGCGCCCGCGGCACCGAGAAGATGGCCCGTCATGGATTTCGTCGAGCTCACGGGCAGCTTGTAGGCTCTCTCGCCGAAGACCTTCTTGATCGCCAGGGTCTCCGTTTGATCATTGAGGTCCGTCGAGGTCCCGTGGGCGTTGATGTAGTCCACCGCCTCCGCCGGGAGCGCGGCGTCCCGGAGCGCCATGTTGATGCACCGGATGAACCCGTCTCCGTCAGGGCAGGGGGCCGTTATATGGTAGGCATCACCGTTGTATCCGTATCCGGCAAGTTCGGCGTAGATCTTCGCGCCCCTCTTGCGGGCATGTTCAAGCTCTTCAAGGATGACGATGCCCGCGCCTTCGGCCACGACGAAACCGTCGCGGTCCTTGTCGAACGGCCGCGAAGCCTTCTCAGGCTCGCCGTTGCGGGTCGAGAGGGCCTTCATCGCGTTGAAGCCGCCCACGGTGAGCGGTGTCAGGTTTGCCTCGCAGCCACCCGCCACCATCATGTCCGCGTCGCCGTACTGTATGACCCTCATGGCGTCGCCTATGGAGTGGGCCCCGGTGGCGCAGGCGGTCACGATGCAGAGGTTGGGCCCCTTTATTCCGTACTGGATGGCGATATGGCCCGGTGCCTCGTTGGCTATCAGCATGGGAATGAAGAAGGGGGATATACGCCCCGGTCCTCTCTCCAGGCAGATGCTGTGGTATTTCTCCAGGGTCGGCAGGCCGCCGAGACCCGTGCCTACGATCACTCCGACCCGTTCGGCATCCTCGTTGGAGACGTCGAGGCCGGAGTCTTCCATCGCTATCTTCGTGGCGGCGAGGGCATACTGGATGAAAAGGTCCATCCGCTTCATCTCTTTCACAGAGATATACTCCTCGGCACGGAAATCCCTTACCTCGCCGGCTATCTTCGTATCATGCTGTGTACTGTCGAATCTTGTTAGCGGTGCGATCCCGGATCTCCCGTTCAGGATCTCCGTCCAGACGTTGTCAACGCCCACTCCAAGGGGCGTTACGAGACCAGCACCGGTGATGACAACCCGTCTTTTCAAACGACACCTCGCTGGATTATTTGCCCGCCAGGCGATCTTCTATGTATCTGATCGCGTCCCCCACGGTTTCCATCTTCTCCGCATCCTCGTCGGGGATCTCAATGCTGTACTCGTCTTCCAGTGCCATAATAAGTTCAACGATATCAAGAGAATCCGCGCCGAGGTCGTCGATGAACTTAGCTTCCGGAACAACTTCCGACTCGCTTACCCCGAGCTGATCCACGATCATCTTTTTTACTTTCTCAGTTACTGACATTAAGCCACCTCCTCGTTTTATTGAAAGCTTCCTTCAAACTCCCGGGAGACCGTTCCCTTTCAGAACGCCCCGCCCCGGGTCACGCGTTGATTACATGTACAACCCGCCGTTGACATTTATCACCTCCCCCGTTACGTAGCTGCCGTATTTCGAAAGAAGAAAATATACCACGTTTGCGATATCTTCAGGCTCGCCCAGACGCTTGATCGGGATCGCCGCTTGCATCGATTCCTTCGTCTTCTCATCGAGGGCGTCCGTCATCTTCGTCCTGATGAAGCCGGGGGCGACGGCGTTGACCCTGATGGAACGCTCCGCGTATTCCCTGGCAACGCTCTTCGTGAAGCCGATGATGCCCGCCTTGCTCGCCGCGTAGTTTGCCTGCCCTGCGTTTCCCATGACGCCGGCGATGGAAGAGATGTTGACGATGCTTCCCCCCGACCGCAACATGTGCCTGACGACGGCCTTCGTACAGTTGAAGACGCTCTTCAGGTTTACCGTCATGACCCGGTCCCAGTCCTCGTCCTTCATGCGCAGCAGGAGTTTGTCCGCCGTAATGCCGGCGTTGTTGACCAGGTTGTCGACCTTTCCCAGGTCCTTCATGACCTGGTCGACGGCCCCCTGGACCGCCTGAGAGTCGGACACGTCCACGGAGTAGAACTCACAGCGGCGGCCCTTCGAGCGAATGGCCTCGCAGGTCCCGGACCCGTCGATCACATCGAAGATCGCGACGTCGCCGCCCTTTTCGGCGACAAGCTCCGCGATCGCCCTGCCGATGCCCTGTGCCGCGCCTGTAACTATCGTTACCGTTCCCTTCATGCCAGAAGCCCCTTTATCGATTCTATCTCCTCGAATTTCTCCACGTTCACGCAAGGGACGCCGGGAACGATCCTCTTGACGAGGTTCGACAGGACCTTCCCGGGACCCGCCTCGATGAAGAGCTCCACCCCTTCGTCGGCCATTTTGCGGACGCACCTCTCCCAGAGCACGGGGGAGAACATCTGGCGGTAGAGCCTGTCGTCCACCGACCCTTTCTCTTTCCCGGGGGCCGCGTCGACGTTGAAAACGACGGGGACGGAAAGCTCACCGTGGCCAAGGGCGGCCAGTTCGGTCTTGAGACGGTCCGCGGCCGCCTGCATGAGCGGCGAATGGAACGGTCCGGAGACGTTGAGGAAGACCGCTTTCTTGTACGCCCCCGTTCCCTTCAGTCTCTCCACGGCCTCCTTGAGCGCCCCGGCGTCGCCGGAGAGAACGACCTGTTCGGCTGAATTGAGATTGGCGGGGACCGCCACGTAGTCATCGTGGGAGATCTCAGTGAGGATGGGGCCTATCTTCTCCATATCGGCGCCGATGAGGGCGACCATGCCGCCTTTGCCTTTGGGGCAGGCTTCCTCCATGAGGAGACCTCTTTTTCGGGTGATGGCAAGGGCCTCTTCAAAGGTAAAAAAGCCGCTTGCGGTAAGGGCCGTGTACTCGCCGAGGCTGTGGCCCGCGAGGAGGAAGGGCGTGACGCCCGCCTCTCTCCTGAGCGCCTCGTAAACGGCATAGCCCACGAGAAGGAGCGACGGCTGTGTGTTGTACGTCTGACGCAACTCGTCCTCGGGACCGTTGAAACACAGGTCCGTCATGGAGAACGCGAGGACCCTGTCGGCGGTCGCGAACATATCGCGGACATAGTCGAACCTGTCGTAGAGGTCCCTGCCCATGCCGATGTACTGGGAACCCTGTCCCGGAAATACTATACCAGTCTTCTTCATCTATCCTCTCTCGCCGTGTGGATTCTCTTTTTCGCGAGATCAGTATCTCACGTTATGACCGTTTCCTCGATGCCGATTCCTTGACAAGCTCAAGCCCGATGATGTTCCTCTGTATCTGGTTCGTGCCTTCGTATATCTGAAGTATCTTGGCATCGCGCATCATCTTCTCGACGGGATATTCCTTCATATAGCCATATCCGCCGAAGACCTGTAAGGCATCGACGACGACCTTCATGGCCACGTCGCTCGGAAATACCTTGCTCATGGCCGACACCTTGGAAAAATCCCTGGGATTGCTGTCGATATACCGGGCCACGGCGTACACGAGTGCCCGTGCCGCCTCCACCTGTATCGCCATATCGGCAAGGATATGCTGTATCGCCTGAAAGGAGATGATCTTCTTCTCGAACTGCTCCCTTTCACGCGCGTATTGTACGGCTGCCTCAAGTGCGCCATGGGCAACCCCGACCGCCTGCGCACCTATCCCTGGGCGGGTCCTGTCGAACGTTCTCATTGTCAGGATGAAACCCAGACCTTCTCTACCTATAACATTTTCCTTCGGAACTTTGCAATCCTGAAATACCAGCTCCCGGGTGGCCGATGCCCTGATCCCTAACTTGTTCTCTTTCTTACCGAAAGTGAATCCTTCCATGCCTTTTTCGAGGATGAAGGCGGTGGCGCCGCGGCCACCCTTGGAGCGGTCGGTCATGGCGACGACGGTGTAGATCTCGGCCTCGCCGCCGTTCGTTATCCACTGCTTCGTCCCGTTCAGGATATAGTGGTCGCCGTCCTTCTTCGCCTCCGTCCTGATGCCCTGGGCGTCGCTGCCGGCATTGGCCTCGGTGAGGCCGAAGGCGGCCAGCTTCGAGCCGTTCGCTATCTGGGACAGGTATTTCTTTTTCTGCTCTTCCGACCCGCCGAGCAGGATGGGATAGGCGCCCAGCAGGCTTGCGGCGTAGCTCACCGATACGCCGAGGCAGGCCTTGCTCAGTTCCTCGACGACGATGCAGTTCTCGAAGGACCCTCCTCCCATGCCGCCGTACTCCTCGGGGATGCTCACACCGAAGAGCCCCGTCTCGGCGCAGTGCTTCATTATCTCCCAGGGGAACTGCCCTGTTTCATCAAGTTCGGCGCGGACGGGAACGACCTTTTCCTCCGCGATCCTGCGGGCCAGCTTCTGTATGCTCTTCTGGTCTTCAGACAGAAAATAATCCATACCTTATCTCTCCTTTACCTTCTGAAACGATTGGTAGTCCTGCATGGCCTCGTTTACGGATTCCTTGAGGCCCTTCTCCACGAACTTCTTTGCCAGCAGTATGGCGTTGCGCATGGCCTTTTCGTTCGATTTTCCATGACATATGATGCAGACCCCATCGACGCCAAGAAGCGGCGCCCCGCCCGTCTCGGAATAGTCCGCCTTCTTCTGAAATTCCTTGAAAAGGTCTTTCAGAAGGAAATAGCCCAGCTGTGCTTTCCGGCTTTTCTTTATCCCGTCCCTGAAGAACTCGAAGATCAGGTCCGCGACCCCCTCGCTTATCTTCAGGGCGATGTTGCCGACAAAACCATCGCTCACCACGACATCGGTCCTGCCGTTGTACATGTCGGTGCCTTCCACGTAGCCCAGGTAGTTGAGGCCGAACTCCTTGATGAGAGCATGCGCATCCCGGGTCAGTTCGTTGCCCTTCGTCTCCTCTTCCCCGTTCGAGAGGATCCCCACGCGGGGGGACGCGATCCCCAGGACGGAGGCAGCGAAGGCATTGCCCATCAGGGCGAACTGGGTGAGATGCGTGGGCTTGCAGTCCACGGTGCCGCCGGCGTCGAGGAGGATGGAAACGCCTTCACCCATGCGCGGATGAAGCGTCGCTATAGCGGGCCGGTCGACGCCGGGTATCCGGCCGAGTGTGAAAATAGCGAAAGCCATGGCCGCGCCGGAATTCCCGGCGGAAACAACGGCCTGGACCTCGCCGCTCTTGTGCAGCTCGAACGCCTTGTTCATGGAAGAATCCCTCTTCTTCCTGAGAGCGTTCGAAGGGGCCTCGTTCATGTCCACGCAAACAGGCGTGTGGACCATGTCAAGATTCGCATGGTCCGTCACGAAGGGCCGCATCTTTTGCTCGTCGCCGACGAGGACGATGGAAGCCAGACCCTCACGGGAGATCGACTGTGCCCCCTTCACGATCTCCCGGGGCGCAAAGTCGCCACCCATTCCGTCGACGGCGATCCGTATCATCCGTTGGTTCAGGCTTCCTCGACCGCTATATACTGTTTGCCTTTGTACATTCCGCACTTGGGGCAAACGGCATGGGGAAGTTTCGGCTCCTTGCAGTTCGGGCAAGCCACCACGGCAACGGGTGATGCGGTGTAGTGCGAGCGTCTCTTGTCCCGTCTTGCCTTCGCAGTTTTTCTTTTTGGTACAGCCATGGTCTACTCCTTGTCAGTTTAAAAAAGATTTCAGTTTTTCACCGAGGAGGCTCGAGGGCGCCTCGGGACAATCGCAGGGTTCGATATTCCTGTTCCTGCCGCAGGTCGGACATATCCCTCTGCATTCTTCACTGCACAGCGGCCTCACCGGGATGTTGAGCATGACCTCCTCGTAGACGAAGGGATCGAGGTCTATCTCATCGCCTTCGTAGTAGTAAACATCGAGGTCGTCATTGTGAAGCTCCATCTCCGCCGCTTCGGGAAGCGTGCTTTTCGGGGTGAGCTTGATGGCCATCTGAAGGGACATCGAGAGGTCGAAATCCTCGAGGCAGCGTGAACAGGACAGCGATGCCTCGAACGTGACGGGTCCTTCGATGCTGACGGTATCATCGAACTTCGTGACGGCAAGCTCGTAGCGCACCGGCGCGAGCAGCGTGAATTGGGTATCGTCAGTCTTCTGGAATCGTGCAGTGTCCATCTCACCCTTCACGACCAGTACGTCTTCTATTTCCGAGAGTCGTATCAACACGGGTCGCCTTCTTTTGAAGATAGATAATATAAAGAGTTTACCATTTTCTTGTCAAGGAAATTAACCTGTTGTAACTCTTGCCTTTTTGTTGGAAGAAGCCCGCGGAGCGGTTGTTTCGGCGCGAAGGAGGGGAGCGGTCCCATGTCTTGAGGCTGCCCCTTACGCGAGCCCGCCCAGAAGGGCCTCCAGCTCTTTTTCATCGATCGGAAGCTCGAGCACTTTGCGTCTGTCCTTCTCACCCTTAAGGATCCTGATGGCCGATCGTTTGACCTTGAGAATGTCAGACAGGTACCGGATCAGCTCGTCGTTCGCCTTGCCTTCGAGGGGCAAGGCCGTGAGCCTGACGGTGATCCCCGCCGGAGTACGCGCTATCGCCCTCTTTTTCGCGTTGGGTATCACCCTGATCTCCACGTTCATGGCGCGTCCCCTAAAGCCTGAGGGCAAGGTGGAGCAGGAGCCTCGTCACCGCCTCCTGGAGGAAGACGATGATGAGCATGAGAAGGAAGGGGGCGATATCGATCATGCCGAACCGGGTGGGCAGCATCCTCCTTATGCGGTTGGTGAGGGGATCGACGAGCCTGTACACGGTCCGGACTATGGGATTATACGGGTTGGGCCGTATCCACGAAAAGAGTGCCCGCGCGAAGATCACCCAGAAATAGACGGTTAGGGCCAGGTTGAGGATCTTGGCAAGCCAGACGATAGATACACCGAAAGCGGACATCGACAACTCCTAGGAAGATAATAACCAATTGACCAAATTACAATAACCAAACAAAAAGACAATGACCAA
This sequence comes from Syntrophobacterales bacterium Delta_02, assembly GCA_001603955.1. GTDB lineage: Bacteria > Desulfobacterota > Syntrophorhabdia > Syntrophorhabdales > Syntrophorhabdaceae > Delta-02. Next base: position 7,065 of record LVAA01000088.1, on the reverse strand, counting down.
TAAAGGATAATAACCAATTGACCAAATTACAATAACGAAATAAAGAAGGTTTCACGTTTCAGGTTCCAGGAAAACGAAGAGACCGTACCGGGCGTGTGCGCCGGTCAGTAATTGGGCCGACGATCCTTGAAGAGCCGGCGTCATTCGTCGTTCTGTCCTGCTATTTCCCCCAGGACGATCCCCGCCTCCACCTTGTTTATCCTGACCTCCACCATCCTGTTCTCCAGTCTCCTGTCGTAGGGGATGTGGACGGGCATGTAATTGTCCGTGTATCCCCGCATGTAGCGGCCAAGGCAGCGCTTGCCTTCGGGGATGATCCTTACCCGGCTGCCGGTGAAACGGTGGTGGAAGGCGTCCCGTTTCCTCACGTCTATCTGCCTGAGAACCCTCACCCTGGCCTTCCTGGTCCCCTGCGGAACCATGTCTTCCATGAGGGCCGCCGCCGTACCGGGCCGCAACGAATAGGGGAAGACGTGGAGGTAGTAGACGGGGCATGATTCCAGGAACGCCCGGGTCTCTTCGAAGAGGTCCTCGCCCTCGCCGGGGAATCCCGCGATTACGTCCATGCCGATCCCGGCGTCAGGCATCCTCGCGAGGATCCTGTCGAGGATCTGCCTAACATCTTTCTGACGGTAAGGCCGCCGCATGGCGGCGAGCACCGGATCGGACGCGCTTTGCAGAGGGATGTGGAAGCTCCTTGCCAGCTTGCGCGAGGAGGCGGCCGCTTCGATAAAGGCCGTGTCGAACATAAGGGGATCGATGGAACTCAGGCGTATCCGCGGCGGGGTGGGGGCGTCCTCGAGGATGGCGATGAGTTCCGTGAGGCCCGCCCCTGTCTCCGGGTCGTGCCATGCCGATATCTCGATACCCGTCAGGACCACTTCCTGCATGCCCCTGTCCCTTAGCGTCTCCATGGTGCGGAGCATCTCCGCGAGCGGCCTGCTGCGCGGCTTTCCCCTCGCGTAAGGCACGACGCAATAGCTGCAGAACCTGTCGCAACCGTCCTGGATCTTGAAGAAGAACCGTGTCTTGCCCGCCATGGCGGCATCTTCCGGTGCCTTGTCCATGGCCAGGGATTCCCGCGGGCCCACAAAGATGCCCGCCGCCCGGGCGTATTGGTCGGGCGACAGTTTCTCGGCTTGTCCCAGGACGAGGTCCGCGCCGAAAGTGTTGTCGGGATAAGCCTGCGGGTGACAGCCGGCAAGGACCACCTTCGCGCCCGGGTTTTCCCTCCTTACGCGGTTTATGAAACGGCGTATGTCCCTGACGGCGCCTTCTGTGACCGTGCAGGCGTTGATCACCACCAGGTCGGCCAGGTCGGCACCCGCGGGCGCATAACCAGCCCCCTGGAGATTCCCCGCAATGACCGAAGAATCCCACTGATTGGCCCTGCAGCCGGTGGTATGAATGAAGAAACCGGGTTTCATGGTAACAAAACGGTTTTAAGTTTTAGGTTTTAAGTAAAAGGCCAAAGACGGAGGAGTTGGCGGGATGCTCCGGTATCGCCCGGAAAACCCCGGGGTTCTTCCTGCATTTAACCTAAAACTTAAAACCTAAAACTTAAAACGCCTTCTTTTGTTTGATCTTTTCCTTAAAACTTAAAACTTAAAACTTAAAACCTAAAACGTTTCTTTATAAAACGGTGACATCTCCCGCAGTCTGGCCACTATTCCCGGGAGGATGTTAAGGACGTAGTCTACGTCGGCTTGCGTGTTGTCCCGTCCCAGGCTGAAGCGAAGGGCGCTCTGGCACAGGGGCCCCGATAGGCCCATTGCCGTCAGGACATGTGAAGGTTCCGAGGAACCCGATGAGCAGGCGGAGCCCGATGATACGGCAACACCCTTCGTGTCGAGGGCAAGCAGAAGCGATTCCGATTCGACGAACTCGAAACTGAGATTGAGCGTGTTGGGGATCCTCTGAAGGGGATGCCCGTTGAGGCGCACGTGGTCTATACGCTCCAGGATACCGTCCAGGAGACGCCTCCGCAGCCGTTCGATCGTTTCGCGCCGCTCGCTCATCTCCTCTCTCGCCAGTTCGCAGGCCCTGCCGAAGGCGACGATGCCGATGACGTTCTCCGTCCCCGCCCGTCTTCCCGATTCCTGGTGGCCGCCGTGGATGAGATTGTCGAGTGTGAAGCCTTCGCGTATGTAAAGGGCTCCCACTCCCTTCGGGGCGTAAACCTTGTGCCCCGAAAAGCTGGCGAGGTCGACGCCGAGGGCTGTCACATCCACATCTATCTTGCCCAGGGTCTGCACCATGTCGGAATGAAAGGGGATCTCCCTTTCGCGGGCGATGCGGGCAATATCGGCGATGGGCATCACCGTGCCTGTTTCGTTGTTCGCATACATGACGGAGATAAGGATGGTGTCCTTCCTGATGGCATCCTTCACATCAGCGGGATCGACAAGGCCATACCCGTCGACAGGAAGATAGGTTACGGGAAACCCCCGTGTCTCGAGATATCTGCAACAGTTGAGCACGGCGGGATGTTCAACAGCCGATGTTATGATATGGCCTTTTCCCGCCGCGTAGGCGATGCCCTTGATGGCATGGTTGTCAGCCTCGCTGCCGCAACTCGTGATGACGATGTCGTTCAACCCGGCGCCGATGATGGAGGCTATCTGTTCCCTGGCTGTCTCGTAAGCGTGCTTGATATCCCGTCCTGCAAAATGGAGGCTTGAAGGGTTTCCAAAGAGGCCGTTGAGAAAAGGCCTCACCGCGTCCGCGACCCGGGGATGGATGGGCGTTGTGGCGTTGTTGTCTAAATATATCCTGGGTGCCGGCACGTTCTTACTCGAAGGAGACGTTCATGGCCTTGACCGGGCACACCTTGACACAGAGTTCGCAGGCGACACAGCGGGTGTAATCGAACTCCACTTTCATGACCTTCCTGTCCCTGATGAAGAGAGCTCCGGGGGCGCAGACGCTGGTGCACAGGCCGCAGTGGACGCACCGGGTCTCGTCGCGGTTGATATCCTGCTCCATGGGCTCCGTGTCGATGTTGAGATCTTTGAGGTACCTGACGGCCTTTTTGAAATTTGCCTCCGTACCCTCCACCTCCATGACCATGAGAGACTCTGCCCTGGGGGATATGTTGGCCCTGAGGATGTTGAAAACGAGATTGTAATCCTTGACAAGCCGGTAGACGATCGGCTTGTCGATGGTATCTTTCTTAAAGCGGAGAATGATCCTCTTCTTCATCGAGTCCTCGCATATTTCGTTCGAGCCCTGCCGGCGGACTCACGGGTTATATTTCGACGATGTCAAGATCTCCCCAGGCGCCGAGCTGATCGCCCAGTATGATCAATATCCCCGTTACACCGGGAAAGCGCTGTCCTTTTTCGACGGCGGCAGCGATATCGTCCTTTTTTTTTACACTATTACCGAGGCAAGTTGCAAGTCCGTCGGCGAAAAGAGAGGAGCTACCCACGACACAGACGGCATCCGCCCTGCCGAAACTCAAGGAATGGCCCACCGTTCCCGACGAGGTGCAGACCCCCCGGGGCTCGGGGGCGGGCTTGAGTGCGATCCCGATACGTCCGCTGAAGGGAGAGGGCCCGGCATGGATCTGTATGGTGCGCTTCTCCGATGTTCGCAGATAGATGTCACCGCCGTTCTCAATGATGAAGTCGCGGGTCAGCGGCATGATGTCACGGCCCACGTACTCGGCGATGGCGCCGGCTACGGTCGCCATCGGTCCCACTCCAACGAGGGCGGCGGCGCGTATCATCTCGCCGGCGAGGGCGGGCGCAAAACGGTCATCCTCGATAGGCGCGAGACTCTCCTCAAAGGAAGGCCTTGTGCGGATGTACTCCTCGAGCTGGTTCCGGTAGAAAAGGACCCGTTCCTTTATGAAAGGACTGAGGTCGCCGTCGGTGCAGCAGAAGAGGTCTGTTTCCCTGTATCGTACCTCGTAGCAGGCGAGTTCCGCGGGCTTCGATATCCGGCGATAGAATCTTTCCTCGTACATGACTGTGCCGCGCTTTCCGTGGACGGCTTGCCCGGGGACTGCCTTCGTCAAGACGCGGTGTGTGTACTATAACAGGAGCGTGGATCAGTGTCAACGAAGCGAGATAAAAGAAAGTTCCATGTTCAAAGTTCCACGTTCCAGGCTGGAGAGATGCACAAACCCGGGAAAGACGAGGAAGGCGAAGCCCCGGGGGTAGAGCGTTCTTTCCATCTGTCGCGATTGATAATGCAGGGTCTTTCCGCTATAATCTCGCATAGGGCATCGATGGGCAACAAACAAGAGATGGGGCGGTGTGACCGATGTGGGGGAGACCTGCCGGGAGGTGTTCGTGAAGGGCGATGTGCCAAAGACAGTGAAGCGTGTCGACGTCGAGGTCGACGAGGGCGCGCAGGAATTGCTTCCCGAGGAGGTCTACACGCTCCACTCCCCGTCGGGAATATGGGTCGTGGAAGAGGAGGGGAAGACGTTTGTGAGGGCCTACCCGGAGGAGGTGGAGACCTTCCTGGCGGCGATGCGGCAAAGCGGTATCTGTATTGGAGAAGTTTCTATTACCGAGGAGCCGCATCGCGATTACTCGGAGATGGCGAAGCGATACTTCCGGCCCGTTACGGTGGAGGATATCGTCATCCGGGCACCCTGGAACAGGAAACGCAAGGGTGTCACATACATCACCATCGAGCCCGGGATGGCCTTCGGCACGGGAAGGCATGAATCGACACGGCTCATGATGAAGCTCATGAGACAGGTCGATCTCTCAGGGAAGCGTGTTCTCGATCTCGGCTGCGGTTCCGCGCTGCTGTCCTTGTACGCGCGCCTGAAGGGAGCGCGGCGCGTCTTCGCCGTCGACAACGACCTGGACGCCGTCCTTTCAGCACAGAAGAACGTCCTCGTCAACGGGGCGTCGCGCATAGAGGTGGTCTGTGCCGACCTGATGGATGTCGGCGGCAGGTACGATGTTGTCCTTGCCAATCTCGACATCCGCACGTTCGCCCTTTCGTCCGGGCACATCATGGGACTGTTGAATAATAAAGGGACCCTCATCGCCTCGGGTATCATCGGCCGGGAGAAGAAAGAGGCCCTGAGGCTGTTCATTCCCTGGGAGCCCGTGATGGAGGCGCGGAAGAACGCCTGGAGAGGGTTTGTCCTGAGAAGATAGTCTCAGGTTCCAGGTTTCAAGGGAAAGGCGAGAGACGGGGTGATCCGGGCGGTCTCGTCTGGAATTCAGGATCCTACTTTAGTTTGTCAGGGGGTGTTATGAATATAGGGTTTCTTGCGTCACATGGGGGGAGCAATATGCAGGCCATCATCGATGCCTGCAGGGCGGGGAGGCTGCATGCCGCGCCGGTGGTCGTCATCAGCAACAACGGCGATTCCCGTGCCCTCGAGCGGGCACAGGTGGAGGGTATTCCAAGCTACCACTTGAGCGGCACGACCCATCCCGACCCGGACGGCCTGGACCAGGCGATCCTCGATGCGCTGGTGCGCCACAAGGTCGATGTCGTTGCACTTGCGGGTTACATGAAGAAGCTCGGGCCGAGGACTCTTTCCCGTTTCAAGGGGCGCATCCTCAACATCCACCCGGCGCTTCTGCCGAAACACGGCGGCAAGGGGATGTACGGCATGCACGTCCACGAGGCCGTCATCGCGGCGGGTGAGACAGAGTCCGGCGTGACGGTGCATCTCGTCGACGAGGAATACGACAGGGGGCCCATACTGGCCCAGGTGCGCGTTCCCGTAATGCCCGGTGATACCCCTGAAACCCTGGCTGCCCGCGTCCTCGAACAGGAACACATCGTCTACCCGGCAACGCTGGAAAAGATAGCGACGGGGGAGATAGTCCTTAAGAACGAATGACCGGGATCAATGCTTGAACAAGGGAGCAATGATCAACGACGAAATTCCCGCATCTGTCTAAAATAGATCTATGGCACCTGCCAGACTGACTCCCCGGAGCTTCCCCGGGAAAGAAGAATGACCAATGATCAAATTCCAATAACCAATGAAAAAGACAATGACCAATTGAAAAAAGGGAAGGGCAAAACGGACTGCCTGTATCACTCTGGTTATTGGTTGTTGTCTGTTTATCTGGTCATTGGAATTTGATCATTGGTCATTTTCTTTTTACTCGAACATCGCTTCCGCGAATTCCTTCGCGTTGAAGGGTATGAGGTCGTCGAGCTTTTCGCCCACACCCACGTACCTGACGGGTATGCGCAGGAGGTGGGCTATGGGGAGGATGAAGCCGCCCTTCGCCGTACCGTCGAGCTTCGTGATGACGATGCCCGTGACGCCCACAGCTTCGTTGAATGTCTTGGCCTGAGCGATGGCGTTCTGGCCGTTCGTGGCGTCCACGACGAGGAGCACCTCGTGCGGGGCGCCCGCAACCTCTTTTGCCACGACGCGATGTATCTTCTTCATCTCCTCGATGAGGTTCGCCTTTGTGTGGAGCCTGCCCGCCGTGTCGAGGATGACGATGTCCGCGGCCCGGGACTTTGCCGCCTTGACCGCATCAAAGGCAACCGCCGCGGGGTCAGACCCATCGGCGTGCCTTACCATTTCCACGTCGAGCCGTTTCGCCCAGACGTCGAGCTGTTCGATGGCGGCCGCCCGGAAGGTGTCACAGGCTCCCAGGAGGACCTTCCTGCCGTCCTTCAGGTAAATGCCGGCCATCTTTGCGATCGTCGTCGTCTTGCCGACGCCGTTCACACCCAGGGTGAGAATGACGAAGGGTTTGCTGCCGTTCGCGGTGAGCGGGGCCTCGATAGGGGTGAGGAGCTTCTCCACCTCTTCCTTCATGGCAGACCTGATGTCGTCCATGGTGCGGATGAGTCCGCGCTTCCATTTCCCCTTGAGGGAATCCACGAGGAGCTCCGTTGTCTCAAGGCCGGCGTCGGCCAGTATAAGTGCCTCCTCTATCTCATCGAAGGCATCCTCTTCGATCGGTTTTCCCGAGACCATCCATTCGATCTTCGTTTTGAGCTGGTCCCGGGTCTTTGTCAGGCCGTTCTTTATCTTTTCAAAAAAACCCATGGTGTCGTCCCCTAGTATGCTCCTTCCCGGTTGTCCCGGGCGTAGAAACCTACATTATTATATAT
>LVAA01000261.1 GCA_001603955.1 Syntrophobacterales bacterium Delta_02 | reverse complement strand
CCATGAGCACCAGATCAAAGGGAGAATTTTTGCACGTGTCGACTGCAGACTCTCCATCCACTACGGCAGTTACACGATGCCCCCAGTCTGAAAGCAGTGTGGCAAGGGTTGAACGGTGTCCCTGATCATCGTCAACCACCAGTATCTGTGTTCTGTTTCTTGCCATGGTTACTTCTCCTGACCTTTATGCAATGGCAGCAGCATGGTAAATACGCTGCCCACCCCTGGCGTGCTTGCAACTGAAATTTTACCGGCATGGCCTTCAACGATTTGATGGACTATGGGTAAGCCAAGGCCAGTGCCCGCTCCCTTGGTGGTAAAATATGGCGTAAAAATTGCGGCAAGCGTTTTTTTATCCATGCCCTTGCCGGTATCGGTAACAACTATTGCAAACATGCTATCGTCTTTCTTTTCCATACGCACACCAAGAATGCCACCCTGCTCCATGGCCTGTACTGCATTCAAAAACAGGTTGAGCAAGGCCTGCGTCATCCGCTCGGCGTTGATGTTAACCGGGGGAAATTCAGTATCAGGCTTGAACCGTACGGTTATGCCTCTGGAGTTAATATCTGAGTCGGCCAGGCGCAAGGCCCTCGTGATAACATCATTTATATCGGTGCTGGTCAGGGCAATGGCGTTGGGGCGAGCAAACTGAAGCAGCTCTGAAACTACCCTGTTCAGACGATTTACCTCAAAAGCCATAGTTTTTGCGGCATCTTCTTCCGCCCCGCCGGGCGCCATTTTGCTTGCCAGAAATGACGCAAGCCCTTTGATTGAGCTGAGGGGATTGCGTATTTCATGGGCAACGCCAGCCGCCAGGTTGCCCAGGGCAGTCAGGCGTTCATTGCGCTGCACCTCGGCCTGCAATCGCTTTACTTCTGCGATGTCCCTGAGAATATACAGATGGCCTAAAAAAAGTCCGTCTTCGTCGCGAATCTCCGATGCGCTGACACTGATAGGCACAGCCTCTGAATCAGGCGAGACAAAATCCATTTCGCGTTCAAAAACCTTTCTCTTACCCATCAGAGTTGACGCAATGGCCTGCCAATCCAGGCCTTGAATATCTGCCACCGCCATGTCGTCAATACCTTGGTCGGCAATGCCAAGCATGGTGCGTGCAGTCTCGTTGATCATGCTGATTTTGCCGTCAGGATCGCTGGTAATAAGTCCGACCGGCAGGCTGGTTACCACGGCTTCGGCAAATGCCTTGCTCCCTTTTAGTTTGCGCCGCGAACGTTTGTAACTGTGCGCCCAAAATAGCGAAATAACCCCAGCAAGACCAAAGGCCGCCACAATGGACGCCGCCAGGATGTTGTTCCAATAATCAACCGACAAGGCTTCGGTAAACGGTTTTCTGTCTATGCCAACAAATGCATAGCTAGTGGCCTTTGCCGGCGTCATCAGCGAGGAGTCTTCCGGCTGCACGTCCCAATGCATGGAGGCATGCCCATCATGTTCGTGGCTGCGGCCGGAGATATCCTGCAAAGGGGAAAAGCCCCGGTAAACTTCAAACAGATTTGATACAACGCTGTTTGTCAGTACGGGTTTAACGGCATCTTCAGGCGAAAAGTCTGGCAACTCGGTTTGTGCAAGGCTTCTTCCCACTTTGTTTGGATCGCTGTGGGCCAGAATCTTGCCACTACGGTCAATGACGGCAAGATAGATGACCCCAGGTTGCTTTGCTGTCTCTACAATCAGCGATTGCAAGAC
>LVAA01000260.1 GCA_001603955.1 Syntrophobacterales bacterium Delta_02 | reverse complement strand
GTATATGACCATCCACACCCGCCAGCTCGACATGATCATGCAGGACCCAGGCCAGGTTGCGGCCCGCCGCCAGGAAATGCTGGCCCACTGCCGGGCGCTTTTCAGGGGGGAATCCCTGGCTGGCGTTGCTGATTCTCCATCTCAGGAGGCCCGTTAATGTCGTCCACCGTGCCTGCATCCCACCGAGGCTACAGGGCCATTTACCGCCGTTTGCTGATAACGCTGCTGCTCATGGCTCTTACGCCTCTGGTTGCTCTGGGGATTTTTTGTCTGGACAGGCTCAGCGCCATTTATGACGAAAAAATCACTGCGGGCATTGAGGCTGTCATCAGCAGCAAGCACCGCGCCCTTGATACCTTCATGGTGGAGCGCATCGCGCAGGTCAAAAATCTGGCCTTCACCCACCCGTATTCTGACTTGAGCAACCCTGCGCGCCTGAGCGAAATTTTCTCCGTGCTACAAAGCAACAGCCGCTCGTTTGTGGATCTTGGCATCATCGGCATGGATGGCCGTCATGTTTCCTATGTGGGGCCGTTTGACCTGCGCGACGCCAATTATTCGGAAGCGCCCTGGTTTTCAGAAGTGGTGCGCAAGGGCGTGTACGTCAGCGATGTGTTCATGGGCTACCGGCATGTGCCGCATTTTATCATTGCCGTGTTGCGGCACGAAGGCGGGCGCAGCTACATCATGCGCGCCACCATTGACATGGACGCCATCGACGCCCTGCTGCGGCGCATTTATTCCGGCCCGCATAGCGACGCTTTTATTGTAAGTAATAACGGTATCTTGCAAACGAGTTCACGTTTTTACGGCGAGATCATGGGCAGCTTTGCCCTGCCGCAGGAGAACCTGACCCGCAACAACGTTGTGACCATGCATGCCACCATACCCAGCGGCGAAGAAATGGTGGTGGCCATGATGCGGCTGGACTCCATGCCCTGGGTGCTGGTGGTCATGGATGATGTGCGCGACAGCCTCAAGCCCCTGCGGCAGCTCAAGGCCCTGATACTCTTCTTTACCCTGCTTGGCGGCGCGCTGACCTGCATGGGCGCGGAGCTGTGCACCCGGCGGCTTGTGGCTTCGCTTGAAGCCTCGGATCAAAAACAGGCCCACATTGACGCGCGCATGTTGCAGTCAAGCAAGATGGCAGCTCTGGGCAAGATGGCGGCTGGCGTGGCGCACGAGGTCAACAATCCCCTGATGCTCATTCAGGAAAACGCGGGCTGGATACGTGACCTGCTGGACGATGAAGACCCGTCAACCATGAAGAATTACAAAGAGATTTTTGACAGTACGGAAAAAATCGAGCAGCACGTCAAGCGCGCCAAGGGCATAACCCAACGCATGCTGGGCTTTGGGCGGCGCATGAATCCTGGCCGCACGGAAATTCTTATCAGTTCCCTGGCCGATCAGGCCGTGGAGATGCTCAAAACCGAGGCCGCCAATCGCAACATTGCCATTGTGCGGCAGTACGATGCCCATGTTCCCGTAATTTTGTCCGACCCGGCCCAGCTTGAACAGATATTCATCAATGTGATAGACAATGCCATTGATGCCATGGGCAAGAATGGCACCCTGACCGTCAGCACGCAGCCCTGGCGCACCGGAGTGCGCGTTTCCTTTACCGATACAGGGCCGGGCATGGATCAGGAAACCCTGCGGCAGATTTTCGACCCCTTCTTTACCACCAAGAAGGTGGGCGAGGGCACAGGGCTTGGCCTTGCCATCTGCTACACCATTCTTGAAAAGCTCGGTGGGCGCATAGACGTGCAGAGCGAACTTGGGCACGGCACCACATTCAATATTTTTCTG
>LVAA01000259.1 GCA_001603955.1 Syntrophobacterales bacterium Delta_02 | reverse complement strand
CCTCGTTGTTGATCAGGTAATTCATATTGCCGGTATCGGCCATGACCGTGTAGATGATCCTGCCGCCGGGGGTGGCGTCCGGGTCGTAAAATTCCCGGTTGGCCGCCGGAGTATCCACGATTCCCGGCCTCGCCGCACCAGTGCCCGTAACCAACACCGGCGCGGCACGAAAATTTCGGACCGCGTCGCTTAATTCCGCAATGGCGCGGCGATTCGCTTCCTGCTCGAAACGCATCCGGTCAAATACCCCCACCATCGTCACCCCGAAAAAAATCAGGATCAACAAAATCAGCGTGGCGACGATATTCAGGTAAAAATTTCGGTTCATGCTGTAAGCCCCCGTCCGTTAACGGCGCTTGCGCAGAATACACATGGCATTGCAGCGCGGACACCTGGAAATATTCGAATTATTGTTCATCAAAAAGTTATAATGGCAGTTGTTGCATTTGCACAGTTCGTTCTTGCCCACCTTCAAGTCGTACAGCCGGAGCCGCCGCAGTTCGCGAATCCACAGGATGAAGATCGTAACCAGCCATACACCGAGGTACAACACAAACCCCCAATAAAAATCGATCCCGATCATGACGCATTCCCCTCCTTCTGCCAATAAACCACCAGCTCATGGGAACTGCCCGGCTGTAAAGGCGACCGGTTCGCATACTCCAGAAGCGCCCGGACCGCTTCCCGGTCCAGTACCGCGTTGCCGCTGGAACCGGTAATCACGGCGCGCGGCAGCATCCCCGCTTCTCCGGCGTTCAGCCGCACCCGGGTCGGAGCACTGCCCGACGGCACGTCCACCGCGCCGAAATGAATATTGCGCAACGGAATCCCGTTCGATACCGCCAGCGGATACGACACCGGGTCCGTTTTTGGATAGACGATATCAATGCCGCGCGGATCAATGGTCCGCAGGCCCTGAAGCTCGGCACGGCTTACCGCGGACAACGGATAACGCCCCCCGTGCAGCATTTCGAAAGGCAGAATCCGCATCCGGACGATCAGTTCCGGCGGCACCGGCAATTGCGGCGGCAAAACCGCCCGGTAAGGCGCCCTCCGGGCATATCGGCTATAGCCGAATTCATAATCGGGACGGGACGACAACGATGGATTCTGATAATGGAACCACTTGTCCACGTCATGGTACCAATGGCGTTGCGGCGAGCTTAAATCCAGCATCATCGTGCGGAATGGCTTCACCGGTACCTTCGGCGGCGGCGGCGGCGAATAATTAAAAAGCACCACGAACAACGCATTCACCACCAACATGGTGATCAATGCCGCGATCATGATCCGGCGGTAACTCCGCCTGCTTTTTTCCTGTGGACTCATAACCACCCGCTATTGCTGTTCAAATACCGCGTCTCTCTGTTCGCGCTGGGGCAGCGTCAGCAACACTACCGTCAGCCGGGCGCGTTCGGCCATCGAAATGATTTTGGCGACCACGTTGATCGGCACGTTCTTGTCGGCGGCGATCACCACCGTCCCCATCCGCGAATAAGTAGAAACCATTACCAATTCCTGCCGCAGACTGTCCATATTCACCAGGCGATCGTTGAAACTGATTTCGACGCCGCCGGCCGTGTTGGCCACCGTGATCACGTATTTCTCCACTCCGATCACGCTGGGAGCGCCGACCTCCGGCAGTTCCACTTTCAACCCGGTCACCTGGACGAATGAACTGCCGAGCATGAAAAACAAGAGCAGAATAAAAAACAATCCGATGATCGGCGTCATGTCGGGCCGGTCACCGATTATCTTCAATTTAGTCTTGAAACTCTGGCTGAATAAATCTTTCATTTCTGCCCTTCGGCCTGCTCGCGTTCATGATGTTTGAAAAAGTGGATAATGTCGGACGCGGCCTTTTCCATATCCTGGGTCATTGTAACCACCCGCGAGGTAAGATAATTGTAAGCCACATAACAGGGAATCGACAGGCACAACCCGCCGACCATGGTCACCAGCGCCATGCCGATGTCGCCGGAAAGGTCCGCCGCGGAAAGATAGCCGGTCTTCGCATGAATCGTCTGAAATGCCCGCATGATCCCGAGCACCGTCCCGAGCATCCCGAGCAACGGCGAGATAAAACCGATCGTCAACAGCAGATTCAAATGCCGTTCAAGCTTCGGCACCTCCACCAGATTCGCATCCATGATCGATTGTTTGACTTCTTCGAGATCCTCTCCCTGTTCACGGGCCAGAATGGCGGCGGTCAGGATTCGCGCCGCCGGTCCCGGCGTGTTGTCGCACAGGCTGATCGCCTCGATGTAACCGTTGCGCCGCAACACGTTGATCAGGCCGCGAACCAATTCGCTGACATTGACCTGGTCGCGGTGGAACTGAAACCACTTCTCCAGAAAAATAAACATCGCCAACAGACTGCACCCGAAGATGATCCACATCAACGGTCCCCCGTCCTTCATGATCTGTATAAAAAGCATATCTCGCGCCTCCGTTCTTACAATTTATATTTTGCTTTCAAAGTCAATATGGTCTGTCTCTTATACACATCTGAC
>LVAA01000087.1 GCA_001603955.1 Syntrophobacterales bacterium Delta_02 | reverse complement strand
AAAGATGAAGAGAACCTACCAGCCTCACAACAAAAGCAGAAAGAGAACGCACGGTTTCCTTGTGCGAATGAGAAGCACTTCCGGCCGCGAGGTGATCAGGCGTAGACGGGCAAAAGGCAGGAAGAACCTCGCCGTTTGATCGGCCCGGAAGGGTCCGAATAGGGGCATTGGCGGCAACCACCGCAATGACCGCCGCCAGTAGAATGTAACCTGATGATCTGCACCCTGAAGAAACGAGAAAGGCTCAAGAGGGGGGACTTTCGCGCTGCAGCGTGGACAAAATGTTCAGAGACGGCCCATTTCGTCCTGCTCGCCGCAGAGAATCGGTGCGGTATCAAAAGGTTTGCCGTCACTATACGCAAAAGAACGGGGGTTGCAGTAGTGCGCAACAGAGTGAAGAGGATCGTGAAGGAATTCTTCCGGTTACATAAGGACCTCTTCAGGGAAGATTCGAACAGCCTCATCAGGGTCAAGGGATTGCCCGAAAGCCTCACCATGGGAGGCATGGAACCGGAACTCACGGCCCTCCTTTCTTCGACGAAAAGGCGCACAAGCATCAGGTAATGAAGAAAACCATCATTTTCATCGTGAGATTATACAGGGCGACTTTTTCCGTTTTTTTGCCCGTTCAGTGCCGGTTCTACCCGACATGTTCCCAGTACATGATCGAAGCCATTGAAAAAAAGGGTGTCTGGAGAGGTACGCTCCTGGGGCTCAAGCGTATATTGAAGTGCAATCCGCTGTTCCCGGGCGGATATGACCCCGTACCATAACGGAGGTAACGAATGGATAAACGCACCATCATCGTGCTTGTAATGACGATGGCCATGCTTTTCGTGTTCCAGACCTACTTCATGCCGAAGCAGGCACCGCAGCAACCGCAAACCGAGACCCAGCCGGCACCCAAGGGTGAGGCTCCGAAACCGGCGGCCGCGACCGATGCCTCCCGGACGGCAACCGGGACATCTCCACCCTCCCCCGTCACCGCCCAGCCGACGCACAAAAAGGTGACCAAGACCGTTGCCGTATCAACACCCTATCTTGACGTAACCCTGACCGACCTTGGGGGAGGGATATCGAGCGTCAAGCTCAAGGATTACAAGGCAACCGTCAAGGGAACGGAAGAGAAGGAACTCATTCAGGATGTAGGACCATACGTGTACAATCCCGCCATTCACCAGAACGGGTCCTTTGACCGCACTTACTTCAAGGCCGACAAGGCCGGCCTGACCGTCAAGGACAGCCCCGCGTCCATAACCATGACAGGTGCCCTTGAGAACGGTACGAAGCTGAAAAAGACGTATACCTTCTATCCGGACACCTACACCATCGATCTCTCGGTAGAGGTCGAGGAGTCGAAGGCCCAGGGTGTGCTGGCGGATTTCGCGGTGATATCCGAGAAAAAGGACTCGAGCTACGTTTTTAAGGGTCCATTCGTCTTTGACGGCAAAAGCCTGAATCAGATCGACTCCATCAAGGAAACGCTCAATTTTAACAAGAACTACCAGTACGCGGGATTCGACGAAGGTTTCTTCACGTTCATCTACATCCCCTCGGAGGACAAGAAACCGGCACTTTCCATCGGAAAGACCGACAAGGATATACCCTATATCCGCCTCGCTCCGGCAGCGAACAAGCTCGCGGGCAAGCTCTACTTCGGCCCCAAGAAAGGCAATGTACTGGCAAGCCTTAACGTGAAAGCCGAAAAGATCATAGATTTCGGATGGTTCGACATCATAGCGAAGCCCCTCGTGTGGCTTCTCGATTTCTTCAACCGCTTCACACACAACTACGGTATCGACATTATCCTCCTTACCATCCTTATCAAGGTGATCTTTCACCCCTTAAGCGTCATGAGTTTCAGGAACATGGCGAAAATGCAAGCAGTCCAGCCCGAGATCAAGAAACTGCAGGAGAAGTACAAGAATGACAAGGCCCGGCTGAACCAGGAACTGATGCAGATCTACAAGTCACGGGGCGTCAACCCGATGAGCGGGTGTCTTCCCATGCTGCCCCAGATCCCTGTGTTCTTCGCCCTCTACAAAGCACTTTCCGGTGCCATCGAACTCAGGCATGCCCCTTTTATCTGGTGGATCAACGACCTGTCGGCACCGGAAGACCTCTTCTCCTTCACCGTCATGGGGTACACCATCCCCATCAGGCTCCTGCCGCTTATAATGGGTGTCACCCAGGTCATACAGCAGAAAATGACACCGACAAGCACCGATCCGATGCAGCAGAAAATGATGATGTTCATGCCCATCGTCTTTACCTTCATCTTCTGGGGCTTCCCGTCGGGACTCGTACTATACTGGCTCGTCTACAACGTCGCCTCCATCGCTCAGCAGTACTACATCAACAAGAAGATCAAGATGGCCCGGTAAGGAGAAAAGACACATGGAAACGCTCGAGTTCGAAGGAAAGACATATGAGGAGGCCGTCAGGAAGGCCTCCCAGGAATTGAATGTCGATGAAAGGGACCTCGATATAGAGGTCAAAGAGGTGGACACCAAGGGCATTCTCGGCCTCCTGGGCACGAAAAAGGTGCGCATCACCGTGAAATTAAGAGGTAGCGAGGAGGACAACGGACAGGAGGAGGCAGCCGTGACCCCGGTCTCCGCTGAGGCTCCTCTCAAGGAAACGGCCGAAGAATTCGGGATAGCCTTCCTGAAGGACTTCGGCAGGCACGTCGGCCTCGAGTTCCAGGTCATGGCGACAGACATAAGCGAGAAGACGGACAGGATACTCTTTCTTGTCCAGTGCGACGACGGCGATGTCCTTATCGGCAAGGACGGGGAGATCCTCGAGGCCCTGCAGCACCTCCTGAGGTTGGCGGTAGCAAGAAAATTCAAACATAACCTCAAATTACTAGTAGATATAAATGGTTATAGAGAAAGAAGAAAAAAAGCTTTAACACTTATGGCGAAACGTCTCGCCGATAAAGCAAAAAGGTCAGGAAAACAGTTCAAAACGGACCCATTGAACCCCTACGAGCGGCGCATCATCCACACACTCTTCAAGCATAACAAGGGTATCACCACGAAGAGCGAAGGAGAGGGGCACATCAAGCGGGTCGTCCTCACCCCGACGGGGATCCCTTTCGGAGGCGCCCGGGGAGGTGCCCGGGGAGGTTTCCGTGGCAACACGCGCGGGAGACGCTGACACCATATGCGCCGTCTCGACACCCCCAGGTGAAGGCGGCATCAGTATAATACGCATCAGCGGGCCTGACGCCCATCTCATCCTTGAGAAGATCTTCAGGCCCCGCGGAAAGACCCGGCGCAAACAGACATACAGCAAGCTTCGACTGGGCCACATCGTGGACCCCCGCGACGCCCGGGAGGTAGATGAGGTCCTTGCCGTCCTCATGGCCGCCCCCGCCACGTACACCCGGGAAGATATTGCCGAGATCCATTCTCACGGTGGTTTTGCCGCGCAAAAGGCCATCATGGACGTCGTGATGGGGCAAGGCGCCCGCCTCGCGGAGCCGGGCGAGTTCACGCGCAGGGCCTTCCTCAACGGCAGGATCGACCTCGTTCAGGCCGAATCGGTCCTCGACCTCATACGGAGCGAAACAGACGAGGAATTGGGATACGCCCTTGCCTGCCTGAAGGGCGGTCTCTCCGGGAGGATGCACCTCTTCCGGGAAACACTCAAACAGGCCCTCGCGGCCATGGAAGCAACCATCGACTTCCCCGACGAGGATCTTGACGTAAACCTCCCGGGAACCTTCTCGTCCCTCAGGAAAACTAGGGAGGAGATCGACGGCCTCGTATCGTCATACTACGAAGGAAGGGGTCTCAAACAGGGTTTCGAGGTCCTCATACTCGGCCGCACGAACGTGGGAAAATCGAGCCTCCTCAACGCCCTCGCCCTGAGAGAGCGCGCCATAGTGACCGCCCTCCCCGGCACCACGCGCGACCTCATTGAGGAGACCCTCTATCTGAAAGGGGCAAAGGTCCGCCTCATCGACACGGCCGGCATACGAACGCCCGAGAATGTCGTCGAGGAAGAAGGCATACGCCGGGTCAGGGACAAGGCGGCGGAAGCGGACCTCATCGTCTGGGTCCTCGATGGGTCTCTGCCCTATTCCGACGACGATGAGCACGTTTTGAACGATATTAGTCAATATAATAAGATAGTTGTGGTAAATAAGTGTGACCTGACGCAAAGTTTAGATGTCAACATACTGTTATCACAAGGGATAGTAGACATAATCCATATTTCTGCAAAGGAAGGGACCGGTCTCGACGATCTCAGGTCATCCCTCTTCTCCGCCCTTGCAGGCAACGGACGAAAGGACTCTCTCCTCATTACCACCCTTCGTCACAGGGACATTCTCATGAAGGTTTCCTCGAACATAGCCGCCGCGATCGAGGGCTTCGAGGCGGAAGCCCCTCCAGAGATCCTCGCGTTCGAACTCCACGAAGCGCTCCACCACCTCGGCGAGATCACAGGCGAAACGTGTCCCGAAGAGATCCTCGACGAGATCTTCAGCCAGTTCTGTATAGGGAAATAAAGACAGCTTGAGCCGCTTGAAGGTTGCACCATCATGGCGCTGGACAGGAATCTGGTATCCCTCTCCGCCATCACCACGACGCCATCAAAACGGAAGCCAAGCAACCACTCCGTCAAATGACTACTCCGGTTCAAGCGGTTCAAGCGGCTCAAGCAGCGCCGCAGGCACTAGTCTTTGAACTTTGGCGGTTCCTTCGGCTTTTCTGATCCCACCGGCTTCGGGGGGACCACGCCTGCCGGTGTGGTCAACGGGTAGCACACGTTGTCCTGCAGGATGCCAAGGATAACATCCTGCTCGAAGTACGTCCACGGACCGTTTTCCATCCGCGCCTCCGGTTTCTCCCCGGGATTGGCTGAGTCGAACTGCTTTTCGGCGATGATGCGGTATCTGCTGGAACCGCAATCGAGTTCTATGAGGGTCTGGACCATCTCCACCTCATTGCCGTCCTTATCGGGCTGCGTTATCCGTTCCCAAACCCTCACGATGCGCTTGTCGAGTCTCTCGATGCTGTTAGAGTCGAAATAGTACCTCCTCGTCTCGTTACCCATGTAGAGCCTCCATTGCGGTTGACCCTTCGCGACCGCCTTGCTGGGCTGTTCTCCAGGCTGTCCCGAGGGTTGCGGCTGCGCCGTCTCCGTCTGTGCCGCACCCGGCATCGCTACGGCCAGAACAATGAACAACACGATGAGACCTTTCAAAAATGTTCCCCTTCCTTTCATGGTCACTCCTTGCATGTTCTCTTGTGTCATTATCTTCCGATCACCTTAAAGTCATTGCCATTATACTGTGTGTCCCCCTCACCTGTCACGCCCGTTACGCCGAAAAAACCCCCTCCGGAGACCTCGGGAAAATCTCCGCCAGGGAAACGGCCGAGGACGGAGCCCATGAAGTTCATCCATATGGGCAAACACACGCGGCCCCCGCTCTCCCCCTTCCCCAGCGAGGTTCTCGCGTCGAACCCGACCCATACCCCCGTCGCAACTTGAGGAGAATAGCCCACGAACAGGGCATCGTAGTAATTGCTTGTTGTTCCCGTCTTGCCCGCCACGGGATATCCAATACTGGAGGCACCTTTGGCCGTACCATAATGCACCGGGCCCTTGAGAAGGATATTCATTGTTGAGGCCACTTCCTCGGGCAAGGCCCTTTCCTTCTGCACGTCATTCTCCTCGAGGACGGTGCCGTTCTGATCGAGTATCTTCCTGATGAATATGGGCTTTATCCGATAGCCCCCGTTCGCGAAGGCAGCAAAACCCTTCACGAGTTCCAGAAGAGTGATGTTCGACGAACCGAGGGCTATGGAGAGATTGTCTTCGATGTCAGTCTCTATGCCGATGTCCCTGATGGTCTCCTTGACGGGGGCAATGCCTATCTCCTCCAGAAGCCTGACCGTTGCCGCGTTCTTCGAGTAAGCGATGGCATCGCGCATGGAGATGTTGCCCGTGTACTTGCCGTCATAGTTCCTCGGCGTCCAGGACCTTCCCCTTCCCGTGGAATATGTCTTTGGTTCATCATGGAGAACAGAATCGGGAGTGTATCCCTTCTTGAGGGCCGTAACGTAGATGAAGGGCTTGAAGGCGCTCCCGACCTGTACCTTTGCCACCGTCGCCCTGTTATAGGGGCTCTTCTCGAAGTCCCTTCCACCGACGATGGCGTAGACGTACCCCAGGTTGACATCGAGGCTCACGAGGGCGCCTTCGACCTTCAGCGAGCGAACGGCCTCGAAGACCGGCGTCTTCTTTCTGTCCTCACCGGTGCAAAGCCCTTTCACCACGTCGCCGGGCTTGAAGGGGTGCCCATCCATCTTGAGGACAGCCTTCTGTTCGCCCACAAAAACGGCATAGCCTTCCTTTATCCTCTCCGACACGAGGAGATTGCAGGTCCGCCCCCTGCTGACGGGCACCAGTTTGCGGTCGCGCTCTTCCGCCCGCTTCAGGTCATCCCATTTTCTTTGCCCCACGTGGTACAGGACCGTGTATTCGCCTTTTCTCCGCTCGTAGAGCTCGAGGCCCCTCTTTATGGCGTCCTCGGCCGTCTTCTGCATCTGCCTGTCCACGGCCGCGTATATCTTCAATCCTTTCCTGGAGAGAACCCCTTTGCCGTAGCGGGCCTCCACGTACCGGAATATGTGGTCCTTGTAGTAGGTGTCGGCAAAAACACCATCATCCTCCCTGATATTGACCTTTTCCTTCAGCATTTGCTGCTTTGCCTTCTCGGTGATGAATTTCTTCCGCACCATCTGGTCGATGACGTATTCCTGCCTCAAACGGGCATTCCCGGGATGTTTCTTGGGCGTATACCGTGAAGGCGCCTGCACGATACCCGCCAGCAGGGCCGCCTCCGCGGGCGTTATGTTCCAGACGTGTTTCCCGAAGTATACCTCGGATGCCGCTTCCACGCCGTACACGCCATGACCCATGTAAATATTGTTCAGATACAGGTTGAGGATCTCATTCTTGCTCAGGTAATTTTCAAGCTTGTATGCCAGGATCGCCTCCCGTATCTTCCTGTTCAGACTCTTTTCAGGACCCAGGAGAAGGGACTTGATGACCTGCTGGGTGATGGTGCTGCCTCCCTGGGCCATCCGGCCATACATCACGTTCTTGACGAACGCCCTCAGGATACCTACGGGGTCGACACCCCCATGCTTGAAGAAATCGGCGTCCTCCGCCGCCAGGAAGGCGACCCTCACGTGCCCGGGGATACGCTTGTAGGGGACAAAGACCCTGTTGTCGGGCACGAAGAGGTACGTGAGTTCGTCTTTCACGTCGTACACGCTGGTGACGGGTTTGTTCTTGAGGTCCTTCAGAGCCACGACGGAGGGTATGTCATTGATGATGAAGAAGATGAAGGCCGCGACGAAAAGCACCCCCGACACGACGAGGAGGATCAGCAGGTACCGGTAAAGCTTACCCGTCGAGCTTTTCTTCTTCCTTTTTTTCTTCCCGTCCTTTTTCAAAACACTATCGAACCCTTTCTGACATCATAAGTGCCCGAAACGGTGATCCTCAACTCCACGATGGAGGTGAAGGGAAGAAAACCCATGGTCCAGAGGGGATCGTCAAGCGTGTTACCGAGAGAGTGGAGAAGGTCGACGAGCTTTCGAAGGGCCCGGTCCAGTTCGGGCAGGGGGACACGGGACATGATGGCGCCGAGCGGCAACCGCAGGGCATGGAGAACCTTCCCGGCATCGACGACGGCGATACCTCCCTTCATGGCAAGCACCGTGTTCGCTGCCAGTGCCATGTCATCATCGTTGAAGCCGTGAACGAGGAGGCCATGCGTCTCGTGGGCCACCGTGGAGGCAATGCCGCCGCAATCGGCCCCAAAACCATGAAGGAAACCCTGGCCCCATTTCTTCTGCTCCCTGCGCGTGTACACGATCTTCCGCACATCGCCTTTCCTGTCGGGGAGTATAATGTTCCCATCCCGGGGCAGGGCGACATCCATGCGCCTCGTGACGGTGCGGTCGACAATCCCTATCACGGGCACCTTCTCCACGTCCGGCCGCTCCACGACGAATTCGGCGGCGTCGACGGACGAGAACGCATAGGGGTAGAACTCGACACCAAGCTCCAACTCGGGTGACGGCCGCCGCGTGAGCCTCCCCGCCTCGGCGCCAAGGGTGCCGCGCTCGAAGACCTTGACGGGCACGGGCTTGTCGAGACTTTCGAGGAGGAGCACGTCCGCTATCCTGCCCGGCGTCAGGCTGCCGACCTCCGAGTCGACCCTGAAATACCTGGCCGGATTGATGGTGGCCATACGGATGGCATCGCGCGGCTCCAGGCCGAAACGGATGGCCTCGCCCACGATATGGTCCATGTATCCCCTGAGCATCAGGTCGTCCGCGAAGATGCCGTCGGAAACGAGAATGATGGAATCGTTCGGCAGGGCGTTTATGGCGGGCCCCAACTCCTCCAGGTCGCTCCTGATGGAACTGTGACGGACCATTGTATAAAGCCCCAGGCGGATACGGTCCTTCAGATCGGAGGGCCGGATGGACTCGTGGCAGGATGTGATGCCCGCCGCGACGAGGGCGTTCAGCCGGTCGTAAGAGGCGCCAAGGGTATGGCCCTCGACGTTCTTTCCCAGGGACCGAGCAAGGAGCATCCTCTCCAGTATCTCGTCCTCGTTCCTGATTATCCTGAGGTATGATGAGACCTCGCTCACCGAAGCGCATTCCGGATGGCGTGAGAAGAGGTCCCAGATATCGTAAATGGAGAACATCTCACCGCCCTCCACCTCCGGATAGGGCGGATACGTGGCCGGCACGCCCCAGAGATACTTTATGTTGAAATACCGCGCCTTTCTGATGACCTCAACGAACCCTTTGGGCCCGAGACAGCTCATGAGGTCATGACTGTCGGAAAAAACGGTCGTCGTCCCCTTCGTCACGGCAACATCGGAAAACGTCGCGGGGTTAAAAAACATGTCGGCGTGACCGTGGGCGTCTATATAGCCGGGAACGGCAACGAGGCCGCCTGCGTCGACAACGCTGGTGCCCTCGTCAATCTTCGCTTTCTTATCACCCACGTACGCGATCCAGTTGCCCCAGATCCACAGGTCGCCGGGAAAGACCTCCCCCGTGAAGACGTCGAAAACACCGCCGCCCTCTATCACGACATCGGGCGCCCGGTCGCCCCCGGCAACGGCCACAAGGGCCTTGAGATCCTGCAGTGTCTTGTCGATCATTATACCTTCGTCCTGCCAACCATCTTTACTGCAAAATATCCTTCAATGTAGCCCAAAACCCCCTTCGATGGCAAGAGATTCAAAGGCGGTTCCAAGTTTCAGGTCTCAAGTTTCAGGCAAAAGACAGGGACGGCATCTTTATATTCTTTGGCCTTTGACTCTCAACCCGAAACCCGAAACCGTCTTTACTCCCTGAGACCTGAAACCTGAGGCTTGAAACCGTCTTTACCCTTTGAAGGTTTCCTTGCATTTCATGATGCTGATGAGGGCCAGGATGCTGGTGATGAGGTATATCCAGAGCATCTGCCTGTATGCGAACGGCGGGTAGGACCCGCCCGTCATGCCCGCCCTGTCGAGGACGTACCCCATGAGCGGCTGGAAGATGATGGCCCCGATGAAGGGGAAGAGGTTGATCGTGCCCATGGATGTACCTGCTATCTCGTCGGGGAAAAGCTCCTTCGTGGTCACTATGGCGACGGTCCCGACGGAACTGATCGTGATCCCCATCAAGAAAAAGAGCACGTAAAGCGCAACCAGACCGAGACGGTCGAAGAAAAGAACGGCACAGCCAAAGCAAAGAACATTGAGGGCCGACGACCACACGAGGATCTTCTTCCTGCTCCTCAACGTCTTGTCCGAGAGGTGGCCGATGACGGGGCTCATGAATATCATTGCGAAGGCTATCATGGAGAGAACGTTGCCGGCGGTGGCCTTGCTGAACCCGTACACGTCCGTAAGGTACGGCCCCGCCCAGAGACCGAAGAACCCGAAAAGGGCCCCTCCCCTCATGATGAACCAGATGGCTATGGTCCAGAAATACCTGTTCCTGAGGATGACCTTGAGGTCCTTGAGCACGTTGCGTTTGCCCGTCACGACGCCCTCGCCTGCCCCCACCACGGGAGGAAGGCCCTTCTTCTCGGGCGAGTCCTCAACAAACCGCCATATGAGGAATATGACCCCGAGGGAAAGGATGCCGACGATGACGACAGCCGACCTCCAGCCGAACACCTCCGACAGGAGGGCAAGCGGCGTTGTCGCCGAGAACCACCCGATACCCCCCACGGCCATGAGGGCGCCCGCTACCCTGGCGAGCTGTGCCCCCCGGAACCAGAGCCCGAAGATCTTCATGGATGATACGAAGACTGCGGCAAGTCCCAGTCCCACGAGGGAGCGAGCCGCGACGGCGACACTGAAACAGGGGGCAAGGCCGAACCCTATCGCACCCAGCGCAGCCATGAGACTGAAAAGTACGATGGTCTTCTTCGGACCCCACGAGTCCGAGAGAATGCCGACGGGAACCTGCATTACCGCGTAGGGGTAAAAGTACGCAGATGCAAGCACGCCAAGGGCCGTTGCCGATATCCCGAAGCTTGCGGCAAGGTCCTGTGCCATCACGGCAGGCGCCACGCGGTGAAAATAGACCACGAGGTACTGCGCGGCAAGAATAAGAAAAAGGTACCGCCTTTGACGCTCCACGCCCGGCTCTCCCAGGTGACGAAAGATTGTGAAATACCTACAACAATACTTTGCAGGACAGGTGTTTTTCAAGTAAAATAGAGAAATTCCGCTGAGACGGGCAAGAACAGGGATAATGAGACCGGGCACTTTGAAAAGGCTTCTCGATGTCGTCAAGGGCAAAACAAGGCCCGACACGCTCATCGTCAACGGGAAGGTCCTCAACGTCTTCACAAACAGCATCGATGAAGGCTGCTCCATCATCATCAAGGACGGCTTCATCGCCTCCGTCGAGGAGGACGGAAAAGCCGCCTCCTACCGTCCGAAGAGGGTCATGGACGCGCATGGGGCCTATCTGTGTCCGGGGTTCATAGACTCCCACACCCACATCGACAGCCTCTATCCGTTCTATGCTCTCGTGCCCTACGCCATCCGGGGCGGCACGACCACCATCGTAACGGAGACGAGCGCCGTCGCCTGCGCCTGCGGCATGGAGGGGGTCAATGCCTTCACACAAAGCACGCGGGGATACCCGTTGCGGTGCTTCTTCCTGGCCCCTCCACTCACACCCCCCTTTCCGGAGATGGAGGGTTCCAAGGGACTCACCCTCGAGGAGTTCAAGCGCTTCCTCAGGCGCCAGGATGTGCCGGCGATAGGCGAAGCGTACTGGACACGCATCGTCGAGGGAGACCCGCGGATCCTCAAACAGGCGGTAAGCGCCATAAATGCCGACAAGAAGCTCGACGGCCACGCTGCCGGGGCCCGCGCGAAAAGACTCATCCAGTACGTCCTCACGGGCATCACGTCCTGCCACGAGTCGGTAACGGTCGACGAGGTCATCGAAAAGCTCCGCCTCGGCCTCACCATCATGATACGGCAGGGTTTCGTCAGGAAGGAACTCCCCGAGCTCCATCGATTGAAGGACATGGACATCGATACGAGGAGGCTCATCCTCACCTCGGACGTCTTCGACGCCGTCATGCTCAGAGAGGAAGGCTACCTCGATTCCATCGTCCGTACCGCCATATCCTACGGGTTCAAGCCCATGGACGCCATAAAGATGGCCACCATCAATCCTGCCGACTACTACGGCTTCAGGCACCTCGGCGCCATAGCGCCGCTGCGCCACGCCGACATCCTCTTCCTCGGGGACCTTGAGGGGGTGACGGTGGAGCACGTGATGACAAACGGGGAGATCGTTTTCGAAAACGGGCGTTTCATCAAGGACATCCCTCCCCACGTCTACCCCGCAACCGTGCGGCACAGCGTCAAGGCGGCGAAATGCACGCCCGACGACCTCAGGATCCGTACCGACGGGGTATCGCGGACCGTTCGGGTGATCAGGGTCGTCAACCAGACCATCACCGAAGAGGTCCTGTGGACACCCCCCGTTCGCAACGGCTGTCTCCAGGCGGACCCGCCCGCCGACATCATCCGCGTCTCCGTCATCAACCGCTACGACGGCACCCGGCGGAGCCACGGCTTCATCAACGGCATGGGCATAAAGAACGGCGCCCTGGCAACGACGCTCATCTGGGACACCGGCAACATCCTGACCATCGGAAGTTCCGAAGAGGACATGGCAATCGCCGTCAACAGGCTCATAGACATCCAGGGCGGCACGGTCATCGTCAGGGACGGTGAGGTGACCCTCGAATTCCCCATGCCTGTCTTCGGCACCATGCCCATCGGCTCCATAGACGAGATAGCCGACATCACAAAGGAAATGGAGAGAAGGGTCCGCGAGATAGGCATCACCCTCGAACGCCCCTTCCTCACCATCCAGACAATCCCCTTCTCAGGCCTCCCCTTCCTCCGCATCACCGACAAGGGCCTCGCCGACATCAAGAACCGGCGGCTCGTACCCTTGTTTGTGGACTGATCGTCCACGTCGCAAGTCGCAAGTCGCAAGTCGCAAGTCGCAAGTCGCAAGTCGCAAGTCGCAAGTCGCAAGTCGCAAGTCGACAAAGAAAAGATGGTGGAAAAGGACGGTCTGTCAACGCAATTGTTGAGCTGGACAGCAGATTTTTCTGGCTTTTAGACGTGTGACGTGGGATCTGGGACTTGCGACGGTCTTATCTTTTCGTTCCACCCGAGAAAGACAACTTGCTCTCCGTGCCCTTCGCGAGGCGGGTGATGTTGTCTTTGTGGCGGAGGATGACGACGAGGGTGATGAGGCCTGCCATTGTGACGAAGCTCCAGGGGGCCCCGATGAGGTACAGGCCGATGGGCACCACTATGGCCCCGATCATGGATGCGAGCGACACGTAGCGCCATATGGCGGCGACGATGACGAAGACGACGAACGCCCCCAGGATGGTCAGCGGGCTGACGGCAAGATAAACGCCAAGTGCGGTGGCAACGCCCTTCCCCCCGCTGAACCTCAGGAAAACAGGAAAGACATGGCCCAAAAAGGCCACAAGCCCCACGAGGGCGACAACGTACACATGCACGTCAAGAGCCATCGCCAGTGCGACCGGCACGAACCCCTTCGCCGCATCGAGGATGAGCGTGACAACCCCCATCTTCTTGCCGGCGGCGCGCATGACGTTCGTGGCCCCGATATTCCCGCTGCCCGTCTTCCTGGGATCGACCCCTTTGAGCCTCCCCAGGATAACCCCCACGGGAATGGATCCCAGAAAGTAAGCAAAGACCACCAGCAGCGGGTTCAGGATGAAGCCTATCAGCTGATCGGGGAACACAAAAAACAGAATAATCGATAGAACGGGGTTCTGTCAAACGACAAACAAGGTTTTAAGTTTTAAGTCAGTACTGTCCGGTTAAAATAGGGTCCCCTGCAGCGCCTCATTTCTCACGGCAGCCATATGT
>LVAA01000086.1 GCA_001603955.1 Syntrophobacterales bacterium Delta_02 | reverse complement strand
CTTCTGCCCCGCCGACGGCGCCCGCCCCGACGGGATAGAGGTAGTAAGTACAAGAAATCTAAAGGAATTGAATAGAAAGATAGGTAATGGGTAATAGGTTATGGGAAAGACCCCTTCTGATAGTCAACCTCTTTTCCCATTACCTATAATCCCTTACCCATCACCCGCCTCTAGGGCATTTTGAACTCTTTCCCCTTGGGCCGGATGGTCATTACGGGACAGGGGGATTTCCGTACCACCTTCTCTGCCACGTTACCTATGAGTATATGCTCTATCCCGCTGCGTCCGTGCGTACCCATGACGATGAGGTCCATGCCTTCGGTCTTCGCGTAGTCAATGATCTCGACAAAGGCCACGCCGGTCCTGACGGCCTTCTTCACATCGATGTCGACCTTCCCCAAAACCTTTCCAAAGTCCCTGTCCACCTCCTCCTGGATGTTCTTTTCTATGGCCACCAGGTTTTCCGGCGTAAGGAACGATTCGTAAGGGGTAAAGTAGGTCAGGTTGGGTATGACGTGAAGCATGTGCAGCTCCGCGCGGTATTGCTTTGCCATGTCCACGGCATAGCCGACCACATCCTTTGTGAATTCCGAGAAATCCACGGGACAGAGTATTTTCTTGAACATCGAGACCCCCTTTCTGGCGTATTAGACACTTATATAACCCATTCCCTCTTTAGTCAATTCAAATCTCTCCGATAATCCTCTTCGTGGGCGTATTCACAAACTGGCGAAATCGACCTTGACAAAAATAACACCCAATTGGTATATTTACTTTGTAGATACGTGGATGAAGCCAGAAAATGCCCTAGAACCAACGAGTTAGGGCATTTTTTACTGCCCGGAGAATAGATGACCATCAAAAACCATAGTGAAATCCAACACCTTGTAGACATCGGAACGGAAAAGGGATACCTGACCCCCGATGAGATCAATGATTATCTGCCTCAGAACATCTTTTCGCCTGAGGACATTGAAGATATCTTTGATTTTCTTACCGAATCGAACATCGATATAGTCGACACGATCAAGGAAAAGATCGAGGCCGCCCCGGAAGAGGAATCCCAGGAATGGGGCGAGATGGAGCGATTCCCCTCAGAGAGGACCGACAACATCATTTGGGCCTACCTGAAGGATATCGGCAGGGTCTCACTCCTCAATTCGGAAGAGGAGTACATGATCGCGAAGAGGATCGAAGACGGGGAGCGCATGATACGGAACCTCCTCTTCGACCTTCCCCATGCCATTCAGGAACTCATGGAAATAGCCTCGCTTCTCAAGAAAGAGGCCATCAACATAGTCGACGTCGTCAAGAATATCGACGAACTGAACTATTCCAAGAAGGATGAGGATAAGTACAGGAAGAAGACGGTCTCCCTCATCAACAGTATCAAGAACCAGCACGAGAAGAAAGAGGAGCTGAGAAGAAATTCCGTCAAGGTCAACGAGGCAACGAAAAAACTCAACGAAAAGAAGCTCAAGGCCCTGGAAAAAAAGGTGGAGGAGAACCTCATAAACCTCAATCTTAACAAGAAGGTTCTTGAAGAGATCATCCGCAAGGTCCAGAGACAGCTCAAGTTCATGGACGATAAGGAAGCGCGGAAGGTAAAGAAGAGACTGCTCGAGATCGGTGAGATCGAGAACGGCCTCAAGACGGTCAAGAACCGCCTCATACAGGCCAACCTGAGGCTTGTCATCAATATCGCGAAGAAGTACCTCAACAGGGGCCTCTCGTTCCTGGATCTCATTCAGGAAGGAAACATGGGCCTTATGAAGGCGGCCGAGAAGTATGACTATCAAAAGGGATACAAGTTCTCGACATACTCGACATGGTGGATCAGGCAGGCCATCACCCGCGCCATAGCCGACTACGCGCGCACCATCAGGGTCCCCGTTCACGTCCTCGAGACCATGAACAAGATAACGAAGGTCACCATCTCCCTCTTTCAGGAACTCGGCCGGGAGCCGAATCTCGATGAGATCTCCCTGAAAGCCGGCCTTCCCCTCGAGAAAGTGCGGAAGATCATGAAGGTCTCCAACGAGCCCATCTCCATCGAGACTCCCATCGGCGACGACGAATCGAAACTCGGTGATTTCATTGCTGATCCGAAATCACCGTCGCCTTTCAATGAGCTCGTCAGCATCTCTCTCAAGGAGGAGATCGACAAGGTGCTCTCCACATTGACCCCACGGGAAGAGAAGGTCATACGGATGAGGCTCGGCATCGGCGAGAAGACGGATTACACCCTCGAAGAGGTCGGCGAGGTCTTCGGGCTGACCCGCGAGCGTATCCGTCAGATAGAGGCAAAGGCCCTGCGCAAGCTGAAACACCCTTCACGCAGGAAGAGGCTGGAGAGCTTCCTGGAATAGGAAACGCAGGAGACAGGGACCAAAAAAGAAACCTGAAAATACTCAAGTTTGAGAGAAAATAAAGGCAAAAGATCGAATCTTTTGCCTTTTAATTTGCTCTTTCCGTCATTTGGGAAAATGCCGGGTATCGGAACCCCCTATCCCCTGCCCCATTTAGCTGTTGTCAACTATGCAGATTGTCCTGCTCGTTCTCGCCGGCAATGCTCAGCTTCGGCGTCAATTCCCCCTCCCTGGCGCCTGCCACCGACATGATGTCCGAGACCTTCGCCTTTATCTGGTTCATCCTGTCGGGACTGAAAGGTCTTATGCGGGAAAAGGCGGTATTCAACGTAATATCGGGCCTGAAGGTCTGGACCACGAAATCTTTCGCCCCCCGGAGATGGGAAGCGACGATGTAGACATCCTCCTCCCTGTGGAGAAAGGGAACAACGGTCATGCGGAAGTAATGATCGATCCCGCAACCCATGATAAACTCAATACTTTCCTGCACCTTGCGGTCGTCCACGTTGATGCCGCACCACCGGGAGTAACGGTCCAGGGGTCCCTTGACATCCATGGCGATGCAATCCACGAGACCGTCATTGACAAGGCCCTTGGTAATGGAAGGATTCGATCCGTTCGTGTCGAGCTTGACCTTCATCCCTTCGCTCTTCAAAAGACCCATCAGCCGGTAAAGGTTCTTGTGTATTGTCGGCTCACCCCCGGTCACCACGATCCTGTCGACCCACTGGGTCCTGTATTTCCTGATGGTCGCAACGATGTATTCGATCGGGACGTCCTCAAGCCCTCCCGGGTTGAGAACGAGATCACGGTTGTGGCAAAAGGGACACCTGAAGTTGCAGCCGCCAAGAAAGAGGACGGACGCGAGGTGCCCCTTCCAATCAACGAAACTGGTCTCAATGAAGCCCTTTACAACCGGGCAATCAGGCGCTTTGAACTGCACTCAGCACCTCGTCGATGTGAGGCACATTGCCCCTCCACTCCCCCAGGGAGTTCTCCGACTCATCTTCAACAAGGATGGTAGGCAATGCCATGACGCGGTAGAATGTCGCCTCGGCAAGGCCTTCCGTCGTTCCAACGTTGTAGTCGTCAACGGCAACGTTCTTTTCCCGCAAGTGGTCCTTCAGCTGTTTCGCCATTGGGCACATCGGGCAATCATCCTTGTAAAAGATCTTCACTATCCCCATAGTCCCTCCTTAGATTTTTTAGGATCGGTCAGTGCTCTAGTCGTTAGCGGCCGCCTTGCGCTTTTCGGAGAAAAATTCCCCGTTGCGATAGCGGTCCTTGAGCTCTCCCAGTTTGCCTTTGTTCCAGCTCGATACCTTAGTGAAATAACCGGTTATCCTCGTAATGCCGTCCACATCGTTGGAACCGCAGTACGAACAGGTATCGGAAAGACCCCGCCCCGTCCTGTGGCACTTGTTGCACGTAGTGAATTCCGGGGAGAAGGCGATCTGGTCATTTGTCGTGTGCTTGAACGTCTTGATCACGAAATCGGCGATGGCCTCCTTGGACGGCTGTGCCTCTCCCAGCCAGACGTGCGATATGGAACCCGCCTCGATGAGAGGATGGAACAAACCCTCGGTGGTCACCCTTTCGATGGGATTCATGGCGTGTTTGACGTTGAGATGTGTTGAATTCGTGTAGTAGACCTCACCGGAGGCAATGTCACCTTTCATGATCCTGCCGGCGTGAGGAGAGAAATACCGGAGGTCCAGGCGCGCGAACCTGTAGCTCGTGCTCTCCGCCGGGGTCTGCTCGAGGACGATCTTCATGTTCTCCTGTCGCCGCATCTTCTCCGTGAGAAGGTTCATGTGGGCGATGGCCTTGATGCCGAACTTCAGCGCCCGTCTTGATTCATGCATCTCCTCGCCCGTGTGTATCTGCACCATCTCGTTGAGACCCACCATGCCGATGAGGTGAGACGCGACATTGAACCTGAGATAGGGCATCCCGTCCCGGTTCATGGTAAGCAGCGCGAGGGGCCCGTTCTCTCCGAGGGAAAGGAGCTTCTCCATGAACGCCCTTTTTTCTTTGTGCGCCCTGATGGCGAGGATAAACCTCTCCGTGATGAGGTTGAAAAGCTTTGTGTCGTCGTTCTTCGCCATGTAGGCAAGCCTGGGCAGGTTGAGGGATACGTTCTGAAGGGCGCAGTAGCGCATCCTCCAGGGTTCCTTCGCATCAAGAAGATCCCTTTCCTCGAGCTTGAAGCTCAGGCGGCAGCATTCGGATATCTTGGCCGTGTCGCCCCTGTCGAATACATAGTAAGTGTTGCCTTTATCAGCGGCGACATCGCAGATCAGGTTCAGGAAATCGGTGTGGCCGTCAGTGTGGAAGAACTTCTCCGTGATATGCACGATGGGTTTCGGGAAGAAGAAGGGCCGCCCTGCCCCGTCGCCTTCCTTGTAAACTTCGAAGAGCTTCCAGGCAAAGCGCTGGGCCTCTTTCTCGTATTCCCCATAGGTCTTGCCTGTGAATTTGCCGCTCGGGCCGATGGCCGGCACGTTGACGAAATGCTTCGGTATCTCCCAGTAGATGTTTATATCGGTAAAGATCGCCTGGCCTCCCCTCGCCACAGCCTGCTGGGAAAATTCGAAGATAAGCATCTGGGCCAACTGCTTCACGTCGTTGTCGCTCATCCCCTCGATGTAGGGTGCGAAGAAAATGTTTATGGCATCCCAACCTATGGCGCCCGCGAAATGGCTCTGCAGGGCCGCTGCGAACTTGACGAGATGGGCAAGAAGAACCTCGGCATGCTTTGCCGGCTTCGCCATCGACAGGGAGTGGGGCAGATCGAGACCGAACTTCTTGATGTATTCGAGAGACTGGCCGCTGCAGTACGGCCTGTCGACAAAACCAAGGTCGTGAAGGTGTATGTCCCCGTTCATGTGGGCATCCGAGACCTCCTGGGAGAACACTGACAGAAGCGCGTATTCCTTCTTGATGCCCTCCGCGAGGGTGAGGTTGGTGGCCTCCGGGCCATGGGGCACGTTGGCGTTCTCCTTGTTGGGATGGAGGATGAGACTGTCCACATCGTAGAGGGGCATGCCAAGCCTCGTGTGCATCTTTCGGGAGCTTTCGAGTCCCTTTTCGATCAATCTCGCGTTGACAAGTTCCCTGATGAGGGGTGCGGTGATGACCTCGATACCGGACCGCCTGATCATCTGTTCCACTTCCTTGCTGATCTCGCTGGCCGTGTCGCGGTCGATCAGTGTCTCCCTGATGAGCGCGTCAACGATCCTCGACCGGTCCCAACCGGCAATGCTTTCCTCCGACGTTCTGACAAACAGATTCAGATCCGTTGTTTCCATGCATCCCCCTATCAAAGTTGTGTACTTGTATGGTTCTTCTTGTTAAGACAGATTATGCTTCCCGAAAGTCAACCGCAGTGCAATCCCCCTCCAAGACACTACATATAGTATGTTCACTAAATATCCACACTACATGTAGTACTTTTTACC
>LVAA01000258.1 GCA_001603955.1 Syntrophobacterales bacterium Delta_02 | reverse complement strand
GGGGTCCTTGTGGGCCATGTCCAGAATGCGCTGGTCGTTGGTGTAGGAGTGGATGGTGGTCATGTTGCCGATCTGGATGCCAAATTCGTTTTGCAGCACCAGGGCCACGGGGGCAAGGCAGTTGGTCGTGCACGAGGCGTTGGACACGATGTGGTGTTTGGCCGGATCGTATTCCTGATGGTTGACGCCCATGACGATGGTAATGTCTTCTTCCTTGGCCGGAGCGGTGATGATGACCTTTTTGGCCCCGTTTTCAATGTGGACGGAGCACTGGGAAGCCTTGCGGAATATGCCCGTGCTTTCCACCACAATGTCCACGCCGTATTCACCCCAGGCGAGCTGCTTGGGGTCGCGCTCGGCGAAGCAGTGCACCTTCCAGTCGCCCACGGTAACTTCTGTGCCGTCGATCTTGGCGTCCAGATAGGCGCGCCCGTATACGGAGTCGTATTCCAGCAGGTGAAAGTTGGTTTCAGCGTCAAAAAGGTCGTTGATGGCCACCACTTCCACGCGGTCGCGGTAGCTCTTGTGCAGGGCGCGAAAAACCTGCCTGCCGATGCGGCCAAAGCCATTGATGCCTATTCTGATTTTGCTCATATGAGAAATCCTCACAAACTAGAGGGAAGTGTCTTCTGAAAAAAAGGTACATGCTCCACTGCTGCACCAAGGCGCCGCGCGCCACAGCGTGGCGCGGGTTTTGCCGAAAATGCGCTTTTCAGCAAAATGACTCATTGAAATGCCAGGCATTTCAAAGGTAAGCGGGCTAGTCTTCGTAAACCGAGTACGCGTGCTTGGTCATCAGTTCGTAATTGTTGCGCAGTGCCTCATGCAGACGCGCGTTTTCAATGGCCAGGGCCGAAATGGCGGCCACGGCTTCCATAAAGGTCTGTTCGTCGGCCGTGAACTCACGTTCTTTTGCGGAATATACGCGGATAAGGCCAATGGCCTTGCCGTCCACCATCAGCGGGGCGGACAGAACAGAAACAAGGCCTTCTGCCCTGGCCGAATCGGGATACTGAAAGCGTCCGTCAGCGGTGGCGTCCTTGAGGTGGATGGTTTTGCCAGCA
Organism: Syntrophobacterales bacterium Delta_02; assembly: GCA_001603955.1. GTDB lineage: Bacteria > Desulfobacterota > Syntrophorhabdia > Syntrophorhabdales > Syntrophorhabdaceae > Delta-02. Next base: position 797 of record LVAA01000258.1, on the reverse strand, counting down.
AGGACTTCGCCGTCCATGCCGCTGCGTTTCACTTCCACCGGCCCCTTGCGCAGATAGGTGCCGGAAAGCCCGTAGGCCGCGCTGGGCAGCAAAAAGCGGCCCGTGCTGTCCAGCAGGCGGATGGTGCTGGCCTTGCAGCCCATGGTGACGGCTGTCTGTTCGGTTATTTTGTGCAGGACATCCTTGGGCTCAAGGCTCGAGTTGATGACCAGCGCAACATCTCTGAGAGCGCGAAAATAGTCTTGTGCCATGTGTGCCTCCTTGAAGAAAGCGTTGCAAAGTAGTCTGGCTGTACTGCGGCCTGGGGCCACTCAAGCAAGTGCACTTTGAAGTTGCTCTGGCGGAGCGCGAGAACAGGCGTCCGCCATGGGGGTCGCAATGTCGCTAAGCGGGTAAACGCCGGGGGCGTTTCTGGCGGCTCTGCGCATACGCATATGCAAAGCCATACTGCCAACTGACTGTGTCGGTTGTGCAACGTGCCAGTGTGTGAGTATGCGCTATTTTGCCATATGGGGCAAATGGCGGTGGAGGCGGCCCTGGGCCGCAGGCGGGGTGGAATAAAATATGCGCGGCGGTGCGTCTGTGCGGGGTGTATTTCTTGCTGGCGGTATTTTGGTGGGAGGCGTTTTGGCGCGCGTTCACGTCAGAACACACGTTGCAGTAGCGAGAGCAGCGTTAGAGCGTTTACACTTTTTCAAAGGTAAAATGTTCTAACGTCCCTATTCCATAACAGAAAACCCTTTAAACTCTGCAAAATCATACCAAGAGTTTTAGGGGGTGGGGGCGTGGGGGAGGAG
>LVAA01000085.1 GCA_001603955.1 Syntrophobacterales bacterium Delta_02 | reverse complement strand
AAGCTTTTCGGGCTCCGATACACTGATACCACTATGATGAGAATCGACACCAGGGCCTATTATTACTATTATTATTACGCGAAGGGGCACTCGTGTCGAACTTTCTCCTGACAGGGTGAGAAAGAAGGCCATGGGTGCAAGACCCATGGCCTTTTCGATCTTTAAGGGCCATGGACCAAATCCATGGCCCTTTTTTTATGCTAGGAAAAGGGAGGATACGATGAAAAAGGGAAAGGAAACAAGAGAAGCAGGGAGGAAACAATGAAGAATCTGGAAGAACAGGAGACAAGCAGAGAGACGCGGATCATGGACATCCTGGAGAATGAGAAGGGATCCTCATTCGCAGCCAGGTTCGATCCCGTCAAAGGGGGAGGCGCGAGGCGCCTCACCATGATACGGGAATCCTTCATCCGCGAGATGACGCGTCTTGCCATTACCCACAACGCGATCAATCTCTCCCAGGGATTCCCCGATTTCGATCCGCCCCGTGAGGCCATCGAGGCCGCTCACCAGGCCCTGGAGTCAGGCGGGAACCAGTATACCATCACCTGGGGGACCCCCGCGCTGAGACAGGCGATCGCCGCAAAGATGCAGCGGTGGTACGGGCTCAGTTTCGACCCCGACCAGCACGTGACGGTCACCTGCGGCGTCACCGAGGCCATCCTGGCCACGCTCATGGGGATCATCAACACCGGTGATGAGGTCATCGTCATTGAGCCCTATCACGAAGGATATCTCCCCGCCATCGTCTTCGCCGGCGGCGTGCCGCGTTTTGTTCCACTCGAGGCGCCGGCCTACACCCTCGACCTCGATATGCTTCGTGATGCCTTCAATGACCGCACGCGGGCAATCCTCATAAATACCCCCCACAACCCGACGGGGCACATCTTCACCCGGGAGGAGCTGGAAGGCATCGCTGAGCTGTGCCGGGAGTTCAATGCCGTCGCCGTCACCGACGAGATCTACGAGCATATCATATACGACGGGCATCCCCACATCCCTATCGCTACGATCCCCGGCATGGAGGAACGCACGGTGACCATCAGCGGACTGGGAAAGACCTTCGCCATGACAGGCTGGCGGCTTGGCTATGCGTGTGCCCTCAATCCCCTGAGCACCATCCTCAGGACCGTTCATGATTTCATGACCATCTGCGCCCCGGCCCCGCTGCAGGCGGCCTGTGCCGCAGTTCTCGGCCTGCCGGACGAGTACTATGCTCAACTGGGCCAGGACTACACCCGGAGGAGGGACAAGATGATATCCATCCTGCAGAGGGCCGGTTTCTCAGCCCACTCTCCCGAGGGCGCGTTCTACGCCATGGCCGATTTCAGCGCATGGGATTTTGACGGTGACGATTACTCCTTTGCCCGCTGGCTGCCCGCGAACCTGGGGGTTGCCGTTGTCCCCGGGTCGTGTTTCTACGGCACGAAAGGCATGGGGAAGAAGACGGTTCGCTTCGCCTTCGCGAAGAAAATGGAAACCCTTCAGGCGGCCGAAGACCGCCTTTGCGGTTAGGGGTCGGATAGAGGTTTTGAGGATACCCCGGGGTCGAGAGGCCCCGGGGTATCCGGAATCACTGTCAGGTTGGCGCGATGGTTGAAAGCTCTTTCTTGAAAGAGATGAAATACACGGCGCCAATGAACACAAAGCCACCGACGATGTTCCCTATCGTGACGGGGATGAGATTCCATCCGATGAATTGCCCCCACGTCACGTTCGCGCCCAGCATGATACCGGCGGGGATAAAATACATGTTGGCCACGCAGTGTTCGAAGCCGGACGAAACGAAGGCCATGATCGGGAACCATATCCCGAAGAACTTGCCGATCATGTTCTTGGACGAAAGCGCGAGAAGGATAGCGAGGTTGACGAGAAGGTTGCATCCGATACCCTTCATGAAGGCCGACCACAGGCCCGCCCCGCCATTCGCCATGTAGGGCAGCGTTTTCGCCTGCGCGATGGCCACGGCGCTCTGGCCGAAGGCGGTCAGTTCGGCGCCTCCGCCCTTGCTGAAGGGCCCTACCGCCATGAGATACGCCCAGAAAAGGGAGCCGATGAAGTTACCTATGTAGACCCAGAACCAGGCATTGATCACCTTTCCCCAGGTCGTCTTGTTCTGGAACACGGCCATGGGGATCAACATCGTGTCGCCGGTAAAGAGCGACATGCCCGTCAGGACGATGGCTATCAAGCCTACGGGGAAGACCGACCCCGCTATCATTGACTTGAACCCGGGGCCTATCGAATTCTCGAGCCCCGTTGAACATACCGTGGCGAGGGCCCCTCCGACAGCGATGAACAGGCCTGCCATGAAACTGCGTACAAGATAATTGCCCGGTGTGAGATTGGCCTTGTACTTACCGGCATCCCCAGCCAATTGCACGATTTCAACAGGTTTGTGCGCCATAACCCCTCCTTTTTAGAGTTACCTCATCACTCTACTGTGCTTCTCTATCCTGTTTGTTGTTTTACTAAGAAAACCATAAGAGCGAGGCAGATATCAAGAAATTATTACAACTGGACCGTCATAACCTGCCCGTGAACGTCCCAACAGCATCCATGTAAGCCTCCAGACCGAGCATCATGATGTCGTTGTGGCCGGCTCGCGGAATGAAAAGAGAGGACTTGTCGGCAGTCCCTGACAGTTCGTATAACGCTTTGCCTTCCGTGGGGGGGATGATCTCGTCCCATTCACCGTGGATGATGAGCGTGGGGATCCTGACATCAGCTATCTTCAGGTCATTGCCGAACCCGACAGGGCTCTCGTCACCGAAGAGGTGCTCCACCCCCAGTCGGGCCACCTGGTTGACGGCGCTGGCAAAACCGCTCTCGACGATAAGCCCCCTGAGCTGACTCTGGTAATGACAGGCAAGCTCGATGGCCGGGGCGCTCCCGAGGGACCGGCCCATGACGAAGGGACTTCCCGTGAAACCGTTCTCACCGATGTACTTAATGAAGTCACGGAAGATGGGGTGGGCATCCTTTATCATGGCCGTGCACGTGGGACTTCCACCACTCCCCCCGTATCCCCGGTAATCAGCTACGTACAGATTGAGCCCCCGCTGAGCGTAGACGGGCGCCACGTAGTCATAGTCAGACGCAACCTCTCCATTGCCATGAAAATAGAGGATATTCGGCCCGTCCAGCCGTGCCGGGTAGCAGCGGCAGCAGATCGAGATGCCTTCCGCCACATTTACGAACCGGTTGAATGCCCTCGGCTTCTGCGTATCGGGCGCGACCTCGCGCCTGGGGAAGAAAAGCCTGTAGAGGATCTCCGGCCGGTCATAGCGTTCAAGGCCTTTGTCGAGATCCATCAATTGTCTCTCTTGTCTTCGCATTTCACAGACTCGCGTACAACAATCAGCTTTGCATTTTCATTACCACATCCTTCTTTTGTCAATCAAGCTATATCGAGATTGACAGCGGTCACGTAAACGTGCTACACAATCATCATTCGTGGCACCCACTTGGGTGCATGTATCGCAGGGCGGGATCCGACAATGTCAATTCTTGCGGATAATAAAGGTTTGCGGGAAGATTACCGAACATCGGTCAAAAGGAAACGCTACCTTCTCCTTCTCTGCTGTGTATTCCTTCTGGCGATCATTGTCTGTGCCGTTGCAACTGGCTCCTTCAGTCTTCCTCTTGCCCGGGTCATCAAGGCGATCTCCGGTGAGGCCGGTCATAGCGAAATGGTAGTGATCTGGAACATAAGAATGCCCAGGATCATGGCGGCTGTTCTCGGCGGGTGGGGTCTCGGTCTTGCGGGTTGTGTCATGCAGTCCCTGCTCAGAAATCCCCTGGTATCTCCCTTTACTCTCGGTATCAGCCATGGTGCTGCCTTCGGTGCGGCCTTTGCGATAGTTATCCTTCATGCCGGCATCGCGCAAACTGCCACGCTCAGAACGACCGCAACAAACCTGATCACCATAAACAGCACTGTAATCACCACCTTGTGCGCGTTCCTCGGCGCCATGATGACAACCGTTACCATTCTCTTGCTCGCCAGAGTGAAAAGGTTATCGGTTCAATCGATCATTCTTGCAGGCATCGCTCTTTCCTCTCTTTTCGTATCCGGCACGATACTCATCCAGTATTTCGCGAGTGAGATAGAGCTTGCATCGATCGTTTTCTGGACCTTCGGGGACGTGGCTCGCTCAAACTGGAAGGAGATCGGTATCACAGGGATCTCCACGGTCCTGGTAACGGTCTTTTTCTTCATCAAGAGATGGGATCTCAACGCTCTCTCATCGGGGGACGACACGGCAAGGTCCCTTGGCGTCCATGTGAACCGGCTACGGTTGACAGGGATGGTCCTTGCCGCCCTTGTCGCATCAACAGTCACGGCCTTCCACGGGGTGATAGCCTTCCTGGGCCTTCTTGCACCTCACATTGCCAGAAAGCTGACCAGTTCCAACCATGGCCTGCTCATTCCCATGTCCTGCGTCATCGGCGCCATGCTCCTTCTCGTTGCCGACACGGTCGGCCGTTGCATCATCGGCTCCGGCACGCTTCCCGTCGGAATACTGACATCCTTCATGGGCGCACCCCTCTTCCTGTACCTCATAGTCAAGGAGAAGAACCTGTGATACTCGATGTTTCAAATGTCAAGTTCGCCTACAATGGAAAAGAGGTCCTCAACGAGATCACTTTTCACCTTGTCAGGGGGGAGATGATTGCCGTCATCGGCATCAACGGATCGGGCAAGACCACGCTTCTCAAGTGCCTTTCCGGCATCCTCACGCCCACGTCAGGCAGTGTGCGGTTCGATGGGGCCGATACGATACGTATGGATAGGCAACAGCGAGCACGGAGGATCGGTTACGTTCCCCAACGCTATGTTGAGGCAGACATAACCGTTTACGACGCTGTCCTTCTTGGCCGCAGACCTCATATGAGATGGTCCGTGACAGACCGTGACCTGCAGGTTGCTGAAGATGTCATCCGATCGCTCCACCTTGAATCACTCGCCCTGCGGCCGCTATCCAATCTCAGCGGCGGAGAGCTCCAAAAGGTCATCATTGGACGCGCGCTTGCACAGGAACCGGAGCTGCTGCTCCTTGACGAGCCGACAAGCAATCTTGACCTGAAAAACCAAATAGAGGTCATGAACATGCTCAATGTTATCTCCAGGGAAAGAAGACTGTCCACGATCGTGGCCATGCACGACATAAACACGGCCCTGCGATTCGCCGACAGGCTCCTCATGCTGAAGGACGGGCACGTTCACTCCCTGATCCCTCGCGCGGACATCACGGAGAATGCCATCCGCCAGGTGCTGGGAGTGGAGGCAATCCTGGGAAATGTCGATGGCTACCACGTGATAATCCCCACCACAACAGTACAATAAGGAGGAATCCATGCAGAAGCTCTCGTTACGCACTCTCCCAATCATTGTGACGGCTCTGGTCATCGCTCTTCTGTTGCCCTGTCTTTGTCACGCCCGGAATACCGTTACTGTCACAGACGCAACCGGGCGGACCGTAGAGGTCCCGGGCGAGGTCAAAAAGATCATTTGCATCGGTCCGGGATGTCTCAGGCTCATTTGCTACCTCGGCGCGAACGACAGGGTTGCAGGGATCGAGGCCTTCGAGAAGAAACTGCAGGTCGGCAGATCTTACCGGTACGCAAACTCACAGCTTCTCGCGCTGCCGGTCGTAGCGCAGGGCGGTCCGGGTAATGTCAACAAGGAGCCCGACCTTGAAGCAGTCCTGAAGGTCAAGCCCGACGTCATTTTCGCGTCCTACATGAAGAAACCGCAGGCTGATACCCTCCAACAGAAGATTGGGATACCCGTTGTCACCCTCTCCTACGGAAGGTTTGGTAGTTTCGGGGAAGAACTGTATTCTTCACTGCGCCTCGCGGGGAAAATCCTCAAAAAGGATAAGAGAGCCGATGAGATCATCAGCTTTGTCGAGAATGCGAAAACGGACCTCGAAAGAAGGACGACCGGTATCAAAGAAGCATCGAAGCCGTCCGTATTCGTTGGCGGCGTCGGTTACAGAGGGGCCCAGGGTATCGAAAGCACCGAAACCGACTACCTCCCCCTTGAATGGGTCAGGGCCCGTAATGTCGCCAAAAGCGAGGGCGTTCAGGGCCACCTGTTCGTAAACAAGGAAAAGATCCTTGCCTGGGACCCGGATATCATCTTTCTTGACGCTTTGGGCCTCAGCATCGTTGCCGCCGACCAACAGAAAAAACCGCAGGTCTACCGGGCGCTCAAGGCGTTCCGGAACGGTACCGTCTTCATACTGTGGCCTTTCAACGCCTATATGACCAACATAGATACCGTCATCATTGACGCGTACATGGCAGGGCTGCTGCTGTACCCTCAACAGTTCAGAGATGTTGCTATCGACAAGAAATGCGACGAGGTTTATCGTTTTTTTATCGGCACTTCAGTCACGGACTTCATGAAAAAGGACGCCGGTCTTCTCGGAGCACGATGGAAACCATGACGCCGGGCAGGCGGATAACCTTATTCCTTTGCATGCCGCATATGAAATAGATGTTGCAATTACACTTTTCTTGTGCGATAATCGACGCCGGAGCATAGGAAGGAACAAGCTGTTCGTCACATACGCAGGAATTTCCCATTTTTGTTGTCTGTCCCGTAGCGCAGTTCCTTTTCCTCCACATTTTATATCCTTCAGGAGGTTTGTAGCATGGCAAAGGGAACTGTGAAATGGTTCAACGAGTCAAAAGGTTTTGGTTTCATCACCGGTGATGACGGCACTGACGTGTTCGTACACTACTCAGCCATTCAGGGTAGCGGTTTCAAGTCCCTGAGCGAGGGCGAGCAGGTCACCTTTGATGTGGTCAACGGCCCTAAAGGTCCGGCCGCATCCAACGTAGCAAAGGCGTAGACCACCCGGTGCAGGCCCGGCACCAGCCGGGCCTGCCTTCAATCCCCACCCCGATGGAACAGAATAAGATCAGGAATATCGCGATTATCGCCCACGTCGACCATGGGAAGACCACCCTGGTGGACCAGTTCTTCAGACAGAGCGGGATGTTCCGTGACAACGAGGTCGTCGAGGAAAGGCTCATGGATTCCATGGACCTCGAACGGGAACGGGGCATCACCATATCGTCGAAGAACGGCTCCTTTACGTACAAGAACTCTTTCATCAACATCATCGACACTCCCGGGCATGCCGATTTCGGGGGCCAGGTGGAAAGGGTCCTCAAGATGGCTGACGGGGTCCTCCTTCTCGTCGATGCCGCAGAAGGGCCGATGCCCCAGACAAGGTTCGTCCTGAAGAAGGCATTGAGTCTCAACCTGCCCGTCATCGTTGTCGTCAACAAGATAGACAAACCGGCCGCACGGTGCGACTGGGTCGTGGACCAGGTCTTCGATCTCTTCGTTAAACTCGATGCCCCTGACGACATCCTTGATTTTCCCATCATCTACACATCGGCAAAGGCGGGTTATGCAACGCTCGACCACACGCAGGCAGGCGGATCGATGACACCCCTCTTCGACATGATCGTCAATTCGGTACCTCCCCCCACAGGAAACCCCGACGCCCCCCTGCAGATGCTCGTAAGCTCTCTGTCCTATTCGCCCTTTCTCGGACGGCTGGCGATAGGGAAGATCACCTCGGGCGTTCTCAACCTCAACAAGGACGTGATAGTGGCGACCGAAGGGGTGCCCTCGGCACCGGCCCGGATAACGAAGGTTTACCGCTTCAAGGGAAGCGGCATGGAGGAAACGCAGATAGCCGGTACCGGTGAGATAGTCGCTGTCGCGGGGATGGATTCCATAACCATCGGACAGACCCTGACGGATCCCGAGAACCCGGCGCCCCTTCCCGGCATCGATATCGACCCCCCGACGATATCGATGAACTTCATCCCCAACGATTCTCCTTTTGCCGGAAAGGAAGGCCGGTTCCTCACGTCGCGGCATATCCGGGAAAGGCTCATGCGCGAGACGCTTTCCGACGTGGCCCTCGTCGTCGAGGAACTCAGCGACTCCATCGGGTACAAGGTCTCGGGCCGGGGCGAGCTTCACCTGTCCATCCTCATAGAGAAGATGCGCAGGGATGGTTACGAATTCCAGGTCACCCGTCCGAAGGTCATTTTCAGGGAAAGTGATAACGGCGTCCTTGAGCCCTACGAGGAGCTGACCATCGACGTGGACGAGGAGTACTCCGGCAGCGTCATAGAGAACCTCGGGCGGCGCAAGGGCCAGATGGTCCACATGCATCAGGACAAGGGCATGGTAAGACTGAGCTATCGCGTACCCACGCGGGGCCTTATCGGTTTCCGCTCCCAGTTCCTCACGGAGACCAAGGGCACCGGCACCATGAACTACATCTTCGATGGCTACGACCGGTACGCCGGCGAGATGAAGAACCGCAACAACGGGGTCCTCGTGGTCATGGAGGAATGTACAACCGTCGCCTACGCCCTTTTCAACCTGCAGGAGCGCGGGGAACTCTTTCTCGGTCCCGGCGAAAAGGTCTACGGCGGTCAGATCATCGGCGAACACACACGGGAGATAGACCTCGTGATAAACCCCGCCAAGGGTAAGAAGCTGACGAACATGAGAGCGGCCGGCTCCGACGACGCCGTCATCCTCACGCCCCCGAGAACCATGAGCCTCGAAGACTGCATCTCCTATATCAACGAGGACGAACTCGTGGAGGTCACACCAAGGTCGATCAGGCTGCGCAAGACCATACTCGACGGCCTCCAGCGGAAGAGGTCGAAAATAGCCGGCCAGAAGGCCTGACGTCCTTAGCTACGTCATGAACATCCAGATCTTCGGAACCCCCAAGTGCCAGGACACACGCAAAGCACAGCGGTTCTTCAAAGAGCGGGGCATCCACTTCCAGTATATCGACCTGACGGTCAAGGGTCTCAGCAAGGGTGAACTTAACAGCATCAAGGCAGCCGTACGTATCGAGAACCTCATGGATACGCAGGGCAACCGCTACGTCCGGCGAAACCTCAAGTACCTCACCCATGATCCGGAGGAAGAACTGCTCAACGACCCGCTTCTCCTCAGAACACCCATAGTCCGCAACGGCTCGAGGGCGACCATCGGCTACGCACCCGATATCTGGAAGGAATGGAAGGAAAAAGGGCTTTAACACACCGGCAATGGCCCATCGTCAACCCCTCTCTCGGGGCATTGAAGGACCCCCTGAACAGGTGTGCCGATCCTCAAGTTATCAGGATCTTCCCGGTCCGGGGGGTGACCCTCCATGATACCGTGACGATCTAACCCAGCTGCCGAAAGGCGGTTGCCTTGATGGCGGCGTAGATTTCGGTCCCTTCTCTTATATCCAGTTCCCGGAGTGTTCTTCTCACGACCAGCGCCACAAGCCTCTCGCCGCCGCATTCCAGTCCGACCCCTATTCTGCCCCCGGCATTGAATATCTCCCGCACCCGGCAATGCAGGAGATTACGCGCGCTGATAGCCTCCGGGTGGCGTTTGAAAAGCATGATGTCCGCGGAAGAAACCTCGAAGAGGGCCTCCTCGGCCCCGGTCACCCCCGAAAGAAGCAGTTCGCCCGCTCCCCAGGGATAGGCATACATATCGTCCGCGCGCCGCGGCCCCTTGAGCCGTAACAGGTTCATGTAGGCTGACGCATAGTCCCCGGTGGCATCACGCGCCAGTTGCTCCCCGGTGGTCTCTCCCTCAACCCGCCCGCCGGTCACGCACAGTACACGGTCCGTCATGATCCTCATCTCGGTCAACGAGTGGGAGATGAACAGGTAAGGTATCGTGAAGGTTTCGCAGACGTTCTTCAGAAAAGGAATTATCTGGAACTTGAGGTTGTCGTCCAGGCCGGAAAGCGGTTCGTCCATCACCAGCATGCGGGGGTTGGAAAGCACGGCCCGGCCGATCGCCACCCTCTGTTTCTCCCCGCCCGAGAGATTCTTCACTCCACGGTCCAGGAGATGGCCTATCTGCAGGACCTCCACCACGTGGTCCAGGGTTATCCTCCGGTCCAGGTGGGCACAACGTTTGAAGCCATACAGGAGGTTGCCTTTCACACTCAGGTGAGGGAACAGATGGGCGCGCTGGAAGACCATGCCGATCCGCCTGTGCTCCACGGGGACATTCACCCCATGCTCACGATCGAAGATCGGCTCGCCGTCGATCAGGACAATACCCCGGTCGGGATGGTGCAGCCCGGCGATAAGACCTACCAGGGTAGACTTGCCTCCCCCGGAGGGTCCGAAGATGCCTATTTTCTCCCCTTCAATGGTGAAGTCCACGTCGAGGGAAAAGGTACCAAGCTGTTTATGTGCGGTGACCCGAAGTTGCATGTCAGTCTGCCCGGACCATCCTTCTGCTCAACCATTCATGGAACACGAGCACGACAACGGAGATGGTGATGGACACGAGACAAAGGGCCATGGCGATGACATCACCCCCCGGCGAACTCACGTATTCGTAAATGGCCAGGGGGATGGTCTGTGTGACGCCGGGGATGTTGCCCGCTACTATGATAGTGGCTCCGAATTCACCCAGTCCGCGGGCGAACATGAGGATGGATCCGGCAATGATCCCCCGTATCGAAAGCGGCACGATGATGCTGATCACCGTGTCGAACCACCCGGCTCCCAGTGTCCGGGAAGCCTCGACGAGCCGTCGGTCGATGGTTTCCATCCCGGTCCGTATGGACCTCACCATAAGGGGGAAACCGACGACCGCCGTGCCGATGACCGCAGCCTTCCATGTAAAGATCAGCTTTATTCCCAGGGGCTGCAACACCCATTTCCCTATCGGCCCGTGCTGGCCGAGCAGGAGCAGAAGCAGATATCCGACGACGACGGGCGGCAATGTCAGGGGCAGATTCACGATGACATCGAGGCCCACCCTTCCCGGGAACCTTCTGAAGGTCATGAGGTAGGCCACCGCGAAACCGAAGGGTAGTGACAAAAGGGTCGCCACGACCGCCACTTTGAGGGAAAGCAGGATCGCGAGGAGATCCGAATGGCTGAAAATCGGCATGCAAGGCTATTCTACTACAAAACCATGCTTTGCGAGAATCTTTTTCCCTTCGGGGGACTGGACGAACTTGTAGTAGGCGACCGCCTCCGGTTTCTTTGTCCCTTCCGCCGTGATGCCCACCGGATAGGTCACTCTGGGATAAAGCTCCTGGGGCACAACGAAGAGGATCTTCACGTTCCTTGCCATCTGTTCCGCGTCCGTCCTGTATACAAAGGCACCCGTCACTTCGCCCCTGTCGGCATACATCAGGCATTCCCGGACATCCTTCGCCATGACGAGCCTGCCCTCCAGTTGTTTTTCGATACCCGCCTTCTTCATGGCTTCAACGGCATACTGGCCGGCCGGGACACTCTTCGGACTTCCTACCGCGATCCTTTCCAGTTTGACGACATCCTGCATGGTCTTCACCTTCAGGTCGGGTTTCCCCACGAACACGACGGCATTGTAGGCCAGGATAGCAGTATTCTTCCGGTCCACCAGGCCCTTTTCCACCAGGTAGTCCATCCACTTCACATTGGCCGATAGATACACGTCCGCCGGGGCGCCGTTCGCGATCTGTTTTGCAAGGGCTCCCGACGCGGCGAGATTGTTCTGGACCTTAACGCCGGGATTCTTCGCGGAAAAGGTGTTCGAAAGCTCCGTGACCGCCTCGCGAAGGCTCATGGCCGCGGAAACATTCAGATCGCCGGCGCGGACCGGCACAGCGAACAGAACAAAAGCTATCAAGATCAGGAACACACCAGCAGCGGTCTTTTTCACAGAAACGTCCTCCTTTGTCGATCTATCTCGTATTACCAGTAACCATCGGGTGATGTTTCAGGCACGTGATCCGTTGCGCTCCACGTTACCCGTTATGTAGGCCATTATACAATGGTCTGCTGAATGATTCAAGCCTTTGTTACGTCGGGTAAGACAGTGATAGATCAAGGCCAGGCCCGTGACGCCGGAACGGTCGAACACCAAAAGACCATCCAGCCGTCGTTCAGTAAAGCTCCGGCCTGATCCCGTCCAGGATCTATACCCGTTCTTCCTTCACCTTCTGCAGTATCGATTCCATTATCTGGCCGGCCGGGCCGTTCAGTATGACGTTGGCTATCTTGTCGCAGGGGGTTGCATCGCGGTTGATTATCACCAGCTTCGCCCCGGACCGTTTCGCCTCAACGGGCATCTGGGCCGCGGGATACACAACGAGCGAGGAACCTATTACGATGAAAAGATCACACTCGGCAGACCGCCGGAATGCTTCGGCCGTTTCCCGCTCCGGCATGCTCTGCCCGAAGGAGATCGTGGCCGGTTTCAGGGGACCCCCGCATGAATCGCACCGCGGGGCCCTGTCTCCCGCCGCGATCCTTTCCTGGATGGGATCCCTCTCGTACCGCCTGTGACAGTCAAGGCAGGCCACATGCATCGCGGTGCCGTGGAGCTCGAAGACCCTGGTTTCGGAGTTTCCGGCCTTGAAATGGAGGCCGTCGATGTTCTGCGTGATGAGACAGTCAAGCTTGCCGAGCCTTTCGAGCTCGGCAATGGCCAGATGCCCCGCGTTGGGCTTCGCGTCCCTCATGGCCTCGTACATCTCCGTTGCCATCTGCCAGTATTTCTCCCGTGATGATTCCCGGGTAAGAAAATTATGGAAATCGAAATCGGCCGGATCGTACTTGTCCCAGACACCTCCGGGGCTCCGGAAATCAGGTATCCCCGATTCCGTGCTCAACCCGGCGCCCACGAAGACAACAACCTTCTTCGCGTTCGCGATCAGCCGCGCAACCTCGCGGATCTTATCTTCCATGTTCTCGCTCCTTTCTCTCTTTCTGGCCCTGAGCTTAAGCTCCTCACAAGACTATTACGACCCGCTGCACGAATCAATATCTTCTTTTTCGTTTACCTTCGCGATACAATCTGCAACCCCTGTATACGAGCCCCACTGCCAGCCATGCACAGACAACCATGAGGGGATACGCGAGTATCCGCGGGAACAGCCCGAGAACAACGGCCAGCACTGCGAAGAGTATCCCGGCACCTGTCATGAGGCGTGCCTCCACGGGCTCCAGCACCCGCCTGTCCGTGAAGGCCGCTCCAACAGCATTACCGATACGGACCGCTCCCGCCACGGCCCGCCCAAGGCTCCCTCCTCCGCCAGACATAGCGGCCCTCCGCGATGTCCCTCCCGGCGCGCGCAGTTTCTGTTTCTCGTCAAGGACTATCTCGGTGGCGTTCGCAAGGTCCCGCAGGTACATTTCTTCCATCTCACCCGCAAAGGAGGTGTCCTCGACGACAAGGTCCAGTTCGCAATTGCCGAACCAGCTGGCGATGTTGAGGTTCGTGGAACCGACACGCGCCCAGGAACCGTCGGCGACCGCCGTCTTCGCGTGGAGCATGGCTCCCTTCCATTCGAACACGCGTACGCCCGCCTCAAGGAGCGGCCGGTATCCTGCCCGCGACAACGGCCTCAGGAAGAGGATGTCCGTGGCGTTCGGCACGATGAGCCGAACATCCACCCCGTCCCTGGCCGCCGCCTTCAGGGCCTCAACATAGGTGGACAGTCCGGCGTAGTAGGCATCGGTCAGCCAGAGCCTCTTCCTTGCCAGGGTGGCCACAAGCTGGTCCAGCCTGAGAACGCTCGCCATGGCAGGAACACCCGCCACAACCCTCAGCTTTACGTCACCGGCCCGGACGATCTCATCCGCACCGGGGAGTTCATGTTCGGGGACGGGTTCACCCATTATCGCCCAAACCTCGGCGAACGCCCGTTCTATGCCGGCCACGGCGGGCCCGCGCACCTCGACCCCGGTGTCCCGCCAGGGCTCGATACCCCGCTCCGGGGCCCCCTCCCACTTCCTGCCCACGCACAGTCCCGAGACGAAACCTATCTTCCCGTCGACGGCGAGCATCTTTCTGTGGTCGCGTGAGAGCCAGCCGAAAGGGCTCCCGAGGCGCGGAGGGTTGTAGCAGCGCACCTCCACACCGCCGGCCCTGAGGCGATCCCAGAATCGCCGCGATGTCTTTCCCACGCCCCCGACCCAGTCGTGGATGAGCCGCACGCTTACCCCTTCGCGCGCCTTCGCGATCAGGGCATCGGCAAACCTTAGGCCCGTTTCATCTTCGTAGATGATATAGCTCTCGAAGTGTACGTGGTCGTTTGCGGCTGCGATGGCATCGAGCCACGCCGGGTAGTTCTCGCCCGCATCCTTGAGAAGACGAACATGGTTGCCGTCAATGAGCGGCGCGCCGGCGGCACGCGAGAAGGCTTGGTCAGCACGCTCGTCCGTCCTGGACAGCGCGTCCTGGCCGAAGTCGTCGCCGCGAATCGAAACACCCCAGTCTTGTTGATCTCTGGCATCCATGGACGAACACAAAGGAAAAGCCACTTTTCGTTCCAGGCCCGAGGGGCCATATGCCTATCGTAGTCCATATCAAAGCCAGCTGTAAAGCCTAAACGGTCTGCTGATAGAGTCCGCTTCTGCCTCATTCCGGCAACTGAGCGCCACCTCATTCCTGCGAAGGGAGTTGCCGGGATGACGGAACACAAACGGGACCCGCAACCGACTTTACCGACGTCCTGTGAAAGCTCCGCAGCAGACAACCGCTTGCAACGGGTCAGGGGCTTTCCCTGAATTCGCTGGCAACGATGATGACGCACAGGGGAGCGATGCGCAAGGCCATCGTACATCCCGTACCCATCACCCCATATTCGGCGTCCATGAAATAGGGCTGCGATCTTTCCCTTTGAAAGACGCTTCCGCCCAGCAGTTCTTTCACCACGGTGTCCTCGGGATATCCGTGGCTTCTGACCTCCGCCACGCTTCCCGCCCATGCTCCAAACCGGCGAACCTGCTCGAAAAGACGCTTGCGCTCCTCGTCCGCCGTCACGTTTCCGAGGCTCGACCGGGCGATATCCTCCGCCCTTTGCTTCGCGGCCAGCGAAAGCCCCCGCGAGGCCTTGAGGGGCTGGAGCGGAACTGCGGCGGACACCCTTGCCCTGTTGATGTCCCGGAGTATCCGCGCCTCGCCCTGCGACAGGAGATCAAGACTCCGCACACCCTCGTTGAGAGGAAGCCTTGCCGCTTCCTCGCCGGCGCGAAAGTCAGGAGAGGCACATCCCGCCGTGACCACAATCCCGAGCAAGAGAACTATAATGACCGCCGATCTGCGCATATTTCCACCCTTCTCCCCCGCAGCGCCCTCTCACACAAAGGAACATCCTGCGTTGATTTGTACTATCGATGTATTATAGCATGAATGATGCTTCGGCCGGGGACCGTTTGTGGCGGGAACGAGATGAACGAAGCGGGAGGATATCCATCATGGACCACGAAACGGACATAATCATTGCGGGAGGGGGTCTAAGCGGCCTGTCGGCGACACTGACGGCCGCGGAATACGGCATGAGGGCCATTGTCCTCGAAAAAATGCCCTTCCCCGGAGGCGCCGGTCTGTTCCCGGAAGGCTCTCTCGGAATCGGCACGCGATATCAGAAGGAGAAGGGGATCACGACGACAACGGACCAGGTCTTTGCCAGGGTAATGGAATTCCATCACTGGCGCTGCAACGCCTCGGTCATCAGGACCCTTCTCAACGAGTCAGGCGAGACCATCGACTGGCTCGTGGACCACGGGGTCCGGATAGAGGGGATCAGGACGATGTTCCCTCCCGAGAAAAGCCTCCAGGTATGGCACATCTTCGAGGGACGGGGAGCCCGCCTCGTGAAGACACTCTCCGGCCACATAAAGGAGAAAGGAGTGCCCCTTCTTACTCAGACGCCGGTGAAGAAACTCCTTATCGATGACAGGGGTGCCGTCACGGGCATCGAGGCCGTCGATGCCGACGAACGTTCCATAACGATAACGGCGCGGGCCGTCATCATCGCGACGGGAGGTTTCGCCAGCAACAAGGAGATGCTTAAGAAGTATGTACCCGATGTCAGCGCACCGGGAATGGCGAAGCTCATGTACCGCGGACCCGCTGTCGACGGCAGGACGGGCGACGGGATCAACCTTGCCATGAGCGCCGGCGCGGCACTCGCGGGCATGGGGACACTCGCGGGAAACAGCCCCTACCTCGACGACGAGCCGGCCATCCGCCAATTCAGCGGACCGGACCACATGAAGCAGATGCGCTGTGCCTTGAGCCAGCCCTTTCTCTGGGTCAACAAACATGGGAACCGTTTTTACAATGAATCCTTCGGCTCCGTCTTCAGCGATGTCTACAACGCTATGACCGCGAACGGCGGCCTGATGTGGTCCATCTTCGACGATACCATGCGGAGGAGCATGATCGACAACGGCCCCCTCACTCCCTTCAACGCCATCGTCGTGCCGGGACAAAAGATGACGGCCCTCGATGAGGGTATCGAGAAAGGCATCGCCGCCGGTTTCGCCTTCAGGGCGGACACGATTGGAGAACTTGCGGAGAAGATAGGGATAAAGCCGCGGAAGCTGCGGGAAACTATCGAGACGGTGAACCGTTACGCCGACGGGAAACACGACCCCGATTTCAGCCGGAGACCGGAACATCTCGTGAGGTTCGATACCGGGCAGGGTCCCTACTATGCGCTCAAAGGTCTCCGTGCCTTCTTCCTCACCCTCGGCGGCATTCAGGTGAACACTCGCATGCAGGCCCTCGATGAGAAAGGGGAGCCGATCCCGGGTCTGTATGTCACGGGACAGGACGTGGGCGGTCTCTACGACAGCACCTACGACCTCCTGGCGGAGGGTTCGGCAAGTAGTTTCGCCCTCAGTTCCGGCCGCATAGCTGTCAGGAGCATCAGGGAGGCTATCCGGTAGCTCCTGCCTCCCTGAGGAGCCGGGCTATATCTTCACGGCCCTTGCCCAACGCGCCCATGAGGGCGGTGTAGCCGCCCTCTCCCGTGGCGTTCACGTCCGCTCCCGCCGCTATAAGGGCCCGTACCATCTCCACGTGGCCCATCATTACCGCAAGCATGAGCGCGGTGAGACCGTTCGTGTCCTTCGCGTTCACATCGGCCCTTGCCTCCATGAGAACCTTCGCCGTCTCCACGTGCCCTTTCCCCGACGCGTCCATGAGGGCGGTGTAGCCGCTCACACTCCTGGCGTTCACGTCCGCTCCCCGCTCTATGAGGGTCCGTACCGCTTCGACATGCCCCTCCGTGGCCGCCCACATGAGGGGGGTCGTTCCGTTCTCATCCACATCGTTCAGGTCCGCCCCTTCCTCGAAAAGCATCTGCATGATATCGGTGAATCCTCCCGATGAAGCCACCATGAGAGGCGTCACCTCGAAATCGTCCCTTGCGTCCACGTCCGCCCCGGCAGCCAGGAGCAGCCGGATCATTTCAGTGCGCCCCGCCTGGGCCGCCACCATGAGAGGCGTCCAGCCACCGGTGTCCGTCGCCTCCACATCGGCGCCTGCTGCGATGAGCACGCTTGCCCCGGCAACATCCCCCTTTTCCGCCGCGTCGATAAGTTCCCGCCCCTTGTCACTCGTACTTTCCATCGTCTGTCCCTCTTTCGCTCCTGTGCTCGTCTGCAGGCTCACTACCTGCGCAATTGGGTTTTACCATTGAGCCCGATGGGGTTGCAAGCATAAATTCCGGAGCTCCGGCACCCCCCCCGGGGGGAGCCGACGCGAAGTGGGTGGGTCAGGACGTGCCCTGCTATGTCCTGCTGTAGGCCTTGTTCTGTTCCCGGTCTGCTATTCGCCGGTTGATCTTGTCCTTGTGCTGCCGGGTGTCGCTGACGACCTCCTGCATGAGGGTCTGGTATTCGACGTCTTCGGTCTTCACGATCTCGCCGTACCTGTCCTCGATGTATCCCTGCTCGAAACTCCGGGCGATGAAGAGAAACTGGTCTTGCGCGATCTCTTTCCTTCTTATCATCCCGGTCTTCTTGATGATGTCGTTGACCACCGTCGTCAGGGCGTGTACGTTAAAGGGACGTCCGG
Organism: Syntrophobacterales bacterium Delta_02; assembly: GCA_001603955.1. Lineage (GTDB taxonomy): Bacteria > Desulfobacterota > Syntrophorhabdia > Syntrophorhabdales > Syntrophorhabdaceae > Delta-02. The sequence continues at coordinate 9,927 of LVAA01000085.1, read as the reverse complement.
CTGTAAAACGCTCCGGTTTTTTCCGGATGATGTCCGTCATCTGCTCGATATGCCTCGCGTGCCGTAATTCATCGCGCCAGATGCTCAGCCAGAACGGACTGTCTTCCGTCCACGTCGATGCGCAAACGCTGTACATTTCGGCGATCTTCGTCTCGAACAACGCCATCTGTTTCAGCATTTCCAGTATTCCCGAAAGCTCTCCCGACACCTCGATGTTCATCCCCTTATCCCCCTCATCCGGTTGCCGGCCTTTCCAGTCTGAGGAACCTGCCCAGGTGTCTGTCGGACCCGCATGTGTGGTGCACAAGCCAGTCGACCACCAGCACCTGTATCTTGAAAAGGAGGAAATGCCAATCGGAACCGTCGGATTCCTGCATCTCGCGCTTGAGAGCCGCAAAATGCTCCGTGAATCGTTCATGCTGGTCTTTCTGAACATCCAGAAATGGGTACCCCTGCCGTTCCATGATGTCCTCTTCGTCCTTGAAGTGCGTCCTCACATACTCATCGAGAAAACCGATGACAGGACCGGCAAGAGTGAAATCACGGTCCTTCTTGATCGTCTCGGCAAATCTGTTCACATGATCGAACAGCTGGCGGTGTTGCTCGTCGATGTCCGGGTGCCCTATCTCGATGTCCTTCGTCCATTCGACGGTAAGATCGATCTCACCCACTCCTTCGTGGACACCCGTCTCCAGGTAGCGTCCGCATCTGTCCATATAGACCCTGGCCAGGCTGTCTCCGGGGCATCCCGCGAGGCATTCCTCGAATAGCTCGAGCGCGCGGGGAATCTCTTTGAAATAGTAATAGGCAACCCCCCTCTCAAAGAGCCTCGTCGTCTTTTGCTTCGCGGCGCGCACCTCCGGCGGGTCCCCGTCAAAGACCTCGTAGACGGATTGCGGCTGCGTCTTGCCCTTCACCCTCACGCGGTCGGCAAACCGTATCCCGTATCGTGAAGGGTCCCGAAGGCCGCAGTACGTATGCTCGGTGATGAGGAGACTCGTGCCGTAGCTCTTCGTCATGGTCTCCACACGCGAAGCAAGGTTCACGGCGTCGCTGATGACGGTGCTTTCCATGCGGTTCCTGCCGCCTACGGTACCTAGCATCATAAGGCCCGTATTGAGACCGATCCCGATGAAGACCGGTCGATGCCCTGCCTTTCTCCTTTCTTCATTGTACCTGGCCAGGCGGCCGAGCATTCCTACGGCACCGTCGAGAGCGTCGTCGGGGCTCGTGGGGAAAAGAGCCATTATCGCATCGCCTATGTACTTGTCTATCACTCCGTTATGCCTGCTTATTACCGACTCCATTCGCTCCAGGTATGCGTTGATGAACTCGAAGTTCTGGCGGGGCGTCATCGATTCTGACAGGGTCGTGAAATCTCTCATGTCAGAGAAAAGAATGGTCATCTTCTTCTCAAGGCTCTCGCCGAGAGCGATGTCGGCAACGCTGTCCTTGCCGAGAAGCTGGAGAAATTGATGGGGAACAAAACGGCTGTACGCGCTGACTATGTCATCGAGGGAATGGTTGTTCATCGTATCCTGCACCCTTCTCGCTGAGTTTTGAATACCCTGTTGAATGCAACGGGCGCAATCAACTTCCTGTGACGTTATCGCACATTGTAAAAGAAAAGTAAATCAAGTAATACTGTCGACGACAGGGTTAGAACCGTTAGAATCGTTAGAATCGTTGGAACCGTTGGAACAGTTGGAACAGTTGGGACCGATGGGACGCTGAAGAGGTTCCGGAAGCTGGAGGAGAGAATTGCGCTACAAGTTCTCCTACTACCACAACCACCACCGATCCCAAGGATTCCAAGGACCTTAACGGTTCTAACGTCAGTACGCTATATCCATCTTGTTTTCGCCGGGTCGCGGTCGATCCAGCGGGAAAAACCTATCTTCACGTGGCCGAGGGTCATGCCGGCGTAGACGCGGTGCCCTTTCGGGACCCCGAGCATATCAGGGATCGCTTTATCGTGGACACAGGCAGAGACGACATACCCCGTGTAGAAGGTGCCAAGGCTGAGCGCGCAGGCGGCGAAGGTAGCGTTCTGGAGGGCAAGGTTCGCGTTCGCCTCGGCGAAGCGCACGCGCCTGTCGGCGTGGAACAGGACGAGCGCAGGGGCCCGGTAAAGGATCGTATCGATGCCCTTCTCCATGTTCCGCGCCGTCAACTCGAACTGTCCGATCCAGCGGGAATACTCCTCCTTCGTCGTCAGGCCGCGCATGAGATACACGGCTCGGACAACGGGGTTCCTGAGCTTCTTCGCCGACCTGCCCAGCCACGCGGCCGTCATGGAAGCTACCCGCCGAAGCGTCTCCCCGTCGTCGACGGCAATGAACTGCGTGCTCTGCGTGTTCTTGGCGCTGGGAGCAAAACGGGCCGCATCGATAACCTTCTCTATCAGTTCTCTCTCGACTGGCTTCTCGAGAAAATTCCGTATGGACCTTCGCGCCCTCACCATCTCCTGCACCTGCCGGAACGACGGTAACAGGTCCTTTTGCACTTCGCCGACGACCCTTCCCTCAAGATTGCGATGCCTTATCGCCCCCGCGGGACAGACAAGCAGACAATGCCCGCAATCATTGCAAAACTCCGGCCTTGAGACCTCCGGCACACTGCCCGGCTCACCCTGCGTAAAGACCTTCGGGCAAACGCGGACACAAAGCCCGTCCTTCTTGCATATCTCGCTGTCGATGGTGATAAGCCTGTTATCTGTCATATGTCTCGCACAATTCCCCCACACCCTCAGGGCCGGCGGCGCATTTTGAAGTGGAATTCACCCTGTGGAATCCTGCGTTTATATGGCTACCTGCAGGCCCTTTCTTTTGATTTCCCAGGCTAGAGGGTCTTCATCGACAAAAGCTTCGGGCCTGAATGGTACAGGCTCCAGACGTGTATCGATCCCATATGACAATCTTGCCATTCGGACTCTTTCATTAAGGCGATCGCCAGAGATATCGGACGATATCACCGCCACATCTATATCGCTCCATTGATTCTCTTTTCCCGCAGCATAGGATCCGAAGATATAAGCTGCTTCGACTTTTATACCCTCTTCGCTGAGTACCTTGAGGAATCTCTTGACGGTTCTTACGATTTGAGCATTGATTTTAGCCATACAAACAGCTCCCTGATCGCCGAAAGTCCGTTCTTCGTGAAGTCTTCCGTACATTTTTCCCTGAAGCTTCTCTTCTCATCGGGATATCTCGATTCCAGATTGTATGCAGTGACCGTGATCAGTTGCGTTACGCGCTGTTCGGACAATTCCATGCCCGCGCCCTCTGCCAGGCGCATCAGGTTGTGGGAATATGGCGCTTGCTCGCCCCTTTCCGAAACGTAGAGGGCCTTTAATATCTTTTCGATCGCAAGATGACCAAAAAACAGAGCGTAAGATTAATCACCCTTTTCCAATAAATGGCTGGCCACCTTCAGCGCCTCTTCTGCTTCTTCTTCCCAGTATCTCCTGACCTTCTGTTTATCCATTTTATCAAAAACTAACAAACAGCAGAGAAAAATGCAACCTGAAGGTTGGTAACGGAAGGTCCGCGCGGGATCTCAGCTCCCGGGGGAAGTTGATTTTGGGCTGTAACACTTCTCAACTATATGATATTCTTTGACCGGTGATGGGGTTCACCTTCTAACCGCCCTCCCGGGGCTGATAACTCCTAACAAACAGAGGAAGCCTTTCGCGGTTATGCGCGGATCGCTTTCGGAGGAGTTAATGAACGAGACTTCAAGTATTCCAGCCCCCATCCAGCGCCCTGCCCTTCCGGTTCTCAATACCATTGAGAGGGTTTGCGAAGAATACGGCATCCTGTCTCTCTCGCGACAGATCGAAGGGTGTAAAGACTTACTGGCAAAGGATCCCTTCATTGATGTTGCCATTCTGGGACAATTCAAGGCGGGCAAAAGCTCCTTTCTCAACAGCATCATCGGCAGGCCGGTCCTTCCCGTCGGCGTCATCCCCGTAACCACCGTCATCACCCGTTTGAGCTGCGGGCAGACCGAAGGGGCGGTGGTGACATTCCTCGACAACAGGCGGTGCCGGATTAACCTCGATGAGGTTGAGCTCTTTGTCTCCGAGACAAGAAACCCCGCAAACGAGAAGAACGTCGAGGTGGTGGACATCGAACTGCCCCATCTCAAATACTACGAGGGGCTCCGCCTTGTCGACACACCGGGCCTGGGAAGCGTCTTCAAGTACAACACGGAGATATCACAGGAATGGCTCCCGGAGGTGGGCATGGCGATCGTCGCGATCAGCGCGGACCGGCCACTGTCGGAGAACGACCTCGCCCTCATAAGAAACCTCTCTGAGTACACGCCCAAAGTGGTCCTGCTCCTGACAAAGGTCGACCTTCTCTCGCCCGGGCAGCAGGAGGAGGTCGTCCGATTCTTCAAGAGCACATTGAAGCGGGAGCTGAACAGGGACTTCCCCGTGCTCCTCTATTCCGTCGTCACTGAGACGGAATTCTACAAACGCTTCCTCGACCAGATGCTGCTGGCCCTGTCCCGCAACCGCGGCAGCGAATTCGAAGGCATACTGCGTCACAAGGTGAGGTCTCTTGCCAGGAATACGATCGGCTACCTTGAAATAGCCTTGAAGACATCCCTGCAAAGCGATCAGGACCGTGATGCCTTAAAGAGGCTCATTCTCGACGAAAAGGTCAATTACGACATTATTCAGTCCGAACTCTCCCTGATCGCCAAAGACAGCAAACAGCAGACCCGCACCGTCATAGCGGACTACCTCGATACCACCCACAGGGCAGCGTTGACGAAAAAGCTCCTCAACGCCCTGTCGGAAGAAATGCCCCAATGGAAGGGGAACCTCTGGAGGCTTACGAGAAGGTACGAGCAGTGGCTCATGGACACGATGACAGCAGAAATGGACTCCATGTCGAAGACGGAATACAAACATTTCCTGGGTACCCTCAAAAAAGCCCATGCCCGCATCTCCCGTTCAATGATGCTCTTTCGAAACCTCCTCGACAACAACATCCAAAAGGTACTGGGTATCACCCCGACAGGCATCGAATGGAACATAACCGTCACCGAGCCCTCCCACCCGGACATAGCCTTTGTCCATCCCTTCGATTTCCATTTTGACCTTCTCTGGTTCCTCATCCCCATGTGCCTCTTTCGAAAGGCCTTCGAGAGGCACTTTCAGAAGCTGATCCCAAGGATCGTCCAAACCCACCTGTCCCGCCTCGCATACCAATGGGAGATGCGGATCAACAAGACGATCGATGAGGTCAGGGACCAGGCAATGGGATACGTCAGAGACGAACTGGCAACGATCGACGCATTGCTATCCGGCATGGAATCCCGAACAGGCTCAACCTCCACCATGATAGAACAACTGAAACAAGCACTGGACCAGACAGCCGAATGACAGAGACCACACGCCGACTGGATTCACTAACACCACCGTATAGCTCTGGATGCGTCAGTCCCCGGATATCGTTTTTAACTGCCGGGGATTTGTCAGCTTGTCCTCGTAACGTGAGGTCCGCGCGGGGTTCCACCTCTCCCGTGCAGCCACGCTACGGATGACACCCGTTACGTGCTTTCGACTCGCTCGATGCTCATTGCGGACAAAGGTGAGTACAAATCGCCGGTTGGTCGTCCGCAAACATAACTTCACCGCATATCGCCAACATAGTGCAGTCAGACGCATCGGTCCCGGCCACTTTCGTGTCCGGTCCGCGCTCCCCGAAACCACAACGGGTCCCGTGATCCTCCACTAACGGCTGCCCGGGAGAGGTGGAACCCCGCGCTCGGTGGATGAAAGAATGGTTTGAATGATTCGAACCGCTACAAGAATAACGACCGTAAAGCTTTGTGCCCCAGAGTCTATCATCTTGCCCGATGGGCGCCTCCACCCTGATCAAGTCATCTTAATTCATCTTAAGGTTGCGGCGTAAAAAGGGGGCGAGTCTGGATTCCGAAGTACACCTACGAGTCTTGCATGCGTGACAATTCTGAAAAGTAAGGATTACAGAGTGAAAGATGATTCGCTGTTGAATTCAGAGGCGGTGCGGGCGAAAGTGAAGCGGTATCCCGCACCGTCCCTTGGAATACATTTTCAGGCATTAGACGGATCAATTAACCGTGCTCTTGTATATCTTCCCGTCCTTCATGATGACAATGAAGTTCTTTTCCGGGTCCGCGACAAGATCGAGGTCTTGCAGCGGATTCCCGTTCACCAGGATCAGGTCGGCAAGCGCACCTTCCTTCACGACCCCCAGTTCGCCCGGGTAAGGGTCGCGCGGACCGCAAAGTTTGAGAAGTTGAGCATTATCGTAGGTGGCCATTTTCAGAGCTTCATAGGGTGTGTACCATTTTTTCATCTTGGCCAGGAATTTACCCTGTTTGGCAGCGAGCGCGGGATCGAACAGCATATCGGTGCCGAAGGCAGTCTTGACCTTGTACTTTCTGGTAAGTGCGATAACTTTCTCCAGGCCGGCAACAACCTGCTCGTACTTTGCCGTGCTGACGGGGCTCTCAAATTTGAAAGCGTCTTCGTCACCAACCGACATGGGCTGCATGCTCCACCAGACACTTTTTTTTCCCATCAGCCTAGCTGTTTCCTCCTCAATGAAGAAACCATGTTCAACGGACATGGCACCGGCTTCGATCCACTGCCGGATGGCCGCGTCTGTATTGGCATGGATCATGACATACGTGTTCCACGTCCTGGCAACGTCACAAACCGCCTTCGCCTCCTCGAAGGTGTATTCTGTGACATCGAGCGGATCGTAAAGGGAGCTTACGCCGCCTCCGGCCATGGCCTTGATCTGGCTGGCACCCATGCGCAGTATTTCGCGGCTGCGCTTGATCACGTCCGGCACCCCGTCGGCGATCAACGTGTGTCCCACCCTCTGCATGTAGTCAAGCGGGGTTCCCGGATTCTCCGGCACATCGTTCGGGCCTCGGAAGTCGCCGTGTCCGGAGGTCTGGCCGATGTACGGGCCGGAAGGATAAATTCGGGGGCCGTCGATCAAACCAGCATCAGTGGCCTTCTTTACCGGGAAGACATTGCCACCGGCGTCGCGCACCGTTGTGAAGCCGCGCAGAAGAGTTTCTCGGGACGCTTTGCCGGCAGCTATGCTGAGCAGGCCGAAATCGGCACTAAATACCTTGCTCAGAGGCCAGAAATTCAACATGGTGTGCCAGTGGGCATCGATGAGCCCGGGCATCAAGGTGCGGCCTTTCCCATCAATGATATTGACCTTGACTTCTTTCTTGATCATCTTTTCGGGTTCGTACACCGTAACGATCATGCTTCCCGACGTCATGAAATCACACGTATGCCCACCGGACGACACTTCCTTGAAGCCTCCGGTTTTCACATCGATTTCATAGGTGTCTGAAATTTGGATGTTCCTGGCAACCTTTTTGATGAGATTCTTGACCACGAGCACATCATAGCCCATCAAGAGCTTATCGCTCCTGCCATCAAAAATGTTGACATTCCTGAACAGAGTCACTTCCGATGGGATGTCGGCTGCCAGGCCTTGAGAAGAGTGGACGATCAAGGCAATGAATATCACCAGGACTAACGGCTTTAATATGTTAATTGGTCGACGCTTCATATCAGCCTCCTTGCTAAAACTGCATTTCCTGCCTATGCCTGACAATCAGTATGTGTTCGCATTCCCGGAATTCAATGCTACTGTCGTAATTATAGTCGTAATTAGAATGCAATACCACAGAATGGAAGTTGGCTCTTTATGGTACAATTGCCTGCCTACCGATTGAAGTCCTTGGATGTAGACTTACCATGTGAAAGCTGGTCCTGATGAAAGAATCGGTAAATTGTTGAGTTCAGGAAGTAATTATCGATAAGTCTGGATTCAAAAGGGCCGATAATGGACTTGATCTCGATCGAGTCCGCAATGCTGAGTTCTCAAACCCCTTGTATGCATCCACATTTACGACATGAAACCGGCACAGTTGTTCCGTTACCCTGGTTATCACTTCCAGCCAACCACGGAGCGTGGGGTCTCTTTGGTGGGCAGCCAAGAAGAAACGGTTCCAGGTTCAAGAGTTCCAGAGCTACACGGAGACTGCGAGGAGGGAAACTCTGTGTGTAAAGGCTTCCTTTCCTCTGCTCTTCTATAAGAAACTTTGAACCTTTGAACTCTTGAACCTGGAACCGTCTTTCATGGGTGTGATCCGAAGCGTGGCTGCACGGCAAAGGGACCCCACGCGGAGCCCCCGGGACAACCGGCCCTTCGGTGTTGTGCCTCAGCGCGACGACAGAGTGGTGGAGAGTAAGCGATTGAGTTTGTTTCTCTTCCCAATATCCAGGTTGCTCTTGAGGTATGCTTCTGTGTGGCGGTCTTCGAAACTCGATTGCGTGAGACCAGAGGCTTTGAGCAGTCGTTCGACTGAAATACCCCTTTCAGACAGATCGAGAAAAGGCAGAGTCCGTATGGTAGCGGCATCGCAACTGCAGAAGACAAGGTCGTCCCGGCGGACGAGAACCGCCATGGATTCAAGCTCGCCTCCATGGATGACACTGCGCTGGTCCTCTGGAATACGATTGAGTGCCTCGGCAAGCTCCTCGGGTTCAGCGGACACCTCACGGACAGTCCCCATGTCAACGCACTTAGCTCGAAATGGGATCGGCACTTTTACGCCGTCTCTTATGCAGTATTTGACTTCATCAATGACCGTCGACGCTGCGTTTATCTCATGCAGTGCGGTGAGTTTGTCGAATATTTCAAGTCTGATCAGGTCTATGATTACGTCAGCATCGAGGAGCCATAATTTCAATGGGCGCACCTTCCGTTTCCATGAGTCCTTCAGCTTCTATGAACAGGTCTATCTCACTTCTATCGATGCCGACGATCTCCGCGAACTTGCCCCGTGAGAGAAGCCCCTTTCTCAGGCACTTCACGGCAAGGCTGTGAAACCGGTCGGAAACGGGTCTGTCGCCCCAGTCGTCGATCCTCTTCTTCTTATCCAGTCTGACCAGCGTTTCATCGCCGGCCAGCTTCTTGGCCGTTTCCCATTCGATGCACCCGATGGCGGACAGACGGTACAGAAGAGCCACCATGGAAACGCCGAAGTCTCTGGCGATATCCACTACGTCCGCGTAACTCAGGGTCTTTTGATTCTCCATGACCTTGTCCATCGCCTTTCTTACTTCCGCCTCGGGAAGAAGGAGTGCGGAGGCGAATCGGTCCGCCTTCTTTTCTATCTCCGTAAGGTAATCCCCGCTCAATTCTTCCGCGGGAACGATCTTCCAGGTAATGAGGTGGAATAGCTCGTGCGCAAGATCGTAGTTGCGGCGCCAGGGCGCTTCATCGGAGTTGATGACGATCACGGGCCCGAAATCGGGATGGACGGTGGAGGCGGCTGAGCTGATACTCGCGAGGGGTTGATAGATAAATTTTACCCCGTATGCCTGCTCCAGGATGTTCTTAAGCGTCAATGCCGGCCTGCTGCCAAGCTCAAGGAGCCTCCAGGTATTGCCGGCAAGAGAGTCGATCTTTCCAGGAGTGCTGATATCGTTGATCCTGAGGTCGAAGAATTTTGGGTCACCGGTGCTTTCGTGTCCCAGCAACCGTTCAAGGGAACGATACTGCTCGCAGCGATACGTAATGGCCGATTCAAGCTCTTTCCTAGCATCGCTCTCAGGGGCTTTTCGCCATAGCAAGACCATTGTTTTCCCCTGGAAGGCTTCATCGAGAAAACTGTCCAGGGAGCAGAAATACACCCTGGCAAAGAGGTTGAGTTCCGAAGCCTTCACCTTCCTCTCGCCTTTCTCGATGTTGCTCAGCGTCTGATAACTTGTATATCCAAGCCTCCTGGCCGCCTCGACAACCGAAAGGCCAACCTTCTCCCTTGCTGCCTTCAGGCGGTTAGCCAACGTCTGCTGATCCATACAAACCTCCTTCCACGATACTATAC
>LVAA01000009.1 GCA_001603955.1 Syntrophobacterales bacterium Delta_02 | reverse complement strand
ACGGATGGCACCATCACCGCCTACGAATGGACCTCGTCCATAGACGGTACCATCGGTGCCGCGGCCTCCTTCTCCACCTCGACACTCTCCGTCGGGACCCACACCATCACCTTCCGGGTGAAGGACGACAAGGATGCCTGGTCAAGTGCCGTAACCTCCTCGCTCGCTGTCAATGGTTCCAACTCGCCTCCTACGGCGACGATCGATTCCATCTCACCCAACCCCGCCAGCCAGGGTGAATCCATCACCCTTACAGGCCACGGCACCGACACGGATGGCACCATCACCGCCTACGAATGGACCTCGTCCATAGACGGTACCATCGGTGCCGCGGCCTCCTTCTCCACCTCGACACTCTCCGTCGGGACCCACACCATCACCTTCCGGGTGAAGGACGACAAGGACACCTGGTCATCGGGAGTTACATCGTCCCTGGTGGTCGATTCCGGCACCCCGTCCGTGGAGGTCATCATCGACAACGGAGGCACGGGAACATCGTACACGGGCAGCTGGGCTGTCTCGGGCGGGAGCGATCCCTACGGCACGAACAGCGTCTGGGCACGCAACGGCGTCACCTACACCTTCGCCATGATCGGGCAGGTTGCCGGCAACTACGAGGTCTTCATGTGGTGGTCGGGATACTCATCGCGGGCGACAAGCGTACCCGTGGCCATAAACCACGCGTCGGGCACGACGAGCGTGACCGTCAACCAGCGGCAGAACTCCGGTCAGTGGAACAGCCTCGGCACCTATTACTTCGACGGCAGCGGTTCCGTGACGATCACCGCGGCGACGGGCGACAGCTTGAGCACCTGTGCCGACGCGGTGAAGTTCACCCTCGTCTCCTCCGAGACCGCGCCGATAGCGGCCTTTTCCGCCGACAAGACCTCGGGGACGGCGCCGCTCACGGTCCAGTTCAGTGACGAGAGCCTGGGAACGGTGACATCATGGCTCTGGAGCTTCGGTGACGGTTCCACTAGCACCGAGCAGGACCCGTCGCATACGTACACTGTCACGGGCTCCTATACCGTCTCGCTGACGGTGAGCAATTCCGTGGGATCCGACACGAAGTCCGTGGGGCAATACATCAATCTTGTCAGTTCGGGCGAGCACATCTACCTCTGCGACGGTTACGCCGAAGACGCCCTTTTCATACCCCACGCCAACACGCTCCTTCAGGGCATGGGTGCCTATGAGGACAACGGCGTTTGGGTCTACCCGGATACGGTCCGGGGAAGGACGGTCTACGTACATACCGTCACGGACCCGGAGACAATGGCGGCCGCCCTCAAGCAGGAAGGGGCTCACGTTATATTCAACGGGCATTCCAACTTCGGCCTCGGTGCCACCTTTGCCACGATAGAAGAGGTCGGGGCCCAGGAGATAACCACGATCAGGTACATTGACGATGACCGTTTCACCAACTTTTCCTCCGACATGGTGTCGGTAAAGGTCGACGGTGTCCAGTACGGCCAGGCATACCCGAACTGGCTGCCCATTTACAAGGACGGCACGAGCGGCATCATGCCCTACACCTTCCTGGAGGGTGATCCACCCTACAATTATTATCTCACCTACAAGATAGCCGGCGATTCCACCACGTACAGGATCGAACTCGCCAACGGAGCCTGGCTCGAGAGGTTCCCCGATTCCGCCACACCTGCCTGGTTCTCCGCCACCGGCGCGGAGCCCGACCCCGCGGCAAACCCCGAGTATTTCATCGTCAACAACGACACGGATTTCAACCGGTGCGATTTTACCGGCACCTGGCCCCTCGGCAAGGTGGCCGGCGGAGGATACATGGGAGAAGAGGGCTACCTGGGGTACAACTACCAGTACCATGCCGCAGGCACGGGGGCCAACAGGGCCACGTGGACCCTCGTTGTGAACAACCCCGGTTACTACGCCGTCCTTGCCTCCTGGTATCCCTCGGCCCTCAACGCGAGCAATGCGAAATACACCATCAATTATGCCGGCGGTTCGGCGACGGTGGAGGTCGACCAGAGACAATCGGACCTCATCAACGCCCTGGGCTACTACTACTTCGATGCGGGGATCTACACGGTTGAGCTCAACGACAACGCCAATGCCCGGGTGGTGGCCGATGTGGTGGCGCTGAGCGCCGTTTCCAACCCTACGAAGATCCTGCAGGCCGAGTTCAACGCGAACGTGATCTCCGGGGCGGCACCCCTTGCCGTCCAGTTTACCGACCTCTCCGGCCTGTATTCCATGGAGGACACAAGCACCCAGATCACCGGGTGGAACTGGAGCTTCGGGGATGGTTCCACGAGCTCGCAGCAGCACCCAGCCCACACGTACTCGGCAGCCGGCACGTACACGGTGACACTTAAGATCACCGACAGCACGGGGGCCACGGAGACGGAGACAAAGACGGGTCTTATCACCGCCGGCACGACCCCGTCACTTCGGGCGCAGTTCACATCGGCGAGCCGCATGGGGTCCGACAGGACGGTGGTGAAATTCATCGACCAGAGCTCGGGAAGCATCACGGGCTGGTCCTGGAGTTTCGGTGACGGTTCCACGAGCACCGAGCAGAACCCGACCCATACGTACACGGTCCCCGGCACGTACACGGTGTCCCTCACCGTGACCGGGACGGGCGGGAGCAGCACCGAAACGGAGACGGGTTTTGTGAACAACATCATCGGCCTCGTCTATGCCGACAACACGGCGCATCACAGGCCCCACTTCTATTCACGGTCAACGGGAAGCCCCATCACCTTCGGCAAGGTCATTCTCGACGCCCGGCGGGCGAAGATACCCGAGGAAGACCTGAAGTACTCCCGCATGTTCTACGGGTCCTGCAATTCCTGCCCCTACTACGGAGGGACCTTTCAGCGCGGCGTCATGTTCTGCACCACCGGGGACAGCGATTCGTACACCGCTCTCGATTATCTCGAATACTACCTGAAGGGGTACACGGACGAGCAGATCCTGTCGCATATCAACTCCATCCAGCCGATCCATGAGCTGATCAATTTTAACCTCAAGCCGCCTTCACTGAGGTGAAAGCCGGCATGTGCCAAAAAAAGCCATGATACAAGGAGGCAGTCGTGAAAAGTGAAACAGGAAGGAAGTTGTCCGTTATTCTCCTGATATTGTTCATTCTCCTCGGTGCCGCCGGCGGTTCCTTTGCCGATGTCATCATCGACAACGGCGACACGGGGACATCCTACACCGGAACATGGTCCCTGTCGGGCGCCACCGATCCCTACGGCGCCTCCAGTCTCTGGTCCCGGAACAGCACCACGTACACCTTCAGCATGAGCGGACAGGCCGCGGGGACCTACGAGGTCTCCATGTGGTGGTCGGGATACTCGTCGCGGGCCTCGAGCGTCCCCGTAGCCATAAGCTACACGGGCGGCACCGCGAGCACGACCGTCAACCAGCAGCAGAACTCGGGGCAGTGGAACAGCCTCGGCACGTACTACTTCGACGGCAGCGGCTCCGTGACGATCACCGCGGCGGACGGCGACAGCTTGAGTACCTGTGCCGACGCGGTGAAGTTCACCTTTGTCTCCTCCAACACCGCCCCGACGGCGACCATCGATTCCATTACGCCTTCCCCGGCCGCCGAGGGTGAGTTGGTCACCTTCACGGGCCACGGCACCGACACGGATGGCACCATCACCGCCTATGAATGGATCTCCTCTATAGACGGCACCGTCGGCACCGAGGCCTCCTTCTCCATCTCGACGCTGAGCACGGGCACCCACACCATCACCTTCCGGGTGAAGGACAACGAAGACAGCTGGTCCCCGGGGGTGACCGCATCCCTCGTGGTCGGAACCCCGTCAGCCGAGGTCATCATCGACAACGGGGAAACGGGAACATCCTACACCGGTACCTGGTACACCTCGAGCGCAACGGGCTACTATGGCACCGACTCCCTGTGGTCCCGCAATGGAGCCACCTACACGTTTACGATGAGCGGGCAGACCGCCGGCAAATACGAGGTTTTCATGTGGTGGTCGGGATATTCGTCGCGGGCCTCGAGCGTCCCCGTGTCGATCAACTACACGGGCGGCACCGCGAGCACGACCGTCAACCAGCAGCAGAATTCGGGGCAGTGGAACAGTCTCGGCAGTTACTACTTCGACGGCAGCGGCTCCGTGACGGTCACCGCGGCGGACAGCGACAGTTCGAGCACCTGCGCCGATGCCATGAAGTTCACCCTCATCTCCTCCAACACCGCCCCGACGGCGACCATCGATTCCATTACGCCTTCCCCGGCCGCCGAGGGTGAGTTGGTCACCTTCACGGGCCACGGCACCGACACGGAGGGCACCATCGCCGCCTACGAGTGGACCTCCTCCATAGACGGTACCATCGGCACCGCGGCCTCCTTCTCCACCTCGGTGCTCAACCCGGGTACTCACACCATCACCTTCCGGGTGAAGGACGACGAGGGTCTATGGTCGGCCGAGACCACTGCGTCACTTATCGTCGGCGAGCCCTCCCTGGAGGTCATCATCGACAACGCCGACTCCACGACATCCAGTACCGGCTACTGGTCCACCTCGGGCGCGACCGGCTACTACGGTACCAACTCGGTCTGGTCCCGCGACGGCGCGACGTTCACCTGGCAGTTCACGCCGACAGTGTCGGGCATCTACGACGTTTCCATGTGGTGGACGACAACATCGACGCGAGGCGCGGCCATACCCGTTACCATCGATCATGCGGACGGATCGGAGACGGTTGCCATCAATCAACTCGAGAACGCGGGCCAGTGGAACACGCTGGCCAGTTCCCTGACCTTCCTTTCCGGTGTGACCTACAACGTTACCATCACTACGCGGCCATACCCGGCAAGTACCTGCGCGGATGCGGTGAAGTTCACCCTCAAGAAGACCGTGCCCACGGCTTACATAGATTCCATCTCCCCGAGCCCGGCCAAACTCGGCGGAACGGTCACTCTGACCGGCCACGGCGACGGCACGCTGACCGCGTACGAATGGTCCTCCTCGATCGACGGTGTCATAGGGTCAGAGGCCTCGGTGAGCCTCTCCACTCTCAGTGCCGGGGCGCACACCATCGCGTTCAGGGTGAAGGGCAAGAACGGAGTCTGGTCCTATCCTGTTACACAGGACCTCAATGTCGTTGTCATCATCGACAACACCGATTCCTCCACATCAAAGACCGGAACCTGGTCCACCTCGACGGCAACCGGCTACTACGGCACCAACTCGGTCTGGTCCCGCGACGGGGCGACCTTCACCTGGGCGTTCACGCCGCCCGCGGCGGGCTACTACGACGTCTCCATGTGGTGGACCACATCGTCGACGCGAAGCTCGTCGATACCTGTCAGTATCAGCTATGCCGGGGAGACGAAGACAGTCACCATCGATCAGCTCGAGAACGCGGGCCAGTGGAACAGCCTCGGCGTTTATGAATTTGCTGCCGGGGCAACCTACAATATAACCATCACTGCTGAGGCCAGCCCGACAAGCACCTGTGCCGATGCCGTCAGTTTTCTCAAGACCGGCGCTACCGTACCTGCCGGGGAGTTCTCGGCCGACGTGGTCGAAGGGAACGCGGGAATGACCGTCCAGTTCACCGACGAAAGCCTCGGAATGGTGTCGTCATGGCTCTGGGACTTCGGCGACGGCACGACGAGCACGGAACAGAACCCTTCACATACTTACACGAGCGCGGGCTATTACACGGTCACGCTGACAGTGTCCAACTCGGCCGGTTCCTACACGGTAACGATGTCCCAGTACATCCACACGGTCCCCGTTGAGGAGAACATCTATCTCGTCGACGGGTATGCCGAGGACGCCGTTTTCGTTAACAATGCGAAGATAATCCTCGCGAACCTGGGGGCCACAGAGGTCGGCGATGCTTGGGTATACCAGAACACCACCACGGGAAGGACCTTTAATACCCGCTTCATAACCACACCTTCCGCTTTCATGGCGGCGTTGAAAGAGGAGAACGCGCACGTCATCTTCAACGGTCACTCCAACTTCGGTCTCGGGGCGTCTTTCGCGCAGGGCAACGAGGTCTACGTGCAGCAGATCGATGACATCTACTATATAGACGATGACCGCTTCACGCACACCTCTACCCCGATGGTGTCGGTAAAGATCGACGGTGTCCAGTACGGCCAGGCGTACCCCAACTGGCTGCCCGTTTTCAAGGACGGGACGAACGGCATCATGCCCTACACCTTCGCCGAAGGTCTCCCCCCCTACAACTACTACCTGACGTACCAGCTCGACGGCGATTCCACGTTCTACAAGATCGAGCTCTCCGACGGGAGCTACCTCCAGCGGTTCCCTGATTCCGGTGTCACTCCCTGGTACTCATCCGACGGTCTCGCTCCCGATCCCACGCTGGATCCCGACTACTTCATCGTCAACAACGCCACGGACTACAACAGGTGCGATCTTGTCGGCACCTGGCCCATCGCGAAGGAGAGCGATCAGGACGCGATCGAGTACATGGGTTACAACTATCAATATCATGCCGCCGGTACGGGTGAGAATTCAGCGACATGGACCATCGTGGTCAAGACCGCGGGGTACTACAATGTCTCGGCCTCGTGGCAGTCGGACAGCAGCAACGCCTCGAATGCCGTTTACACGGTGCAGCATTACGGCGGTTACGCAAACGTCCAGGTGGACCAGACCGTGGCGGCGCCGTCAGGCGGGTATAGCCTGGGTTCCTTCTATTTCGACGAAGGCAGCTACACCGTCCAGTTGACGGACAGCGCGAACGGAAGAGTGGTGGCCGATTCCATAATGTTCACCTCTCTTGCCGGTCTCACGGATATGATCCAGGCGGAATTCAATCCCGCCGTTATCTCGGGTACCGCGCCTCTTACGGTCAAATTTACGGATTACAGCCAGGTGAGCTCCAGCTCCGGCGCGAGCATCGCAAGCTGGTTCTGGGATTTCGGCGACGGTTCGACAAGCACGGAGCGCAATCCCGAGCACACCTACTCGAGCTCGGGCGTGTACACGGTGAGCCTCACAATCACCACCACCACGGGGACGCAGGACACGGAGATCAAGACAGGCCTCATTGCGGTGGGCCAGACGGCTACCCTTCGGGCCCAGTTCGCGGCAAAGAACCGCATCGTTACGCCCTGGACGCCCGTTGAGTTCATCGACCAGAGCTCGGGAAGCCCCACGAGCTGGTTGTGGGATTTCGGCGACGGCTCGACGAGCACGGCGCAGAACCCGACCCATTCCTTCTTCACGGCGGGAGTGTACCCGGTGACCCTCACGGTCACATCCGGAAGCGGGAGCAGCGCAAGTACGAAATCCGACTACGTTCAGAGTTTCGACGTATCAGCCATTGTCATGTCGGACAACGTGTATCATTACAAGCCCCATTTTTCCGGCTACGGCGGCTTCTACGACAAGACCATCCTGTACGGGAACACCGGGGTGACCTCGAGCGAGCTTAAATATGCCCGCTTGTTCTACGGTTCCTGCAACTCCTGCAACTATTACGCGGGCATCTACAGCCGCGGTATCCTCATCTGCACCACAGACGATACGGACCTCTACACAGCGCTCAGCTACTTCCAGGATTACCTGAACGGGATGAGCGACGACGAGATCATGACGCATCTCAACACGATCCAGGATACCCACGAGCTACTCAATTTTAACCTCAAGCCGCCCTCGCTGAGATGATAGACATACTGAGGTCCATCCATCACTATTCATCCCATTTTGCACAGTTCCCGAAACTCCTCCGGGGGATCGCGCAGCCCCATCGCGGCAGCGCCCCCCCGGGGAAATCCCGGACTGCCATCGCCCTCGACCATCTTTACCTCTTCTTCGTACTCAAGGTCCTTCCCGTGAATTATTATCTCTTTCAGCTCCAGCTCAGGGACCGCAAGGATTTCAGGGAATACATGGATGAGACCGTCGCACCCCTTTTGAAGCACAGGTTCTACAAAACCCTGTGGAACGACAGCTACAGCTCTCTCGTGAACGACAAGTATCTTTTCCACTGCTTCTGCCGGTATCATGGGATACCCGTTCCCGAGCTCCATGGCATGTTCACCGGTGGGTTACCCGAGGGCGACGATCCTCGCCTCGCGAAGATCATGCACGAAAAGGATCTCGATACAGCGATACTCAAACCCCGGCACGGTGTGCAGGGAAGGGGGATCTGCTTCGCCTGCCGCAACGGCCGGGGGATCGACCTGAAACCTGCAGTGCCGCGGAAGGCACCTTCCCGTGGCAAGGCAAGTACGCCTGCAGGCGACTATATTGTCCAGGAGGTGATCGGACAGCACCCGGAGATGGAGAGGATCAATCCTTGCTGCCTGAACACGATACGGGTCATTACGTTTCTCACGCGCGACAATGAAGTGGAGTTCCTCGCCGCGATGCTGCGGACGAGTTCGAACAGAACGGCAGTTGACAATTTTTCACTGGGAGGGATCGTGGTCGGGGTGGATATTGAAACCGGCCGGCTGAAAAGGTTTGGTTTTAAGAAGAGCCCGCACGAGACGCAGTTGAAGGCGCATCCCCTCACCGGCACTGTTTTCGAGGACCTCCGGGTTCCCCACTGGACGGAGGTGAAGGAGATGGCGGCAAAGGCCCAGAAGGTCTTCGCCGAACTCAAGGCCATCGGGTGGGACCTCGCGGTCCGTCCCACCGGCCCGGTGATGATCGAAGGGAACATAGAGTGGGGGACAACAGGTATCCAGGCCACGAACGGAGGACTTCTGACACCGAGGAACAGGTCTCTTTTCGCACAGTACGGTCTCACGTTCCATGAATAGACGGGGGGCCGGAACAGACACGTGATCGGTTTCCTGCCAAAGATCGGGCGGTATTTGTTCTCACTGACGACAATAATCCTCTACGAGAGATCGATACGGGACATGGCATCTCTGCACGTCCGGTCCGCCCGAGGCCTCCCGTGCAGGGAGCTTTTGCCGCAGGACCGCCCCGCTTTCGAAAGTCTTCTCGCCGTGCAGAGAATGCAGGAGAGCTTTTTTCAGCCGGTGTTCGGCATCGAAGATGTCGACGGACGCCTGATAAGGGGAGAGCGTTGTTTTGTCTGCGAGGATGCGGGGCGGATGGCGGGGTACATGTGGTTCAGCGCCCTTGAGACATACGTCGCGGAGATCGACGCCACACCGCGGCTGATAGACGGTGATGTATATGTCTACAATGTCTACGTTGGCCAGGAGTACAGGGGGAGGAACATCGCCCCGTCGATCCTGGCGGCGGCGAGCAGGGTGTTTCTGCGCGAGGGGTTCGGAAGGTTCCTGCTGCTTACGATGAGCTGGAATGAAAATATGCGCAGAACCTTGGACAAGGCGAAGTTCCTGCGCGTGGGGAGTGTCAGCGCCGGATATCTTGCCACCTTCAGGTTTTCGATCAACACCTGCGGAAAGTTCAGCATCTCAAACCACAGCGGTCCCTTTGCATTCTACAGAAAGCTGTTCAGGAAAGCTGCGGCGGCCCTCTCCATCGTAGTGGCCGCCACGCGTGGAAGGATGGTGTGAGCGATGATAGACTGCATCTTCACGGGTGACGTGATGCCCGGGGCGAAGGTGGTGACCGCCTCTCCCGACCCGAAACTCCTCGGACGGTTCAGAGAGGCGGACCTCGTTGTCGGCAACCTGGAATGCCCGGTCGTTTCCGAGCCGCCCGCGGCCATGGACACGAGGAAGATCCCCCTGTGGGCGGACGCGGCGAACCTGCCGATACTTAGGAGCTTTGGTTTCACTCATGTGAGTCTCAACAACAACCACATCTTCGACCTTTTTGAGGAGGGTCTCGATGAAACGCTGGGTCTTCTCGACAATGCGGGGATCCGCTCCTTCGGCATCGACTACGGAACGCTGTCCCAGTATCGGCGTGTCAGCGTGAAAGGGATCACCCTGGGGATGGCGGCGGTCAACTGGGTCGAGAGGCAATTCTGCGGCCACCTGTCCAGGGACATCGGCGACCTTGACATAGGCTTCCTGAAAAAGGATTGCGATTTCCTCATCATGTTCCTCCACTGGGGCGACGACCACAACATCTTCATCAACAGGGACCAGCAGGAGGCGGCAAGGAGGTTGATCGACGGGGGCGTCGACCTCGTCATCGGTCATCACCCCCACGTGACCCAGGGCTGCGAGGTCTACAGGGGGAAACACATATTCTACTCCCTGGGGAACTTCATCTTCACGCCCCGGGAGGAGTACGGGAGCCTGCCCTACAGCATACGTTACGAGGACTGCAGGGAGAATGTTCTCTTCCAGCGTCCCGAATGCAAGATCGGCATGTACGTCACGGTGGTCTTCGACAGGACGGGTTACAGGGTTACCGGGGTGAGTCCCGTGTACCGTGAGGAGACGCTGCCCGCAGCGCTCCCCGATCCGCTCGTACCTTTCTTTGACGATATGCTGGAGCGGATGAACGGCCAGGTGAGGGGATCGGCATACGAGCTCAACGAGGCGGGCAGGAGGATGATCCTCACCCGTTACACCCTGCCGCTCATCCTGACGCACCCACTGTACTGGCCTGTTTTCTTCAAGAAGCTCAGAGTGGGGAAGGCCGTGGGGTTTGTAAAGCAAGGGAGGATGGGAAGGCTATGGAAAAAGTGATCGTTCTGACGGCACGGGAACTGGGATACCAGGTCGTGAAGGCCTTTGCCGCGGAGGGTATCGGCAGCATTGTGATCTATGGACACGAACCCGATGAGATCGCCCAGTTCTCGAAGCATGTCGTCGAGACCCACGAGATACACGGCTACTTCGACAGGCAGGATGTCCTGATCGACTTCCTGCTGAGCAGGAAGGGTGAATGGGAGGGGACGCTCATAATCCCCACCGACGACTACGGGGTGAAGTTCCTTGCCGCCAACAGGCTCCTGTTGTCGGCCCACTATGTCATCCCCACCCCGGACCTCGATGTCGTGAACACGATCGTGGACAAGAAGTCTCTCTATGCCGTCGCCCGAGGTGTCGGTGTCTCGGTGCCCGCCATTCATTCCCCTCGGTCGATGGAGGAACTTCGCGACCTGGAAGGGGTCCTCACGTTTCCCTGCCTGGTGAAACCCGGCCTCGCGCATCTGTTCATAAGGAACTTCGGCCTCAAGATGTTCGAGGTCCACAGCTTCGCCGACCTGGTGAGACACTACAATGAACTCACCGATGGCTTCACGAACGACAGGTTCGAATTGATGATATGCGATATCATCCCCGGCCCGGACAGCAGGCAGATGGTCCAGTACGTTTCCTACATGGACCGGTCGGGAGAGGTGCTTGCCTCCATGACATCGAGAAAGCTCAGGCAGGACCCGCCACGGTACGGACAGGGGAGGGTGGCGAGAAGCGAGAGGGTCGACGACGTGGACGGGATCAGCCGCAGGCTTTTGACGGAGCTCCGCTACCACGGGTTCTCCGAGATCGAGTGGAAATACGATCCCCGTGACGGGACGTACAAGCTCATAGAGATCAACCCCAGGTTCATATTCTACACGGGACTGTGCGTCGCCTGCGGTATCAATTTTCCCTACATCCAGTACGCGGACCTCGTTCTCGGCAGGAAGATCAGGATCGACTCCTTCAGGGAGAACGTCTACTGGATCCACGAGTACGCCGATGCCCTGCACACCGTGCTGAACCACCGCCTGGAGGACCTTTCCCTGAGGGACTACGTGAGGCCCTACCTGGGGAAGAAGTGCTTCGCCATATTCGATCCGAAGGACTGCAGGCCCTTCTTTGAACAGTGGAAGCAGCACGCGGGCAACGTGATCAGAAGGTGGAGAAGTTCGAGGACCTCACCGCTCGGGGCGGACGGGGTCTCGCCATGAGGGACCTTCACGGGGCCATCCCCGGCAAGGAGGAAGCATGTGTGGTATCACCGGCGTTCTGAACCTTAACGGCGGGAAGCCGCCGGACCCCGCCCGGCTGATCAGGGCCAACGACGCACTCGCGCATCGCGGACCCGACGATTCGGGGGCGTTCACCGACGGCCATGCCGGATTGGCCATGCGCCGTCTGAGCATCATAGACGTCGCGCGGGGCCATCAACCGCTGTCCAACGAGGACGGCGGAATATCCATCGTCTTCAACGGTGAGATCTACAACCACCTGGAGTTGAGAGGGGAACTCATGGGGCTCGGGCACAGGTTCAAAACGAGGTCGGACACGGAGACGATCATCCACGCGTACGAGCAGTGGGGCATGGAAGGCTGCCTGTCGAGATTGCGGGGGATGTTCGCGTTCGCGGTCTGGGACAGCTCCGAGCGCGTGCTCTTCCTGTGCAGGGACCGCATGGGGATCAAGCCCCTGTACTACTCGGAAGATGGGAGTCGCTTCTATTTTTCCAGCGAGATACGCGGCATACTGCAACAGTCGGGGATGCCCTGCCGGATCGACATGGCGGCGGTCGATGTCTTTCTCACCGTCGGGTTCGTGCCGAACCCGTACACGATATGCGAGGGGATCAGCAAGCTTCCCCCGGCGCACTTCCTTGTCGTCAGGAACGGGACGGTCAGGGTCAGGAAGTACTGGGAGCTTTCCTACGGGGAGGGCAACAGGAGCACCATTCAGGAACTGACGGAGGAGTTCCGGGACCTTCTGGCGGAGTCCATCAGGATGCACCTTATGAGCGAGGTGCCTCTCGGGGCGCTTTTGTCGGGCGGGATAGACTCGGCCACGATAGCCGCGTTCGCGCAGGGTTCCCTTTCGATGCCTTTGAAGACCATATCCATCAGCTTCGACAGCTCCCGCCTCAACGAGGCCGATGCCGCCCGAGAGACGGCCGGTGTTCTCGGAACGGACCATGTTCCCGTTTCTTTCGGGAAGGACAGCATGGACGATTACCCCGAGGCCCTCTACTACCTTGAGGAACCCCTGGCGGAACCGGTGTTCGTCACGGAATACAACATGCACAGGGCGGTGAAACAAAGCGGCCTTAAAGTCGTGCTCACCGGTGAGGGATCCGACGAACTGCTGGCAGGTTACCACTGGCACCGGGGCGAGATCTGGTCGAGGCCCCTTCTGGGGCTGCCCTTCTTTCTGCGCGCCGTCATGGCCGAGGGGCTTCTCCTGCGGTCCCGCGGCGCCGGTGCCATGGGGATGTACAGGGTCTTGAGGGAGGGCCGCGGTGACGCACGGGACCAGTACCGCGCGTGGCTCACCATCGGCGACCCGAAGATCAGGGAACGCCTGTTGAGCCGTGAGGTCTCCCAGGCGGCGAAAGACAATGGCGGATCACTGCTCGATTCCTGGAAGGACCACCTGTCCGCCGTGGCGGGGCGGCCCGTGCATGACCAGATACTCTGGCTGCAGTCACGGACGCGCATGGTCGATGACATCAACCACTCGCTGGACCGGATGAGCATGGCCCATTCCGTTGAGGCGCGCGTACCCTTTCTCGATCATAGACTGTGGGAGTTTTGCGCCGGAGTCCCTTTCCGGTTGAAGATCGACGGAACCTATTTCAATCTTGTCGAGAAATACCTCCTCAGGAACGCGGTAAAAGGCATCGTGCCCGAGGGGGCTAGGCTCCGCAGGAAGAAAGGCCTGGCGGCGCCCTACGAGACCTGGCTGGCGAAAGACCGTCTGCCGGAATGGGCGGAGACGGCGCTCTCGGAGGCTGACATAAGAAAGGCCGGGCTCTTCGACGCGAAAGAGGTTGAAAGGCTGAGAAGGGAGCACCAGGCCGGCCTGCCGGACCGGGCCACACTGCTCATGGGTGTTCTGGCACTCCAGACCTGGTCACATCTGTTCATGGGGTGACGATTGCGTCCCGCGAAACACAGCCCATCATCCGATGAAAAGGTCATCGTGCTCAACGCCACGGGGCTCGGATACCAGGTGATGAAGGCCCTCGGGAAGCGGGGCATCCGGTCCATCGTCATCTATGACCAGGAGAGCGAAGAGATCGGGAGATACTCGAGATACGTTGCCGATCGCATCGAGGTCCCGCACTTCATCGAGCAGCCGGAGAGCCTCCTTACCCATCTTCAGGAGAAAGGACGGGAGTGGTCGGGCACGCTGATCATACCTACGAAGGATTACGGGGTCGAGTTCCTGGCGAGGTACAGGGATATCCTGTCGCGATACTACATAATCCCGACGCCCGGCCTCGACGTCATTAAAGGCATCCTGGACAAGAGCGTTCTTTACGAGAACGCGAGAGGGTGGGGGATCGCCGCCCCAAGGACCTTCCGTGCGCGGTCGATCGAGGAACTGTACAGGCTCAGGGAGAGGATAACGTTTCCCTGTCTTCTGAAACCGGGCCTGGCGCATCCGTTCATACGGGAGTTCGGTTTCAAGATGTTCGAGATCGGCGGTTTTGAGCAACTGGCGAGGGTGTACAGGGATCTCACCGGTGACTTTACCCATGACAGGTTCAGCCTGATGATATGCGAGATCATCCCCGGTCCGGACAGCAAGCAGATGGTCCAGTTCGCTTCATACATCGACCGGTCGGGAGAGATGCTGGCTTCCATGACATCGAGGAAGATAAGGCAGGACCCGCCGAAGTACGGTCAGGGAAGGGTCACGAAGAGCGAGAGGATCAGGGACGTCGATGAACGGAGCTACGGGCTCCTTAAGGGGCTCGGTTACCACGGTTTTTCAGAGATCGAGTGGAAGTACGACCCCCGGGACGGAGAGTACAAGCTCATCGAGATCAACCCCAGGTTCATATTCTACACGGGTCTGTGTGTCGCCTGCGGTATCAACTTTCCCTATATCCAGTACGCGGACCTTGTCCGGCATGAAAAGATACGGGTCCACTCCTTCAGAGAGAACGTTTACTGGATACATTTTTACAAGGACGTCCTCCACGCGGTGTTCAACCACGCGGTGGAGAGATTCTCTCCCTGGGAGTATCTCCGCCCGTACCTGGGCAGGACGTCCTTTGCGATCTTCGATCCCAGGGACCCCAGGCCCTTCCTCGAAGAGTGGAGGGAGCACGCGGGCAACATGCTCAGGAGAAGGATCCGCATCTGCAAGTGAGCACGCCATGAGTGTCATTGTAACGAACGCGAAGAACAGGATAGCCTACACCGTCGTCAGGAGCCTTGGCGAGAAAGGGATACCTGTCTACACCGCCGACTTCGTGCCCCTGTCCATGTCCTTCGTATCCCGTTTTTCAAAGGGGCACTTTATCTACCCGTCGCCGTTCAGGGATCAGGAGGCCTTCATCGCGTCCATCGTGGAGAACACCCGGCGCCTCGGGGCCGGAGTGCTCATACCCGTGTTCGAGGAAACATTCCTTTTGTCAAAATACAGGAATGAGGTCTCACGGCATGTCCGCATGGCCATCCCCAATTATGATCAGGTCCTCACGGCACACAACAAGGACAGGTGGATGGTGGTGGCCGGCTCGCTCGGCGTCCCCGTGCCGCGGACATTCACGGCGGCCGAGCTGAGGAGGACGGGGCCGAAGGCCGCGGCACTGACCTATCCCGTGCTCGTGAAGCCGTTCCAGGGAGGGGGTGCCTGGGGTATCAAGGAGGCGGCGAGCGAACGGGAGCTCGAGGTCCTCCTCTCAGGCGACACCTACCTCGGACTGTCCTGGGACAGGTTCTTCGTCCAGGAAAAGATCGCCGGGGCGGTGCACTGCGTGGCCATGCTCTTCAACCACGGGGAGTTGAAGGCACATGTGGTATACAGGCAGTTGAGGGACCTGCCCTTCACGGGCGGGCAGGCCACGCTCAGGGTAAGCGTCGACAGCCCCGTCGCGGTGGCCCATTTCAGGAGACTGCTGGAGGGTCTCGCCTGGCACGGGATATGCCAGGCGGATTTCATCGTCGAGGAGGCAACAGGCATACCCTACCTCATCGATATCAACCCGCGTCTCTGGGGTTCCCTGGTGCAGGGCATCGCCAGCGGTGTGGATTTCCCTTACCTGCTGTACACGCTGGCCCGCGACGGTGACATCCGCGCGGTCGAAGACTTCAGGAAGGGTGTCGTCACGCGATGGGTGTGGGGGGATCTCCGGACCCTCCCCGAGGCCTTAAGGCGCGCCCGCAACAAGATGAGATTCCTCATCGAGTACATCCGGCTCTTCAACGGGAAGACCGCCTTCGACGATCTCTGTCTCAGGGATCCCTTGCCCTTCTTCACCTTCGGCTTCGATTTCCTCGCAAAGATGGTGGGACAGAGGACGCTCCATCCCCGGTCCCATGATTCCCTGGAGGGTGTCTGGGAATAACATGAGACCTGCGGAGCTCATAAGAAAGCTGAGACACAGATCCCCCCTTCACATAGCGTCGGCTGCCCTTCGCTTTGCGCGGGGGTACGTCATCTCCTGCCTGCGCTTCGAGAGACGGGCGCTGGTGTCGGTGCGGGGCAGGCTCCGGATATTCATGCGGGACGGGACCATATCGGTGGGTGATATGACAGACCTCTGGCCGGGGGTGAAACTCTCCTGTCAGGGGCGCGGTGGCGTTGACAGGGCCCGCATCAGGATAGGCAGGAACTGT
Organism: Syntrophobacterales bacterium Delta_02; assembly: GCA_001603955.1. Taxonomy (GTDB): domain Bacteria; phylum Desulfobacterota; class Syntrophorhabdia; order Syntrophorhabdales; family Syntrophorhabdaceae; genus Delta-02. Next base: position 36,533 of record LVAA01000009.1, on the reverse strand, counting down.
TCCATCGGCGACAGGACGGAGATCCATGCCGGCAGGCTCGTCGATATCGGCCATGGCGCCATCATAGCCTGGGACTGCGTCATCATGGACCGTGACTATCATTCGACCGACAACGGGCCCGAACCGGTGAGGCCCGTGACGATCGGAAGCGGGGTCTGGATCGGTTGCCGGGCCATGGTCCTCAAAGGTGTTACCGTAGGAGAGGGTGCGGTTGTGGCCGCCGGTGCCGTGGTCACGAAAGACGTGGCTCCCTTCACCCTTGTCGCGGGCAACCCGGCGCGGGCCGTAAAAAGGGTGGCAGGCTGGCGAAAGGACCGGCCTTCCCTCGCGATCTCCCGGAAGACATGACAGCCGTATCAAGAACAGAGCCGATCACCGTATTGCACCTTATTGCCCCGGCCCAGTTCGGAGGGGCCGAGAGGGTGGTCCTCGGCCTTGCGGATGCCATGGACCGGTCGCGGTTCAACGTTGTCGTCGGTTCCTTCGTGAATGCCCGCTCCCCCGACAATGAGTTCCTGGCGCGGATTCGGGAGATGGGGATCCCCAACACCGTTTTCTGGCTGAGGCGTACCCTGGACTTCGAGAACATTCCCCGCCTGGTGAGGTTCATCCGTTCCGAAGGGGTTGCCATAGTCCACACTCACGGCTACCGCTCGGACATCATCGGGCTCATAGCCGCCAGGGTGTCCTCGCGCCCCGTGGTCGCGACGATCCACGGTTTCGTGGCCATCGACCCGCGATTGCGTGTCTATGAGCGATGCGACCGTTTCGCGCTGCGATTCTTTGACCGCGTGTTGCCCGTTTCGGACCAGATAGGGCAGGCATTGTGCCTGAGCGGCGTGCGCAAGGAGAGAATGACCACGATCCGCAACGCCGTCACGTTCGGGGACGGCAGACGTGAGGGATGTCCGGTCTTCCCGCTTTCCTCTCTCAAGCGTGGCGGGGACTTTCTGATAGGCATCGTCGGAAGGCTGAGCCCGGAGAAGAACATACCGGGGTTTCTCGAAGCCGCCAGGGAGCTGTCGGGAAGACACGGCCATCTCAGGTTCGTCGTTGTCGGCGAAGGACCGGAACGGGGGTGCCTCGAAGGCCTGGCGATGAGATTGGGTCTTGATGGAAAGGTGAGGTTCACCGGGTTCATCGGGGAGATGGAAGAGGTCTATTCGCTGCTGGACATGCTCGTCATCGCCTCCTCGACGGAAGGCATTCCCCTCACCGTCCTCGAGGCGATGAAGCACGGCGTACCGGTGGTTTCCACGGGGGTGGGCGGGATACCGGAGATCATCGAGAGCGGCGTCGACGGCCTGATTGTCGACGCGGGGGACACGGGGGCGCTCTGCCGGGCCGTTGAAACGCTTGTCATGGACGGCAACAGGCGCATGGCGATATCCCGCAACGCGCAAAAAAGGGTCCTTCGCGATTTCGACCGGTCATCGTGGGCGCGGAGGATCGAAAGATGTTACTTGTCTATGCTCAATAAAAGGGAGGAAGCGTCGAATGGATAAGCTGAGGGTCGGTATTGTCGGTTGTGGAACCATCTTTCATTATCACCAGGCCTTCGTTCGCTCATATCCGGGAGCCACCCTGTGCGCGGTGGCGGACAGGGACGAGAAGGCCCTGAGGAAGGCGAGCGGAGAGTACGGTATCGCGAACTGTTACAGGGACCTCGAGGAGATGGTCCGCGCGGAGGCGACGGACGTCATCCACATCACCACGCCCCCGCAGACACACGCAGCGTTGGCTGAAAGCGCGCTGAACCTGAAGAACCATGTCTTCGTCGAGAAGCCCATGACGCTCGACCACAGGAGCGCCGTGAGACTCTACGACGTCGCCGCGGGCAACGGCGTCAGGCTGTGCGTTGACCACAACCACCTCTTCGACCCCTGGATGCTCAAGGCGAAGGAGGTGCTCCGGGACCTCAGCCCTCAGGACGTCACCTACGTGGAAAGCTACTACGGCATCAATCCCCGGATCCCCGAGATCATGGGTTACCGGAAGGTGAATGAGATATCATGGATATTTTCCCTGCCTGGAGGGCTCTTCCATGATTTCCTTTCCCATCCCCTCTACCTCATGCTGGAGTACACGGGCAGACCCATGAGGATGCAGACGACGGCCCGCTCTTGCGGCGCCCTCATCCAGGGCCTTTCCGACGAGCTTCATATCATGGTGGAGGGCGAAAGGGCCGTGGGCAAGCTCACCATCTCTTTCAACGCGAGGCCCTTCCAGCATTTTCTGAAGATCTACCACAAGAAGGCGATCGTCACCGTGGACTTCAACAACATGACCATGATCGCCAACAGGCTGACGGGGCTGCCGGGGGCCGTGACGAAAATAGCGGGCAACCTCGGGGCGGCCCGCGCGCTCAGCACCCAGACGTTCTCCAACGTGTACAGGTTCCTCACGGGGAAGCTGAAACCCTATTCGGGGATGAGAAACCTGATCCACGGTTTCTACGATTCCATCCTGCAGGCGGCCGAAATGCCTGTTCCTCCCGAAAGCGCCCTCGCCGTGCTCGAAACCATGGACCAGGTGTGGAAACACGCAGGCAAACTTCATCCCGTGTTCACGAACGTTCCCGCCCGGGCGGAAGTGAAACGGGCCCCGGCGATGCGCAGGGTGCTCGTCACGGGGGCTGCGGGCTTCCTGGGCCGCAGGCTGACGGAGGTCCTGGTGGAGAAAGGGTATTTCGTCCGCGTTCTCGTCCGGAAGCTCACCGATGTGGATCCCTTCAGGGCCCTCGGCGTCGACGTCCACTACGGCGATGTCCGCGACGAACTCGCACTGGCAGAGGCCATCGACGGAATGGATTTTGTGGTCCATGCCGCCGCCGCCCAGGAGGGCGATTGGAACATCTTTGACGAAACGACGGTGAGGGGAACGGAAAAGGTCATGAGGCTCGCCCGGCAGCTCAAGGTCAGGCGGGTGATCTACATCAGCTCCATGAGCGTCTACCAGATGAGCGGCCTCAAGAAGGGATCCCTGATAACGGAGGATGGCCGGCTCGAGGAGAACCCCGGGGCCCGCGGGTTCTATACCTTCTCAAAGCTGGAGGCGGAAAGGGTGGCAAAGGGGTTGATGGCGGCGAACGGCAACGGCAACGGCAAGGTCCCGGGGGTCATTTTGAGGCCCGCCACCATATACGGGCCGAGGGGCCCCGTCTTCACGCCGCTCATCGGCATCTCGCTCTTCTACAAGGTGTTCATGATACTGGGAAAGAGGAAGATGAGGCTGCCCCTCGTGTATGTCGACAACCTCGTGGATGCCATCATCCTGTGCATCGAGGACGACAGGGCAGCGGGTCAGACGTTCAACGTCATCGATGACGAAGGGACGACGAAGATGGAATACGTGAGGAAGCTCAAGGGAGACCTGTTTCCCCGGTCTCACGCGGTGTCTCTCCCTTACTGGTTCGTGCATTCGGCGGTCCGTTTCCAGGAGGCGGTCTTCAGGATGATGCGCCGGGACCCCGTCCTCACCCGGTACCGTCTCAGTTCCGCCTCCACGGATGCAGCTTTCAGCAACGGGAAGATCAAGGAGCACATCGGGTGGCAGCCGAGGGTGTCCCTCGAGGAAGGTCTTTCAAGGACCTTCGAATGGTTCAGGGAGCATGGAAGGTGATTAGGTAATGGGTTATGGGTAATGGGTTATGGGAACCGCGGAACGTAGAAGGATCTCCCGGAGGTTGGCCGAGTGAAGGCGATTATACTGTTGTTGTGGATTCCCCCGCTTCTTTATCTTAGCTTCAGCGTCTTCTACTATGCCTTTCTTGCCGTCGCGTATTTCGTGACGAGGGACAGTCAGAAGGCAGCCGCGCAGGGGGCCCGCCGGTACCTGCTGCTCATACCTGCCCACAACGAGGAGGCCGTAATAGGGAGGGCCCTTGGGAGTCTCACCCGGGTGGACTACGACCGGGACTGCTTTGAGGCCTGCGTCATCGCGGACAACTGTACCGACAGGACGGCCGCGATCGCCGGGCAGCAACATGTGAAGGTCCTCGAGAGAAATGATGTCTCGAAGAAGGGCAAGGGTTTCGCCATAGAGTGGGCCCTGCGGAAGATCGATCTCGATGCCTACGATGCCGTTGTCATCGCCGACGCGGACAACATCATCGACCCCGGGTTCTTTCGCGGCCTTGACGAGGTTCTGGACGGGGGAAGAAGCGCCATCCAGTGCAACAACTGCCTGGCCAATTCCTGCGACACGGCTTTCACGGGGGTCATCCACCTTTCGAGGACGATCAACAACGAGCTCTATCATCATGTCAAGCACCGGATCGGCCTGTCGTCGTACCTCATGGGGAACGGTATGTGTTTCACGACACGGCTTTTGAAGCGGCATCCCTGGGTGACGGGGACGATGGCCGAGGATTACGAATACTATGCGAAACTTGCGGCAAGCGGCGAGATCATAGGGTTTGCGGCAAATTCCCGGCTCTATCACCAAGAATCGAGGGGGCTGAGGCACGCCTCGGGACAGCGGCTCCGCTGGTCGGCGGGACGCTTCGAAGTGGCGAGGCGATACGGTTTCAGGCTCTTTATAAGAGGCTTGAAGGAGCGAAGCTACAGGATCGTGGACGCCTCTTTCCCCCTCATTCTGCCGAACCTGTCGCTCATGGTGAACATGACCGCCGCCGCGCTTCTCGCGGGCCTTGTGACGCATTATTTCATCCCCGTGCCTCTTGTGGTGCTCTGGCTCGTCCTTCTCATGACGATGGAGGTAGCCTACTTCGCGAGCGGGGTCTACCTCACGGGGATGCCGGTCTCGAGGTTCCTTTATGCCATCGGTTTCGCACCGCTTTTCCTTGTGTGGAAAGGCTGCATCGATCTCCTGGGAATATCGGGGAGGAAGACGGGGCAATGGGGGAGGTCGGGCAGACTGTGAGGCGAACAGGTCCGCCGGTCCTGAAAGAGGAGGTGACGATGATGACGCAGACACGGACGGCCGCTGTGGACGACCACCTTCAGCGGGTGAAGGATTTTCATGATGCCGATGCCTCACGATACCGCGCCGACCGGTATCACCGGGAGACCTGCGAGGGCCTTGCGTACGTTACGCGAAGGCAGATCGTGCTCGACATGGCTGACGCTAAGCCCGGGCGGGTGCTCGATGTCGGGTGCGGACCGGGGATCCTCACACGCGACCTGCTTCGGAAAGGGCACCAGGTCTACAGCGCGGACCTGTCAATAGAGATGATACGGGAGGCGAGACATGCCGCGCGTGCGGCGGAGGGTCCCGGGTCGCCTCACTTCGTCGTAAGCGATGCCTCGAGGATCTGTGTTTGCGGCGATCGGATGGATATGGTGCTGTCCATCGGCCTGATGTGCTACGTGAAGGACCACAGGGGTGTGCTCGCGGAGATCCGAAGGGTCCTCAGGCCCGGCGGTGTGGCCGTCATCCAGGTCAACAACATACGGTGGCCGAAACTGTACCGGGCGCTCGTTCCCCTGTACCGCCGGCTGAAGACCTTCATCGGCGCGAAGAGATATAACGGGCTGGATTTCGATTTCAATTTCTCTTCGCGGAAGAAGTTCCTCGACGACATCGTGGAAAGCGGGTTTCAGGTCCTCCATATCGAGCACTACGATTTCAGGGTCCCCTTCGTGGACGTTCTCCTGCCCCGGCTGTCCGTCACGATGGGAAAGCTCATGTTCGGGGGCCGGCACAGGCGGTTCTGCCGGTGCTTTTCCCACGGCCTTTTGATCAAGGTGAGAAAATGACGGTTCCCTTCAGTGTGGTGAGATGTTCAGGGAGAATTGCGGAAGACGGGAGGGGGAGAGGGAGGGAACGGACAGGACTAAATAGACCGGGGCTGCACCGGGCCGGAGGAAAGGCGCGAGTGGCGCAGCCCCGATCCCTTTCGGGGTGGAAAGTTCCTGTTACTGGCTCAGTATCCTGAGATTTGTCGGCGCGGGGACCTCTGACGCGGGCGCCCCGTCGGGACCGACGTAGGAATCGGCGACGACGATATCATCGTAGTCTCTTGTCTCCTCCTTTGGATACACCCAGGTTGTTCCATACTGGTTGCCGCCGATCTCGACGTATCTTATGTACCAGCCATCAGGCCACCACGTGGCGTTCAGCGTTCCCTTGGAGACGCCGTTCACCCAGAATTCAGCCTGCTTGTTGACAAGGTCAATCTTGATCTCGTAGCATACCCACGTGCCGGGAGTGTAGTGAAGGCTCAGGGTGTATCCGGTGAAGAAGTGGTTGCTGGCGCTTTGTGCATCCCAGAGGTTCATCTGAATACTACTTCCGTTTAACATAAACTCGGGGATAAGAATCTGTCCGTTAGACTGTTTCAACCGGAAGAGTTTCTGGAAGTGCTGGAAAGAGGTTGTGGAATCTCTCTGGTACCATCGCAGATAGAGGAGAGTGTAATTCTTGCCCAGGTCTTTTACGAGGATGTTTTCCCCTGTGGGCCAGCACTGCTCTTCCAGATTGATCCGGTAACCCCGTTTGTTTGCCGTTCCCGGGTTGGATCTCTCGGCGCTGGTCGTGACCTGTGCGTTGGGATTGCCATAGTTCTTGCACTCCGTGTTGGAGCCGAAGCCAATGTACCCCGGGGGCATTACCGTACAGACTGCCTGGCTGCAGTCGTAGTCTTTTGTGAAGCTGTCGAAGCTTTCCTGCCAGATCACGGTTGCGTGACCCGTGTGACATATAGCGAGCAGTAACAATACTGCTATTCCTGATATGATCTTTTTCACTTGTTTGCCTCCTTGCTTTGTCTCAGTGGTGCGTCGCCGGTCCGATGATGCTGGCAATACCGGCCCGTTCCGTACGGCCGTCCCGCGGGTGCGCCGGGAAGGGTCCCGCATGCACCCGCGAGGACCATACTTCTATTATAGTCCATGGTGGTTGACATCCCCACGCGATATTTCATGAGCTCCGTCTCAATAGTAGCCGTACTTGAAGTACGCCCGTATGCTGTGGTTGGCCGCGACGTTGGAGAAGGTGTAGGAATTCACGGCACCCACGTTCACTCCGTCCACCAGGACGTACCTGACGGAATACCCTCTTCTGGGCGTGATGGTGAAGGACTGGTTTGATCCCGAGGTCACGCTCACGCTGCCCGATGGCGAAATGTAACCCCCCCATGACGCGTAAGCGCTGATGGTGTAAGAGGTGGAGGTTGCCGGCTTTGCATTGAAGGTTGCCGTGACACTGGTGTTCCCCGTCATCGTTACCGAGCATGTTGTGCTGGTACCGCTGCAGGCTCCGGACCACCCGGCGAATACGGAATTCGAATCAGGTGCGGCCGTGAGGGTCACCGCGGTGCCCGAAGCGAACGTGGTCCCCGAGGGACTTGTCGTGACCGTTCCCGAACCCGTACCCGTCCTGGTTACAGTGAGTGTGTAGGTGGGAGTCGTGGAACGGGTGAAATATGCTACGATGCTGTGGTTGGCCGCGACGTTGGAGAAGGTGTAGGAATTCACGGCACCCACGTTCACTCTGTCCACCAGGACGTACCTGACGGCATATCCTGATCTGGGCGTGATGGTGAAGGACTGGTTCGATCCCGAGGTCACGCTCACGCTGCCCGATGGCGAAATGTAACCGCCCCATGACGCGTAAGCGCTGATGGTGTAAGAGGTGGAGGTTGCCGGCTTTGCATTGAAGGTTGCCGTGACACTGGTGTTCCCCGTCATCGTTACCGAGCATGTTGTGCTGGTACCGCTGCAGGCTCCGGACCACCCGGCGAATACGGAATTCGAATCAGGTGCGGCCGTGAGGGTCACCGCGGTGCCCGAAGCGAACGTGGTCCCCGAGGGACTTGTCGTGACCGTTCCCGTACCCGTACCCGTCCTGGTTACAGTGAGTGTGTAGGTGGGAGTCGATGTCGGCGCTGCCTGGGAAATGGAAAACGTTTTTCCTGCCACCGTGAAGGCCGCAGTCCTCGCCGATCCCGTGTTGGCCGCTACCGAGTAGGAGACTGTCCCGCTTCCCGTCCCACTGGCACCCGAGGAGATCGTGGCCCAGGAGACTCCCGTAGACGCGCTCCAGGCGCAGCCGCTCGAGGCCGTCACCGTGATGGTCCCCGTCCCACCGCTGCTGGTGAAGGATGCGCTGGATGGTGAGATCGAATAGGTGCATGAACTGCCGCTGTTGTAGCTCACTTCGTTCGAATAACCGCTCTCGGCGTTCGATGAGTCATAGGCGCTCACGGCGAAATAGTACGTGGTCCCGCTCGTAAGGTCGGAAAGGGTGTAACTCGTTGCGTTCCCCACATTGACACTTGTTGTGTAGCTGCCGCTCGTTGTCCCCCTGTGTATCTTGTATCCTGAGACGCCCGCCGCAGCGTCCCAGCCGAGTGATACACTGGCTGCCTCGGCCCTTGCCGAAGAATGGAGCGTCGACGCTCCCAGGAAGAGACAGCAAACCGCCAGGATAAAAAACAGAGAAAATAACTTGCCTCTACTCCCGTTGCCCTGGTGATACATTTAAACCTCCTGAAGATTTAGTACGTGCCGAATCGACTGGCCAATTTTCGATCGTTGCCCCGAGTAGAGCAAAAGCCGTGCCCCGAGAGACGAAATGTGCTATACTGTTGAAGTCAAAGGCATTGAGATGTTCAGGCAGTTTGTTCGTACCGTTACAGATGCAGGGTTTTTCCTACATGTCAGATCATTGAGTGCAGGATATTTCCTTCACACTCTCCTTCCCGATCAGGTCGAATGCAGCCCCAACGGATCATTTGATGTTTGACGAAGATTAGCCGCGTGTCGAGGTATGACCCGGCAGCGGCCCGGCTATTGTGACTGTCCCATGCGATTGAGTATATTTTCCAGGCTGTTTCTCGGTTACATCACCACCATACTGGTCCTGGGGGCCATAAGTGCCTACACGGTCCTCAGGCTCCGCCAGTTGAACGTCGAGGCAGGCATTATCTTCAAAGTCGACCAGCGTGTTGTGGACCTCAAGCAGAAGCTTGTCGATTCCCTCCTTTCCCACGTGGGCTCGGAAAAGAAACGGGTGATCACCGGGGACCCGGTCTTTGTGGGGCAGATGGTCTCGAGTCAGAAGGCTTTCGAGGAGTACCTGTCTGAGGTCTCTCAGATCGTCGGCACCTCTTCGAACAGGGATATCCTTGTCCGGGTGGCAGCGGACTGGGCGCAATACCTCTCACTGGTGAATGAGGAGATGGAAGTATCGAAGACCAGCCGGTCTTATAGGAAGAGCGAGTACGCGCAAGGGAAGGAAGAGGCCGTGGGGCAGGTGCTGGAGGCGTTGAAGGTGCTGGAGAATTCATACCTCAGGGACATTCAGGAGCGGATGAACAGGATACAGGAGACCGCCGGCTCGGCTCAGCGCCTGTCGGTCCTGATGTTTGCCGCCGCGGTGCTCATCGTCATCCTCGGTTCTCTCGTCAACACGAGAAGCATTACAAAACCCCTGAAGGTCCTGATGGCAAAGACGAGGGAGATCTCCCGCGGTGTTTTCGAGGGGAACCTCAACATCGGCTCTCCCCGTGAGGTCGCGGAACTGGCCGGAGCCATCAATATAATGTGCGAGAAGCTCAAGAAGGTCGATACAATGAAGTCCGGTTTCTTTGCCACCATGTCCCATGAACTGCGGACGCCTCTCGCATCCATCAAGCAGGGCATAACCCTTCTCCGGGACGGAGCGGGCGGTCCCATACCGGACAAGCAGAAAAGGCTGTTCACCATCCTGTCCGAGGAGACGAACAGGCTCATCGACCTCGTGAACTCGCTCCTGGAGCTCTCGAAAATGGAGGCGGGGATGATGCCCTTCACCTTTGCCAGGGAGAGCATTCAGTCCCTGATCCGCCGCGTGGTAGTGGAAATGACCCCTCTCGTGGAGGCGAAGAAGATCCGCATCAAGGTGGACGCGGGCGATGAGCACGAGATCCCTCCCCTGCAGCTGGACCGGGAAAGGATCCTGCAGGCCCTCCGGAACCTGCTGGGGAACGCGGTCAAGTTTACCCCCGAGAACGGGCAGATAACGATAAAGGCGGGCCGCAGGGACCGCACCATGGAGTTTTCGATGAGGGACACGGGCCCGGGCATTCCGAGGGAGAACCTCGAAACGGTCTTCGAGAAATTCCATCAGTCACCGGGCCAGGCCCCGGGGTCGATAAAGGGCACCGGATTGGGCCTGGCTTTCGTGAAACATATCATTACAGCGCATGGAGGTAAGGTGTGGGCGGAAAGCGAACCGGGACAGGGAACCACGTTTCTCTTTGCATTGCCCTTGTGATGTATCTCGCGGCCTTTGGCTGCGCGGTGCCGGAGCGGGGCGCCGAGGCGCCGGACAGTGTCTCTCGGGCGGTCTCGGACGCACGCAGAGACCTTGATGAGGCGCATAGGCTCCTTGGCCGGGGCAGTTACCGGTTATCCCTGATGGTGTCGGAGAGGGTCCTAGCCGGGCCGGAGGGCCCAGCTTATGGGGACGAGGCGCTCTTCACCATGGGCCTCGTCTGTGCCCATCCCGGGAACCCGAACAGGGACTATCAACGCTCCGTCGGCTTCTTCAAGCGCTTGGTCAGGGAATACCCCCGCAGTCCCCTGAGGGACCAGGCACGGATCTGGGCGGAGGTGCTCGAGGAGAACATAAGGCTCAAGAGGGCTTCCTCGGAGGCCCGGGAGGAGAACGCCCGGCTGAAGCAGATCATAGAGCAATCAAAGAAGGTGGATGTCGAGATCGAGGAGAAGAAGAGGGAAGAGAAAAGATAGGAGAGATCTATGTCCGCGGGAAAGATACTGGTGGTCGACGACGAGAGGAACCTTCTGGAATTGATCCAGATGGGCCTCGAACAGGCGGGTTACGACGTGGTGACGGCGACCGATGAGGTGGAGGCGTTGATACACGCGAGGGAACAGGTGATCGATCTTGCTGTCGTCGACCTTCAGCTCGTGCGCACCGACGGCATAACATTGATGGAGCAACTCCATCTCGTAAGCCCCAGGATGCCCGTCATCATCCTGACCGGTTACGGGAGCATCGAGAGCGCGGTGGAGGCAATGAAGCGCGGGGCTTACGGATACCTCACCAAACCCTTCGATTCCCAGGTCCTCCTTTTTGAAATAGGCAAGATGATGGAGAACCGGCGCATGTCCTCGGAGATCGAAAGACTCCAGGGCCTTCTCGAGTCGAAATACAGCTTCTCCAACATAGTGGCCAACAGCAAGAAGATGCAGGACGTGCTCGAGACGATATCGCGCATTGCCAAGACGGATTCCACCGTGCTGCTCCTCGGGGAGAGCGGTACCGGCAAGGACCTGATCGCCAAGGCGATCCATCTCGCCAGCGACAGGAAGGAAAAGCCTTTCGTGGCGATCAACTGCGCCGCCCTGCCCGAGCCTCTTCTGGAGAGCAACCTCTTCGGGCATGAGAAAGGAGCCTTCAGCGGGGCCATCCGCGAAACGAAGGGATTGTTCCTGCAAGCGCACGGCGGGACGATCTTTCTCGACGAGATCGGTGACATGCCCCTTTCCATACAGGCAAAGATACTGCGCGTCATCCAGGAGAGGAAGATCCGTCCCGTGGGGAGTGAGAAGGTGATCGATGTTGACGTCAGGATCGTGACCGCAACGAACAAGAACCTCGAGGAACAGGTGCGGCTGGATCTTTTCCGGGAGGACCTCTACTACAGGATCCACGTGATCCCCATCCAACTGCCCCCCTTGAGAGAGAGGAAAGAGGACATCCCGCCCCTCGTCGACTTCTTTCTCCGGAAGGCAGGCGCGCTCATGAAGAAGGACATCAAGGGCGTGACCCCCGAGGCCATGCAGAAGCTGATGCTCTACGACTGGCCGGGCAACATCAGGGAACTGGAGAACGTCATTGAGTATGCCGCCGCGATGACCGACAGGGAGTATATCACGGAAGACCTTGTCTTTCAGACCAAAGGCGTTGTCTCCCAGGAGCCGCTGAGGCCCCTCAGGGAGGCCAAGGAGGCCTTCGAGAAGAGCTATCTCATCTATCTTCTCGAGATATGCCGGGGCAACATCACGGAGGCGGCGAAGTACGCGGGAAAATACAGGGCAGACCTCTACGACCTCCTCAAGAAGCACAACTTGAGGCCGGAGGATTTCAAGAAGAGGGAATCGGCGTAGAAGAAGAGGCAGAGGAAGAGAATTATGATAGGACGAATAGGAGGAATAGGACCCATAGGACGAAATAGGACCAATAGGGTGTGCCGGTCGGCCAACTCCAGTCCAAAAAGTCCTATACGTCCTACGCGTCCTATATGTCCTATATGTCCTATATGTCCCATAGGTCCTATCCTTCTTCGCGCACCTCCGCGCGCCCTCTCATCGACCACTGTAATCGAAAATGATGACACAGGCAATGTTGGATGCACTACAAGATAATTGTCGTTTTTACGACATACAGGTGGGCGGCTTTTTTGTATCCTGCAGGTATAGAAGGGCACGCCAGGAAGTGTTTCCCGGGATGGACCCGTGGTCGCCCGGGAGGTTATATCGGGGGTCCTGAATGAGAAAGATTCTTAACAGGCGGAACAGGAAAGGTTTCACGCTCATCGAGCTTCTTGTCGTAATGGTCATCGTGGGCCTCCTCGCCGCCCTGGTGGCGCCGAGGCTTTTCCCCAAGCTGGGCAAGGGAAAACAGGCCGCCGCGAAGGCCCAGATCGAGCTTCTCGGACAGGCCCTGGACCAGATGCGGCTTGATATCGGACGGTATCCCACCACCCAGGAAGGCCTGAACATGCTTGCCGTAAACCCTGGAGTGGAGGGCTGGGACGGGCCCTACCTGAAAAAGGCCCTGCCCAATGACCCCTGGGGTAAACCGTACAACTACCAGTCCCCGGGGAGTCACGGGGAATACGATCTCTTGTCCTACGGGAGAGACGGTTCGCCCGGTGGAGAAGGCGAAGACGCGGACGTGACGAGCTGGCAGTAGCCGCGGGATGAGGACGAGGACAAAAACCGGACCATGAGATATCCGGCGATAGCGGTTGTTCTTTTGCTTCTGGGGGGTTTCGGGCCCGTCGTGCATGCCTCCGAGGATGTCATCACGACGCGCCCGCTGACCGAGGACCCGCCTCCGGTCAGCCGCGCGGCCGAGCTGGAGATATCCCTGCCGGACACGCGATCGGTCGAGCCGCCCCTGTCCGGAACACAACCGGCCACCGCTCCGGCACGGACCCTGCCCACAGTGGAACCGGCCACCGCCGCGTCACAGACCGTCTCTGCGGCACAACAGACCACCCAGCCGGCCCCGCGGGCTACCGCGGCACCGGTTTCGCCTTCAAAATCCCTGGCCCCGTCTCCACCCGCGGGGTCGGGGGTGGCGAAGGCCACCACTCAGGCACAGACCGTTCCTGCCGCACAAAAGGCCGCCGCCCCGCCGCCCCGGCCGCAGCAGCCTTCTTTTCGGCCGCCCCGGCCGCAGGGCCCCCAGCCCCAGAAGGCCCAGGCACAGAGGGTTCAGCCACCCCGCCATGCACCGGGACGCATCAGCCTCAACTTCGACGACGCCGATGTCTTCTCGGTGATACAGACCGTATTTGGAGAGATACTCAAGGTCAACTATGTCGTCGACCAGAGGGTCAAGGGGCGGGTTACCTTCCGCTCCGTAGCGCCAGTTACCATGGACCAGGTTCTCCCCATCATGGAGACGATCCTGCGCCTCAACGGCGTTGGTGTCGTTGAGGAGAGCGGTCTGTACCGGGTGGTGCCCATCAGCGATGTTGCGAAGGAGCCTGCGGAGGTGAAGTTCGGACGAGAACCGGGGAAGGTTCTCATCCAGGGGAAGTCCATTATCCAGGTGGTGCCGCTGCTGCACGTGCACTCGTCGGAGACGATCAAGCTCATTACGCCCTTCCTCACCTCGACCGCCGTGGTGATAGACCTGCCCAACATCAATTACATTATCCTCGTGGACACCGATTCGAACGTGAAACGCCTCCTCACGCTCATCAGCTTTTTCGATGGCGAACAGACGAAGCAGAAGAAACCGAAAGTCTCCGTGTATAATATCCAGAACGGCAAGGCGAAGGACGTGGCGGCCATTCTGCAGCAGGTCCTTTTGTCCGCGAAACCTTCCCAGGCCCCCGCCGCGACCGTCACCGCGACCCAGGCGAAAGGTCCCACCGCCCCCGGGGCGCCGCCGGCCCAGCCGCAGGCAGCACGGTCCTCGGTGCAGGCCGCCGCCGGCACGCAGGGGGCTGATATGCTCGTATCGCCGATCACGAAGATCATCGCCGACGAAGGTCTCAACGCGCTCATTATCCTGTCCACGCAGGAAGACTACGAGTTCATCAAGGCGGCGATCGAAAGGATCGATGTGATACCGCGGCAGGTGCTTCTCGAGGGGGTTGTGGCGGAGGTGAGCCTGAAGGATGAGCTCAAACTCGGCATATCCTGGGCGCTGCAGTTCAACCCCGGCGGCATGAGAGGTGTTCTGGGCGGAGTGGAGGGCACGGTGGGGTTCGACGTACCCGGGGCGACAGCGACGGACACTACCGGTTCCGGCACGTTCACCTTCGCGGGCACCGTGGGGGGGGATTTCAAGACGGTGATCGACATGCTTGCAACGGATTCACGGGCAAAGCTCCTTGCCGTCCCCCATGTCCTGGTGTCGGACAACAAGGAGGCCCGTATCCAGGTGGGCCAGCAGGTACCCGTTGTTTCCTCGGAAACCTTCGGCTCCGGGACGGTGGCGCCCCAGCGGACGATCCAGTACAAGGATATCGGCATCATCCTCAAGGTGAAACCCCGCATCAACGAGGGTGGTCTCGTGACCCTCGACATAACGCAGGAGGTCTCATCCTACGAGACGATCAAGCTCTTCGACAACGAAGACTACATCATCCTGAAGAAGACGGAGACGACGACAAGCCTCGTCGTCCAGGACGGCAACACCATCATCATCGGCGGACTGATCCGGGATGATATCTCAAAGTCCCGGTCGGGCATCCCTCTTTTGAGCAAGATCCCCATCCTCGGGTATCTCTTCGGCCAGACCACACAGAGCGACCAGAGGACGGAGCTCATCATCCTGCTCACGCCCCGTGTGATCCGTACCCATGTCGACGCCAACGCGGTCACCTCCGATTACGTGGACAGCATTACCAGGACGGGGAAGGGAAAAGTGAAAAGGGAAGAGCTCATCAAGGTCATACCCGGGCCTCCACCTCCGGCCGGTGATCAGGGCGGCCTTCCCGGGGACGGCGGCGAGCAGAAGAGTGGCGCGGGTCAGGATGTTTCCCCTGCGCTACCGCAGAGGGTGGAGTAGAAAAAGAACCATGAGGAATACAAGTGTCAAAGAGCAACGTGATCTTCCTGAATGCCGAAGAGTTTCCCAAGGTGCCTCTCGTAATTGACGGGATATCGACCCGTTTCATTCGCGAAAACAGGATCATCCCCTTTGAGTTCAAGAACAACCTCCTGAAGGTGATCATGGCGGATCCTGAGGATCGTGAGGTGATCGAGGCCCTGCGCGTCGCCACTGCCGGGGAAGTGGCCGTTTACACGGCCGACACAGAGGTCATCGACGAGCATCTGTCGAAGTTCTACAGCCAGGAGGAGCAGAGCATCAACCGGATCATGGAAGGCATAGATGAAGAGAACCAGGAGTTCTTCAACGGGACCGAGGAGGAGGACATCGGGCACCTCAAGGACCTTGCATCCGAGGCGCCCATCATCAAGCTCGTCAATCTCCTCATCACGAGGGCCGTCGAAAGCAGGGCGAGCGATATCCACATCGAGCCTTTCGGGGATGAGGTAAAGGTGCGCTACCGCATCGACGGGGTCTTAAGCGATGTGGAATCGGCACCGAAACGCCTCCAGGCCGCGATAGTATCGAGGATCAAGATCATGGCGAAACTGAACATCGCCGAGCGCAGGCTTCCCCAGGACGGGCGCATCAGGCTTCTCGTGGGGGACCGCGAGATCGACCTGAGGGTCTCCACCATACCCATTCTCCACGGAGAGAGCATCGTCATGAGGATCCTCGACAAGGAGAGCATCGTCATCGATCTCGACGCCCTGGGTTTCATGCCCGACACACTTCGTGATTTCAACCAGCTCATAAAGAGGCCGAACGGAATAATACTTGTCACGGGACCTACCGGGAGCGGGAAGACGACAACACTGTACGGAGCCCTTGACAAGATAAACTCGCCTGACAAGAAGATCATAACCGTCGAAGACCCCATCGAGTATCAGTTGAAAGGCGTCAACCAGATACAGGTGAGGCCGAACATCGGGCTCAGTTTCACAAACACCCTGAGGCACATCGTGCGGCAGGACCCGGACGTGGTCATGATCGGAGAGATACGGGACCTCGAGACCGCCGAGATCGCCATCCAGGCGGCCCTCACGGGTCACCTTGTCTTTTCGACCCTCCACACCAACGACGCCCCCAGCGCCATCACCCGGCTCCTCGACATGGGGGTGGAGAGCTTTCTCCTGTCCTCGACGGTACGGGGCATCCTGGCACAGAGGCTCGTCAGGGTCATCTGTCTCGAGTGCAAGGTCGAGGACACGTCAACGGACGAGGCGCAGGAACTGAAGGCGCTGGGTATCCGCGGCGACGCCCGCCTCTACCGGGGCAGGGGCTGTGAGGCCTGCACGTACACCGGGTTCAGGGGAAGGATGGGGATCTTCGAGCTGCTCGTCGTCGACGAAGCCATGCGGAGGCTTATCCTGCGGAAGGCCGACGAGGGGGAGATCAGGGAGGTTGCCCGGAGGAGCGGGATGAAGGTCCTGCTCGAAGACGGCATACGAAAGATCGAGGCGGGCAGCACGACCCTGGATGAGGTCTTCAGGGTCACCCAGGAGGATTAGGTGGCCATGTATTCATATACCGCCACGACCCTCGAGGGCGCCATCGTCGAAGGTGTTGTCGAGGCGTCGGACGAAAGGATGGCTGTTGAGAAGATAAGGAACACCGGGGTCATACCCCTCAAGGTATCGTTGCCCCGGGAGGGCCTCGGAAAGACCTTTACCATGAGGTCGTCCCGGGGCGATCTCCTGACGTTCACCACGGAGCTGTCGGCGCTCCTGGGTGCCGGCCTTCCCATCGACAGAAGCCTCAACATACTCTCGGAGATATCGGAAGGGAAGCAGATGAAAGAGGTCATCAATTCCGTGCTCAAGGGCATCCGCGAGGGAAGCTCCTTTTCCGAGGCCCTCCAGAGGCATCCGGCGGTGTTCTCTAAGCTCTACGTGAGCATGGTAAGGGCGGGAGAGACAGGAGGAGTTCTCGATATCGTTCTCGAAAAACTCAACGAGTTCCTCGAGTCGGCAAAGGAACTGAAGGACAGCATCGTATCCGCGATGGTGTATCCCCTCATCCTGACCGTGACGGGCGGGATGTCCATAGTCATCCTCCTTACCTTCGTCATCCCCAGGTTCTCGGCGATATTCAAGGAGATAGGAGGCAGCCTTCCTCTTTCGACTGAGATCATTCTGACCTTGAGCCAGGCCCTGCGGTCCTGGTGGTGGGTTCTCTTCCCCGTTGCCGCCGCGGCCCTGGTGCTCCTGAAGCTCTACGCGGGAACGGAGGCAGGAGCCTTGAGGTGGGACGAGCTGAAGCTGAGACTGCTCGGTGACGTTGTGACAAAGCTGGAGACGGCACGTTTTTGCAGGACCCTGGGGACGCTCCTCAGGAGCGGCGTGCCGTTCCTGCAGGCGCTCAACAACGCGAAGGACGTCATAGGCAACAGGATCATAGCGGGGTCCGTGGAATCGATCACCAGGAACGTCAGGGAAGGCAGGGGCATGGCGGGCCCGCTCATGGAGGCCCGTGTCTTTCCGCAGCTCGCGCTTTCCATGATCAAGGTCGGTGAGGAGACGGGGCAGCTCGACTCCATGCTGCTCAAGGTGGCGGCTACCTATGAGAAGGCGCTCAGGGACGCCGTCAAGAGGTTCATGAGCCTTCTCGAACCGGCAATAATCCTGAGCATGGGGATCATCATCGCCTTCATCGTCGTATCGATGCTGATGGCCGTGTTCAGCATCCTGGAGCTGCCCTTTTGAGAACGATGGCGCACATAAGGAGAAGAATGGCGTTCCCGTCCGCCGGCGGGTTCACGCTCCTCGAGATCATGATGGTCATGGTCCTCGTTCTCATCATCCTCGGGATCTCGACGGTATTCTTCTCCAGCATGCTTCCCTCCCAGAACCTGAACGCGGCTGGGAGGGAACTGTCGGCGATGCTGCGGTTCGCGAGGCTGCTGGCGACGAACAGCGGCGAGTCCAGGACGGTGTTCGTGGATCTCGAGACAGGTCGCTACGGCATTCAGGGTGTGCAGACCAGGCGCATCCCGCAGGGTATAACGCTGAAGATCACCGATGCCCTGGAAGGTGAGATAACCCGGGGGCGGTACTCGATCCTCTTTAACGAGTCCGGCGGGGTGCCGTGGGGACGTATAACCCTGTCCGGGGGCAAGAAGGTCCTTCATGTCGAACTGGACCCCGTCCTGGGGGCCGTCGTCCTGAAGCAGTGAGCATGAGGGAGACCAGGATGGGACAGGAAAGGAAAATGGGATATCCCCTCAAGATGGAACGGGGCTTCACGCTCCTCGAGGTCATCGTCGCCTTTTCCCTTCTGGCGGTGACGGTGACGGTGATCCTCCAGCTGTTCTCCGCAGACCTGAGGGTCCTGTCCACGTCGGAGGACTACGTCTCGGCTGTCGTGCGGGCGGAGGCGAAGATGAGGGAGGTCCTCGACAAAGAGGATATCACGGAGGGCGCATCGAGCGAAACAACCCCTGAAGGATACCGCGTGGAGACCACGGTGTCGAAGGTCTACGAGAAAAGGACGCGGGACCTGCCCTTCGAGGTGCTGGAGATAGCCGTGAAGTTCTTCTGGGGAGGTTCGGCGCGGGAGAGGTCCATGACCTTGAGGACCATGAAGACGGTCAAAAGGCAAAAGGCGGGCAGGATATGAGAGAACGGGGACACGTGCGGAGCCCCGGCGGTACAGGTCCCAGGCGTGGCTTCACGCTGCTCGAGGTCATGATCTCCATTGCCCTGATCAGCATGCTTGTGGTGATCATAGCCGGGGCCATGCGGCTTGCCCAGCGTTCCATCGAAAAGGGCGAGCTGAGATCGGACTACCTGGAGCGCTTCAAGGTTTCCTTCCTTGTCATGGATGCCCAGATACAGTCGGCAATTCCCCTTGTCAGGGCGGATGACGAGGCGGGCCGCCTGTTCTTCGAAGGGTCCGGGGACGCTGTGAAATTCGCCTCGAACTATTCGCTCACGGGCGGATACAGGGGGTACGTCACCGTATCCTACCAGGTGCGGCAGAACCCGGAAGGCAGGAGCGCCCTTTACGTGGAGGAGAACAACATAGGGGTAGAGAACGTCAGGGAGATGAGACTTCTCGATGGAATGGACGAGATACGCTTCGAGTATTTCCGCAGGGAGAACGACGCCGACGAAACCCCGGGGGAATGGGTGGAAACGTGGACCGACGAACTGCTCTTTCCCCGGAAGATCCGGATCCACCTCGCCTGGAGAGGTCAGGAGATCCAGCTGATCGTGCCGATGAGGGCTCAAAAGGCGGCCTCATGATCCGCTCCCAAAAAGGCATTGCCCTTCTCATGGTGTTGTGGGTGATCACCATGCTCATGGCCCTCGTGATCTCCTTTTCCTTTCTGACGAGGACGGAAGCCCGTTCGACCATCTTCTTCAAGGAAGGGACGCAGAAGAAGTTCCTTGCCGAGGCCGGGGTGGAGCGGGCGATCATGGAGATCTATCACAGGCAGACCTTCCGGACCCAGACCGTGATCGTCGAGGGGAACGAGGTGGTGAGGATCGACGGCAGGCAGTACAGCGGCCAGATCGGGCAGGGCAGGTACGATTTCAGGCTTCTTTCCGAATCGGGCAAGATCGATATCAACAAGATGACCGATCTTACCGGTATCGTGTTGAAGAACCTTCTTGTCAATACGGGAATAGCAGACGAGGAAGCCGCCGTCATTGTCGACTCCATTCTCGATTGGACGGACAAGGACAACCTCCGGCGCCTGAACGGAGCCGAAGATGAGTACTACCTTTCCCTCCCTGTCCCCTACAGGGCCAAGAACAGGCCCTTCGACGCCATCGAGGAGCTCCTGCTGGTAAGGGGGATGACCACCGATATCCTTTTCGGGACCGTGGAGCGCAAGGGGATCATCCATTACCTGACGATATACGGGACGTCCTCGAAGGTCAACATCAACGCGGCCCCGAGAGAGGTTCTGATGGCCCTGCCGGGCCTGACGGAGGACACCCTCAAGAGGATCATGGACCAGCGGGAGGCGGTCGAGTTCAAATCCGTCCAGGAGATCCAGGCCATAACGGGGCTCAATTTCCCCACTCTCGCGCAATACATAGACATGAGCGAGACAGACGTCTACACGATAGAATCCGTGGGCTTCCAGGGAGATTCGAAAGAGGGATACGGGATCCGCGCGATCGTTTCAGTGCCCGGCACGGTACCACGGTTCCTGTACTACAAGACCCCTTCGGAGATGCATCGATGACGCCCGGCGAACTGCTCGCATTGGCAAGGTCCCGCGCCCGCGCCCTCGGGGAGAGGGCGAAGGCTTCCCTCGCCGGTCTCGGGAGGGTTTTCGGCTTCAACGTTCTCGAGGGCGTCATCATCCCGAAGAAGTGTCTCTGCGCCGCGATCGGGAAGGGCCATGTATCGGTCGCCTGTGGAACGCGATTCCTGTCGCGGCCCAGGATCGTGGGATTCAGACGCTTCCTTTTCGAAGAGGGAAGTTATCCCCGCCCGGAAGAACTGGCATCGGCGATCGTCTCCGCCCGCGAAGCCTTCCGGGCGCGTGATGCGGCGATCGTCCTTTCCGTCCCGAGGCCGTGGGTCCTGACGAGGGTCGCCGAGCTGCCCTCCGTGGTAAAGGAGAACCTGGCATCGGTCATCGCCTACGAGCTGGACAGGTTCACTCCCTTCACCCCGGCTGAGGCCATGTACGACTTTGCGGTCACTTCGGAGGATGGGGACAAGCTCAACGTGGTTATCGTTGCCATGAGGTCCGAGACCGCGAGGCCCTATCTCGACGCCCTGGCGGCAAGGGGTGTGAGCCCTGAGAGGATAACGACGGACATGACCGCCTTCGGCACGCTTTGCGCCCTCCTCGGGTCTGCCAGGGGAATGGTCCTGTGCGTGGCCGTCGATGAAGAGGGATACGACGGATGCCTGATGAAGGACGGTGCCTTCCTTGCCGGCTCGTCCGGGAGGCTGCCGGGCAAGGACAGGGAGAAAGACCTCGCGGAGATCAGGAGGGGACTCTCCCCCATGCTCGCCGATTTCGAAGCCGAGGGCGTGCCGGCCGATGTCTTTCTCACCGCTTCCGGCCGGTATGCTTTTCTGGAGGAGGAGTTGGGTGTCCCCGTGAAGGCCATCGGCCATGAGGATATGAGGAGGGTCTTCAAAACGGACATCGATGACGGTGTTACCGGTCCCCTCGGGGGTCTCGTGGAAACGATCTGGCCCGGGGCGAAGGGTTTCAACCTGGCAAGCAAGGGTTTTGAGGCGTCGGGCAAAGGACTGGTGACGTCCGTCACCTGGGTCCTCGTCGCGCTCATCGCCGCGGCGGCGGTCCTCTACCTCGTCGTTCCCCTCGAGGTGGAGAAAACGAGACTGGACCGTATCGAATACCAGCTGAAGATACGAAGGGGCGACATACGGGTGATCGAGGCCCTGAAGCAGGAGACCACATCCATCGAGGCGGACATGAACAGAATACGGGGATTCAAGGAATCCGTCCCGATGATGCTGGATGTCATGAAGGAACTGACAACGATCCTGCCGAAAAGCGTCTGGCTCACACGTTTGAGAACAACGGGCGAGACGGTGGAGATCGAGGGATACGCCGGCTCGGCGACGGAGATGCTTCCGAGGCTTGAAGAGTCGGGTCTCTTCAAGAAGGTGGAATTCTCTTCACCCACGATACGGGACACGCGGCTCAACGCGGACCGCTTTGTCATCAAGATGCAGATGGAAGGTTTCGAAGAGAAAAAGGCCGGGGGGCCGAAAGATGAAAAGAAGAAGTAGACTCGTATCCCTGGCCCTGCCGGTCATCGTGGTGCTTGCCGGGCTCGTGGCGTACCAGTACGGGTACCTGGCGGTGAAGGATGAAAGTGCCGCCCTGCGGGAAAGGCAGGCGGCGCGGTGGAGGACCCTGGAACGATACGTGAATCTCATCGCCGAAAGACCTTTGCTGGAGAAAAGGCTCGAGACCCTGAAAGAAAGGAGAAGCGCCGAGACCGCGAAGGTCATCGCGGCCGACACCCTCAGCATTGCCGCGGCGACCCTGCAGAACATCGTGAAGGGGTCCATAACGGGAAGGGGAGGGTCCATAGCGAGTGAACGCGTCGAAAAACCGGAAGACCTGGGAAAGTTCAAGGTGGTTACCGTGAGCGTCGACGCCGTGCTGCCCGATACCAGGGCCCTGGGCGATGTTCTTTACACCCTGGAGACGAACGTGCCCTACCTCGTCATCAGGGAGGCGGACACCCGTGTCAGGAATTTCAGGGACCCCAGGGACCTGATGGTCAAGCTGCGGGTGTCGGCCCTCGCGAGCGGAAAATAGAATGAAGACCCTCAGGTATCTCACTCGCAATGCCACCGTGATGAACATGGCGCTCCTTGCCGTGGTCGTCGCCCTTATTGCCCTGACGGTCATTCCTCTCATCAGGATGCGCCAGACCTACTACCTGCCCGGGATC
The DNA here is from genome assembly GCA_001603955.1 of Syntrophobacterales bacterium Delta_02. GTDB lineage: Bacteria > Desulfobacterota > Syntrophorhabdia > Syntrophorhabdales > Syntrophorhabdaceae > Delta-02. Next base: position 13,857 of record LVAA01000009.1, on the reverse strand, counting down.
AAGGCGAAGCCGTCCGTGGAGGAGGTGCCGCAGGCCGATCTGCAGCCGAAGCTGCCCTCGGACTATGCCGTCGTGGGAGAAGCGAACCTCTTTCATCCCGACCGAATGATCCCCGTCGACAGGAAAGCGGAGGTGCCCAGGCCCGAGGTCGTGCTCTACGGTACGGTGATCGACACGGCCCGCCTGGCCTTCATAGAGGACAGGAAGAACCCCGTGACAACCCCCGGCCGGGGTAAACGCCAGCGGATCGTGAAGGTGGGAGAGGATGTGGGCGGGTACACCGTTACCGAGATCGGGAGTGACAGGATCGTCCTTGCCAGGGGCGATGACCGGATGACGGTCATGCTTGCCGTTCCCGACAAGCGAAAAGCCACCGATTCGCCGTCTGCGCCGCAGCAGCCGGCACAGGTGAGACCCGCGCAGGCGTCGTCGCCGACCCCGGCAAGGCCGTCCCGCGCAGCACCGCAAACCCCCGGGCGAGTTCAGGGTCCCCCGCTGCCTGTCGGGGAGACCGTGAGGCCGGCAGGGGCGTCTCCCACCCCGCCGCCGGGCAGCGAAAGACCCGAGCCGCCCAATTCCCGGAAGTGAAAACGATGCACGATAAAGAAGAGTCAATGGTTCACAGCTGAGACCCGGTTCCCGGCCGTAACAGACCGGTGAAGAAACCGTCGTCCATGTGACCTCCCGTTCCATCATGATCGGACCCGGTCCCCATTCCCTGTTCTGAAACTGTCCGCCATCGATCGGCACGCGCCTCACGCCGCACGCCCTCAAAAAAGGAGAGATGATGCGCAATGTTATCATTGCGGACGACCATCCCGTCGTCTTCAGAGGTTTGAAGGAGATCCTGCTGGAGAACTTCGGCGGTGTCGCGGTCGATGGGGCGGGCACGGGCCGGGAGTTGATCGAAAGGATCAAGGCGAAGGATTACGACCTCGTTCTCCTCGACATCTGTCTTCCCGACGCGAACGGTCTCGACGTTCTCAGTGACCTGAAAAAGAGGCGCCCGAAACTGCCCGTTCTCGTCATCAGCATGTATCCCGAAGAGCTCTACGCGGTGCGGGCCATAAGGACGGGGGCCCAGGGATACCTCACCAAGCAAAGCGCCCCCGAGGAGTTGGTCACCGCCGTCCGCAAGATACTGGCAGGGAAGAGATACGTGAACCCGACATTCGCCGTGCGGATGGTCGTGGATTTCGAATCCGATATCGTGAAACCTGCTCACGAGAGACTCTCGAACCGCGAATTCCAGGTCATGCGCATGTTCGGCAGCGGCAAGAGCATAAAGGACATCGCCGACGAGCTCAACCTGAGCATAAACTCGATACGAACGTACCGGGCCCGGATCATGGACAAGATAGGCGTGAAGGGAACCCAGGGGCTGATACACTACGCCCTTACGCATGGACTGATCGAGTACAGGGGCCAGTAGGGGGATAGGACCTATAGGACGGGGATAGGACCTATAGGACGCATAGGACGCATAGGACTTATAGGGCCTGTGGGGACGATTGGGGCAGAGGGTTTCTTCTCTGCCCCTTTTTTTAGTCTATCGGGAAGTCGAAGTAGGTGTTGGGGAAGGGTTCGTTCTTCAGGGTGAAGTGCCACCATTCCAGGTCGTAATTGACAAAACCCTGCCTTTCCATGAGGGTCTTGAGGAGGAGCCTGTTGGCGCGCTGAACGGGGCCGACCTCCTTGTTCGCCGTGTGGGCGAGGGTGTGGAAACAATCGAAGCCGGTGCCCATGTCGATGGAGCTGTCACGGAAGCGGTCCGACGCGGGGAGAAAACAGGCAGAGAGCTCCCGGCCCGGATGGTAGGCTTCCTGTTCGGGGACGGGCACGGGCACTATGGTGAGGTCCAGGGTGCTTCCCCGGGAGTGGCCGGATCTTTCGGCTATGTAACCGTCCGCGAAGAGCCGGCTCTTATCGACGGTGGGATAGAACTCCTTCTTCGTGCGTGTGTCGCCGATGTCCTTTGCCCACCTGACGAAGTGGTTAACTGCCCTCTGCGGCCTGTAACAGTCGTAGATCTTGAGGGAAAGGGAGAATTTCCCGAGGTCGGCCTGGACGCGTTTCAACGCCTCTGCGGCCTCCCTCGTGAGAAGGCATTTCGGGGCATTGTAGCCGTCGATCCTTTCACCGACGAAATTGTGGGGACCGAAATAACGTATGTCCATGACGACGGAGGGGATATACTCCCCGACGTCCACGAAGCGGTCCCGGTTGCTATCGCCGGCGGCAGCGACGAGGGGGAGGGTGAGCGACAGGATGATACCTGCGAGCAGGGAAAGGGATCGTCTTGCAGCCACTTTCTTTTTCATGCCGAATATACCTCCATTCTTTTTGTACACGGTATCAAAACCTGTCCCTGTTTACAACAGGACAACAAAGACCGTTCCAGGTTCCAGGCAAAAAACCAGGGAGGCGTCTTCGCAGTGCCGTGAAACCTGAAACCTTGAACTTTAAACGGTCTTTTTTAGGCTGCTTCCGGTGATACGAGCTGTGTGGCGGGGACGGTACCCTTGAGCTCGTCCATGAGGTCGCGCACGGTGCTGATGCGGTCGACACGGTACCCGTTCGCGCCCACCGTGTAAAGGGGTTCCTCCGCGTCGGTGTTATAGCCTCCTGAGCTGAGAAGGCCGTTGCAGATGCAGAAGCAGTCCCCTGTGTCCTCCTGCGCCTTGCAGCGGGCGTACCTGCCGTCCTTGTCCTTCGTCATGATGTAGCCCTTGTCGCAGTGGGGCCTTCTTCTGTTGCCGAGCGCCGAAAGGAACATGGGAGATCCCTTGATCACCATGAAAGGCATTCCGCAGGGAGAGCCGGGATTGGAGGCGACGATGATGTCCCTCGGACCGGCGTTGACGACGGCCTGTTTGTAAGCCTCCGTGGCGCTGCTCTCCACGGTGGCGAGAAAGCGTGTCCCCATCTGCACCCCGTCTGCACCCATGGCGATGAACCGGGAGATGTCGTCGTGATCGTAGATCCCGCCGGCGACGATCACGGGGAAATTACCATGGCGTGAGGCGAAGTCCTTCACGGGCGGAAAGAGGTTCTCCAGCCTGTTGGATTCCATGCCAAGGTCCTCCATCTTGAAGCCCAGGTGTCCCCCGGCAAGAGGCCCTTCCAGTACGACCGCATCGGGCCGGTATCCCAGGCGCTCCCACTTCCTGCAGATGAGCTGAAGTGCCCTGACCGAAGAGACAATGGGGATGAGGGCCGTATCCCCCGGGTCTGCGATCCCCGGGAGAACAAGCGGCAGCCCGCCTCCGGAGATGATGACGTCCGCCTTCGCGTCGATGGCTGCCCTCACGCTGACATCGTAGTCCCTGGCAATGGCGACCATGATGTTGATGCCCGAGACGCCTCCCTTTTCCCGCGCCAGGCAGACCTCTTCATGCACGGCTTCGTAGGTGTTGTATGCCTTGCCGTTGCGTTTCGCCAGAAGCCTGTCGAGGCACGCGCTGGAGACGATGCCGATGCCGCCTTCGGCAGCCACGGCGCTCGCAAGGGGTGACAACGAAACGCCAATTCCCATGCCTCCCTGAATGACGGGCACCTGTATGGATTTTCCCTTGATGGTAAGTGTTGGCAGCATTATCCCTCTGTGCCGTGAATCAATTTTACCACGGATTGTTGAAGCTGAGAAAGAGAAATAAAAGTGAAAACACGACGGGTCAATATAGCATGTTTTGCCGTTAATTACAAAATAATAGGTGAAAAGGAAAAGACGGGTCATGGGTCATGGGAAGGCATTCTCCCCATCACCCATCACCTATTACCCATCACCCGTCTTTATGATATAATACCCGATCATGCGTACGCCGGTATCAGAAGGCCCGAAAAAGAGTGTTTTAGGGGAGGATGGGACTCAAAGAGGTCTGGCCGCCGCTCTCAGGCACGCCGAGGAGAAGGTGCGCCGTTTCGCTGAGCGCGACAGGCAGCATAAGCTTTCACAAAAGGAACTCGAAAAGAGGACCCACGAGCTCAACGAAAGGATCAAGGAGCTCAACTGCCTTTACACCATATCGGGGATTGTCGGGAAAGAGGGGGTGACGCTCGACGAGATCCTGCAGAAGACCGTCGACATAGTACCTGACGCGTGGCAGTATCCCGATATTGCCACGAGCCGCATCGTGCTGGGCGATCGGGCCTTTGTGAGCCGTGGTTTCGGGGAGACGCGGTGGAGACAATCCCAGCGGATCGTCATTCACGGGAAGGACGCCGGTCTTCTGGAGGTGTTCTACCTGGAAAAGAGAAGGACGGCCGATGAGGGGCCTTTCCTCAAGGAGGAGAGGAGCCTCATCAATGCCATAGCTAAGAGCATCGGCGAGATAGTGGAGCGCATGGTGGGAGAAGAGGCCCTGAAGGAGAGCGAATCGAAGAACCGTGCCCTCCTCGAAGCGATCCCCGACCTCATGTTCCAGATGGATATCTCGGGGATACTTCTCGGTCTCCACGCGGGTGATTTTGCGGTCTTGAAGAACATTGCCGAGAAATTCGTCGGAGAAAGCGTGTATCTCATATCCGACCGAGAGGAACTCCTTCCGCGAAGACTTCTCGATCAGGTCATGGCTTGCGTGAGACAGTCCATCTCGACAGGCAAGGCACAGATCTTCGAACAGCACCTTTCCCTTGGCGGAGAAGCACGGGACTTCGAGGTCCGGATCGTCAGGTCCGGCCCCAACAAGGCGCTGGGTATCGTGCGTGACACAACGAGGCGCAAAAGGCTGGAAAGGGAGATCCTCGAGATCAGCGGGCGTGAACAGCGCAGGATAGGCCAGGACCTTCACGACAGCCTGTGCCAGCATCTTGCGGGCATCGGTTTCATGGGAAAGGTGCTGGAAAGAAAGACCGCCACCGGCCAGTCGATCAGATCCGATGATGTTACCGAAATAGTGGACCTTATAGATCAGGCAATAACCCTGACCCGGGGTTTCGCCCGGGGGCTGAACCCCGTCAGGCTCGAGGCGGACGGCCTCATGATGGCGCTCATCGAGCTGGCGTCGAACATGGAGAGGCTCTTCGGGATCACCTGTACGTTTGAATACGATTTCCCGGTGCTCATGAGCGACAACGCCGCCGCGACCCATCTCTACCGTATCGTGCAGGAGGCATTGAATAATGCCATAAAACATGGTAAGGCAGATATTGTTACCATTGCCATGAAACAGGACGGCGAGAACTGCATCCTGACCGTCAGGGATAGCGGGGTTGGGATGGGTGGCACGCAGAACCAGGGAAAGGGCATGGGGCTCAATATCATGCAGTACCGGGCTTCCATGATCGGCGCCGTACTGGAGATAAGGGAGCCGGAGACCGGGGGAACCGTTATAAGCTGTGCCTTTTCCAACAGGCCCGCGATCTGAGGGCGACGGTACGGCCAACGGGTCTTGACGGGTCCTGTGGACGGGAGGATATCCGTGACAAAAAGAAAGATATTGATCGTTGACGATCATCCCATTCTGCGGAAGGGCTTGACGCTTTTGATCAACCAGGAACCAGACCTCGTGGTATGTTCCGAGGCGGAGAACGCGCAGATGGCGCTGGAATCGCTCGAGGCCGTCGTTCCCGATATGGCGATCGTCGACATATCCCTGCCGGGGATCGACGGGATAGAGCTGATCAAGGAATTGCGCATGCGCCACAGGGACATGCCCGTCCTCGTCGTTTCCATGCACGACGAGACCCTTTACGCCGAGCGTTCACTGCGTGCAGGGGCACGGGGTTACATCATGAAACAGGAGGCCCTGGAAAAGGTGCTTGTCGCGATCAAGAGGGTCCTCGAGGGAGAGATCTTCGTCAGTGACCGCATTACGACGAAGATGCTCGAAAAGTTCGTCTCCGTCGAGGGGGTTAGCCAGAGCGCATCGCCGATAGATCTCCTGAGCAACCGCGAGCTTACCGTCTTCAGGCTCATCGGGCAGGGCAACAAGACCCGCCAGATAGCGGAAAGGCTTCATCTGAGCGTCAAGACCGTGGAATCATACAGGGCGCACATCAAGGAGAAGCTGAAGCTGGGCGACGGGACCGACCTCCTGAAGTATGCCATCCAGTGGGTCCAGAGTTCTCCCTGAAGGAAGATGACGGGTCAACCCCCGGGACCTTCCGTTCCGGTCCGCGTTCCCCCTTTCATTTTTCTGAACATTCTCCGCACGTCTCCGCCATACTCGCTATCCCGTGAACAATTGGCAGTAAACGATATACAGCCACTATGGGGTAATCCCCTATGGGACGCATGGTAATCGGCCTGATGCCAAAAACATCTTCCCCCCGATTGTAAAACCTGCTTTCATCGGGTTTTATATACTAGTTTTTTCTCATACCATCGAAAGGAGAAAAGCTGGAGACCATGAGAAAGAGACTTGTTTTTGTGCAGCGTGGAAAACCGGAAGATACGAAGGCCCTCGAAGACGCCCTCAAAGGGCACGGGTGGGACCTGGAGACCATTGTGCTTTCAGGGGATGAACCCCTGCCGAGGAGCCTCGAGAACATCGACGGTCTTCTCATCACGGGGAGCGATCTGAACGTGTACGAGCAGAGCGTGACCCCTCTGGCGGTCTATTAGGGAACGTCTCGAAATACTAAGGTTCCTTGATCTCAAGGAGGCGTGTCGCCGGGTCAAGGGGCGATGGCGTGGTGACGCGGGACGGCGGTCCCGGGAGCCGGTTGCCCGCCCGGCAACGGGATGATTTGCCCTTTAGCCCGGGAAGGGACCGGGAAAATACATTACGAAGGCGGAGGATTCCATTATGTCAGTGACAGGCGAAATACTGGAGAAGATCAAGAAGCAGGACCCCCATGAATTCGAGTTTCATCAGGCGGCGGAAGAGGTCCTGGAGAGCCTCGAACCCACGGCGAAAAAGCACCCTGAGTTCGTCAAGGCGAAGATATACGAAAGGATCGTGGAGCCCGACCGCGTTGTCATGTTCCGGGTTCCCTGGCTGGACGACAGGGGAGAACTGCAGGTCAACAGGGGATACCGCATCCAGTTCAACAATGCCATCGGTCCCTACAAGGGCGGCACACGCTTCCATCCGTCGGTCAACCTGGGAATCCTCAAGTTCCTCGGATTCGAGCAGATATTCAAGAACTCCCTCACGACGCTTGCCATGGGAGGCGCCAAGGGCGGCAGCGATTTTGATCCCAAGGGCAAGTCGGACAACGAGGTGATGCGTTTTTGCCACGCCTACATGCTGGAACTCTTCAGGCACATCGGTCCCGACGTCGACGTACCTGCCGGCGACATCGGCGTGGGAGGCCGCGAGATCGGCTACATGTACGGCATGTACAAGAAGATCAGGAACGACCATACGGGCGTTCTCACCGGCAAGGGCCTGCCCTTCGGCGGCAGCCTCGTGAGGCCCGAGGCGACAGGGTACGGCTGTGTCTATTTCGCCGCGGAGATGCTTGCCACGAAGGGCCTCGACTTCAAGGGCAAGACGGTTGCCATCAGCGGTTCCGGGAACGTTGCCCAGTTCGCGGTTGAAAAGGTGAACCAGCTCGGCGGAAAGGTCATTACCCTCTGCGACTCCAGTTCGACCATCGTGGACGATCAGGGTATATCGGATGACAAGTGCGGTTACATCATGGACCTCAAAAACGTCCAGAGAGGCAGGATAAGCGAATATGCCGACAAGTTCGGCTGCGCCGTGTGCTACATAGGTGAAAGCGTTTGGGATGTCATCAAGAACCAGGGTCTCAAGGTCGACATAGCGCTGCCGTGCGCGACCCAGAACGAGATAGACGGCAGCCATGCCGAGGCGCTCGTGAAGAACGGCTGCGTCTGCGTGGCCGAAGGCTCCAACATGCCCTCGACGCCGGAGGCGGTCCGCGTGTTCCAGGATAACGGCCTGCTCTTCGGCCCCGGCAAGGCGGCGAACGCCGGCGGAGTTGCCACATCGGGCCTCGAGATGTCCCAGAACAGCATGAGGCTTTCCTGGACGCGGGAAGAGGTCGATGCCAGGCTGCTCGGCATCATGAAGAGCATCCACAGGTCATGCCTCACCGCCGCCGAGGTGTACGGCAAGAAAGGAGACTATGTTTTTGGTGCCAACGTTGCCGGTTTCCTCAAGGTCGCGAACTCGATGCTCGCTTACGGCTACGTGTGATAAAGAGCGGGGAATGGAACGTTCTTGCGTTGAATTCTGTGCGGAGGGAATGGGGGAATGAACAGGACAATGTTCTCCATTCTCTCCGTGCTTGACAAGGAAGGAGCGCCCTTGGGATCCTCCGACATCGCCTCCCGTCTCGGCCGCCAGGGGACCGACCTGTCGGAACGGACCATAAGGTACTATCTGAAACGTCTCGACGAGGCCGGGTACACCGTGACGGACGGCAAAAAGGGCAGGAAGATAACGGCCGGCGGCCGCATGGAACTCAAACAGGGCTACGTGTCGGACCGGGTTGGTTTCATCATCAACAGGATAAACAACCTCTCCTTCCTGTCCGATTTCGGGCCCGACAACATACGGGGAAAGGTGATACTCAATGTCACCTTTGTCCCCGAGGAGAAGCTCGAGGCGGCCATCGGGGTCCTGGGTGTCGTGCTCAGGTCGCCGTACTCCATGAGCGACAGGGCGATCGTCGTCAGGGCCGGCGAGCGTTCCCCCATAATCGAGGCGCCCGCCGGGATGGTCGCCATAGGGACCATGTGCAGTATCACCCTGAACGGGATGTTGCTGAAGAGCGGCATCCCCATCGCGACGAAACTCGGGGGTCTCGTCGAGGTGGTGGACGGGCGTCCCTTAAGGTTCACATCGGTGATCAGTTATGAAGGGTCATCGGTTCCTCCCCTCGAGATCCTCATGCGCAGCAGGATGAGCGATGTGCTCGGCGCCGTGGAGGGGGGGTCCGGGCTCATCCTGGGGAGCTACCGGGAGATCCCGGAGAACAGCGTGCTGGACGCAAAGAACGTCCTCGACCGCATGGCGCCGCACGGTTTCGGGGGCATCGTACTCTTCGGAAGCCCGGGAGAATCCCTTCTCGGCATCTCTCCCACGGACGGAAAGGTCGGTCTCGTGGTGCTCGGAGGGCTCAACGTGAACGCCGCCCTCGAGCAGGCCGGGGTCGGCCGGGGAAGCCAGGCAATGGCCACGCTTTGCGATTATCCCCTCTTAAGCTCGATAGAGGCCCTGGAAAAGGCCTATCTACCGAGAAAGGAACAAACCTCTCTTTTCCTCAGGTATCTTTCCCGGACCCGGGAGGAAAGCGACGACGGCTACTGGTCCGTCTTGAGAGCGCTGAAGCAGATGACCTTCTGAGTCACGACGTCGGCGAGGAGCTTCATATCGTCTCCCGCGGTGTCGACCACGGCGACTATGCCTTCGTACCGGGCGCTTTCCGGGACGAGTACCGAGAGAAGGTTGTACTTTTTGTCTATGATCGTTCTGTCGAAGTGCGAACCTTCCCTGTCCGGGAAGATGGCCACATAAAATACCCCTGTCTCGACGAGGTCCTGAAAGAAGTGGGTTCCGAAGGAAAGCTCGGGCATCACGCTGCCGAGGCCCGTCCCGTGGGCCAATTCCACCAGGACGGCGATGTTGTTGATCTCCGAGAACCGCACCGGGACTCCCAGGGAGGGCGTGGTGGTTCCCCACCGTCCCGGTCCGGCAAGGATCGTGGGCATCTCCTCCTGATCGGGTATCTGCCTGTTTATCTTGCCGATGAGGCGCGCGATATCGTATTTCTCCGAGAGGGTCAGGAGACTGTATCCGTCGGGGTCGACCACTATGACGCGCTTGATCTCCTGCGTTATGTTACTTCCCATGAAGTTTCCTGATGACTGGAAGAGTATCCTGTTGGCGGGCACCTTGCGCGGGATCCTGACCCTCTTCCCTTCGCCCTTTGTCTGAAGGGGCCTGCACTGGACGAGGTTGATCTGAAAGGCATCCCTGGCCGTGAAGTTTATGGTGAATTCGACGTCCACGGGGTACTGATAGCTCGATTCCAGGGTCTTGAGCATTCTCTGCATGATCGCCGGAAGCGGTGTTTCGGACATGAGCCTGTCAAAGGTCACGATCCATGACTCCCTGGCCTCAAGCCCGCGGGACCTCATGAACTCGGCCGCCTCGAGGTCCCGCATCCCAATGAGTTCCCGGTCCGCTTTCATGTCGCCCGTGATGATGTCGGTAACGGGGATCGTCTCGAGAACGTTGGCCTCGACGTTGAGGACATCGCCGTTGTGCTGGGAGTATTTCTTCATGTCGCTCGGCCCGCTGTGAGGGCGGAGCAGCGGGAAATCGAGGGCAACGATGCTGGGATAGTCGTGCTCCACGCGATTGACCGCCCGGGTGCCGAGGCCCGCCACGAGGCGAAGCATCCCTGCCTTCGGGTTCATGTCCCGCCTCCAGACGAAGGTATTGTAGGATATCCCGACACCGGCGAGATCGGGGTAGAAATAACGGTTGTGATAGGATCCGGAAACTCTCTGCACCAGGAGCGCCATCTGCTCGTCCTTCCTGTCGAGACCCCTCTGGAGGCGGTAGGCCAGGGCGTCTTCGTTCATGGTGCTGGCATACACACGCCTCACGTACTCGCCGAACTGCTTGTAGCGCTCCTCGGGAGTGCCCTGGTTGACACAGAAGACGCTCTCGTACTTGCCGGCAAAGGCGTTGCCGAAGGCGTCTTCGAGAAGGCTGCTCGACCGTATGATGATGGGCGACTGTCCGAAGTACTCGATGAGGCGCCAGAACTGTTCCTCTATCTCATCGGGGAAAGAGCCTTCAAGCATGGACTCCCTGAGGGTCCTGGCAACTTCAAAGTACCCGTCCCGGGTCTTTTGCTCCATGCGCAGTTTCCACCACCCGTTCTCAACGAGGTAGGTGTAAAAGACATCGGATCCGATAAAGAATGAGTCGTGGGGTTCGAGGATACCCTGCCAGTCAAAAGACGTGTCACGGGAGAGGATCTTCCTCGCGAGGAGCATGCCGACCGTTTTCCCCCCGATATAGCCTGTTCCTATCAGCCGCGCCTTGATGGCAAGAAGGTCCTCGAGCGTCAGGTACTTTTTCGCAAGGGCAAGCATCCTCTCCTCGCGGCCGATCATGATCCCGCACAACTGGTCGAGGACCGCCTCCTCTTCGTCCCCGCTCACCCTCTCGTTCAGGAGGTCTCCGACGCGGATAAAGAACCTGTCCCAGTGGTCGAGGTTCCTCTTCGCAAGGTCCGTTCCCTTTCCGGAGATCCTGGTGAGCAGGCGGCCCGTGTCCACGCTGCTCGTCACCGGCAGGAAACGGTCCTCACTCTTCCGGTGGGGAAGGAACATCGTGGGAGAGTGCCGGCCGCGGACCTTGAGGGGGTGCACATATATCTTCTCATCGACGTTGTAGACATCGACGAGCACCTGGGTCGTCTCGCGGATGCGGGCGACGGTCTTGAAGGAATGGTTTTCCCTCAGCAGCGCAAAATAGGCTATCGTGTTGAGTTGATACAGGTAGGGGCAGGCGATCGTGAAGAAGTTGCCGATCATGAGGTCCGTGGCCCACGCGGAGAGCAGGTCGGAGAGGGAGTCGAAGACGTAGTGGACGTCGCGCCCTTCCGACGTGATGATGTTGTATACCTGTGCCGTGAAGGACTCGAAGCCGCTGCGCGCATCCAGGTCATGGACCCGGACGTTCTTGTTGTTCTCTATCACCGGCCTGTGGCGGGCGAACCGCATGTAGACGATCTTTTTCCTGTCCCTTATCGACTGCTCCACGAAGGGCCTCGCGAAGGACAGGTAGTCGTCGATGGAGTCGACCTGCCATACGACGTTGTCGCCCGTTCTCAGCCCGTCGATGATCTCGTCGATGCCGGCGATGCCCGCGCTTTCCCGTGCAAGTATTCTGGCCATGCAAGAATTCCGGCCTTAAAGCCGCCTCCCTTACGTTCTATTTCCCGCCTTTCGTGAAGGCTTCCCATTCGCCGCGCCCCTTGAGGACCTCCCTGAAGACCTCCAGCGCCTTGTTGACGAGCGGCATCCCGCCGTAGGGGGCAAGCTGGAAGAAGACCTCGGCGAGCTTCCTCGGATCGCACCCGACATTGAGGGCGGCGTTCACGTGGAGCCTCAGTTCATCGGCCGCTCCCAGGGCGGCGAGCATGGCGCAGGCGGCCATCTGGCGCTCCGGAAGGGTGAGGACGGTCCGGGAATAGAGATTGCCCGTTATGAACATGGAGAGATCGTTGGCGAGGTCCTTGTCGAACTCCTTCCATGTGAGATAGGGAGGGTCCAGCTTCACCCCTCCCGTCCAGAGTTTCTTTGCCGTCTCCTGGGTTTTCTTTTTTATGTCGTCGTTCACCGTCTTCCTCCATTTTTTCAAGGTTCTATCACGCATCTTTCCCCTGCGTCAAGGCCGGAAGGCCTGTATTTTTCACCCTGGAATATGGTACTATAGGCTCGGAAATTTCAAGACAGGAGGAACTTGATGAGGCGATCCTTTCTCTATGGTATCGTTGCCCTGGTGATGATGATGTTCGCGGGCTGCGGTTACAACACGATACAGCAGAACGATGAGGCCGTGAAGGCGGCGTGGGGTGATGTCGAGGCCACGTACCAGAGACGCAACGACCTGGTGCCGAACCTCGTGGAGACGGTGAAGGCCTACGCGAAGCACGAGAGCGAGACCCTTCAGGCCGTGACCGAGGCCCGGGCGAAGGTGGGAAGCGTCCAGGTATCGAAGGACATGATCGGCAATCCCCAGGCCATGGCCCAATTCCAGCAGGCGCAGGCGTCGATGGGCGGGGCCCTCTCTCGGCTCCTTCTCGTTGCGGAGCGTTACCCTGACCTCAAGGCCAGCCAGAACTTTCGCGACCTTCAGAACCAGCTGGAGGGCACGGAGAACAGGATAAACGTGGCACGCACGAGATACAACAAGGCCGTGCAGACGTTCAACACCTCCATCCGGGTCTTCCCGAATAACCTGACGAACATGTTCATGCTCAAGCTTCCCCAGAAGGAACCCTTCAAGGCGGAAGCGGGGGCGGAGAAGGCGCCGAAGGTGAAGTTCTGACCGGGAAGAAGCCAGGGACGATGAAAGGAGCGCGCGCAGAGAATTGCAGGCGCACAAGGACCGCTCGCGGTGCCTTTCCGCGGTGCCTTGTCGTACCCCTGGCCTTCTGTCTCGCTGTGCTCTGGGCTGCTGCCTGCGCTCACGCGCTCGAGGTGCCGGCCCTTAAGGGACGCGTCAACGACTATGCCGGCATGATGTCGGCGGGTGTTCGCGCCCAGCTGGAAAAGGAACTCCAGGACTTCGAGAGGTCGGACTCGACGCAGATCGTTATCCTGACGATTAATTCGCTGGAGGGGGAGAGCCTGGAAGAGTTTTCCATCAAGGCGGCAGAGACGTGGAAGATCGGCCAGAAGGGGAAGGACAACGGTGCCATCCTTCTCGTTGCGAAAAAGGAGCGCAAGACGCGCATCGAGGTCGGACGCGGTCTCGAGGGAAAGCTCACCGACCTGACGGCAGGACGCATCGTTCAGCTCGTCATCAACCCGCAGTTCAGGAGGGGCGATTTCGACGGCGGTTTTTCCTCGGGCATCCGGGCAATGATAGACGCTACCCGGGGGGAGTTCAGGGCTGACGCGGCAAGGCCCCGGACGGCGAAGAGGAGCGGCCCGGCATCGGCCCTGCCTTTTCTGGTCTTCGGCGCGATCTTTCTTCTCGTACTGGGAAGGATATCGCGCGTTCTGGGCGGCGCCGCCGGACTGATAGGCTTTTCGGCCATGGGATTCCTGTTGGGATCCTCTCTTGTGGCGGTAATTCTTCTCGGTGTTCTCGGTCTCGTGCTGGGTATTTTCCTCCCCTTTCTCTTCGGGGGGCCCTTCCGGGGCGGCGGCGGTTTCGGTTCCGGCGGGTACTGGACGGGCGGTGGTTTCTCGGG
>LVAA01000003.1 GCA_001603955.1 Syntrophobacterales bacterium Delta_02 | reverse complement strand
ACTATGAGCTCAAGGACAGACCTCTCACGGTCACTCAAGATTTCCCGTAATCCTCTCATTCTGATACAATAAATTAATTATCCCGCCTGTCTTTGTCAAGAAAATGGCGCGGGCCCTCATTCTCTTGTTGGGTCAATCGATTCCCGGCAAAGTCGCCGGTGTCTCTTGGTTGGTTATTGGAATTTGGTTATTGGCTATTATCTTCTAGACCGTTACTTCAAAGGTGCTAGCATGCCAGGTGCGGTAAGAGCTTGCCTCGCCGTATCTCCTCATGGCCATGGTGCTCACATGAACATCACAGGGTCCGACGTTCACGGTGTAACGGACAACGCCGCTGTCAACGGCAGAGCCGGGTCCCTTCACCGCCAGGGCCCCTTCGGATCCGCTCTTTCTTTCCTCGACCGCCTGAGGGCTTCCCGAGGGAGGAACTCGGACGGGCAACTGCTCCTGCATTCCCCCGAGCGTGGAGCTCCTGTCAGGGCTGATCGCCACTTCGTCGCCGTCAAAGGGAATGAGGTACGGTGGCAAACCCTTGCGTGAAGCCGCACTCTCCCTGTCTTCCCGGCGGGGGCTCTCACTTCTTTGCAGCTCCCGGACCGCCGGTGCAAGGGTGCCTGTTCGCACGTTCTGGCCCGCTATGATTGCAGTATTCATTTTAGTATGTCGTTATCATAGCATTTTTTTTAGCTTTCAACGAGAAAAAAATCAGGACCCCGCGGCATAGCCTCTACGGCCGCCTCAGGCCTGTTTCTTGACTTTCCCCGCCCTATGCAGTATTGATTCATACATCGACGAACGGAGGAAACGGATCAACCATGAACAACGATATCGGCGCAGGCTCCGTCTTCCTGCTCTGCGGCCAGAGGCTGCTTGTCGACCTGTCGTCGGGGGTGCCCAGGGTACCGGGGCGGGATGTTGCGGAAGGTTTCGGTCTGTCCCTCGCGGATGGATACCTCCTCGGTTCGCTTGATGGCGTCGAATGCCATGCCCTATCCCTGACCGGCGAAAGTGAGCCTCCCCGGGGCATGGATTACCTGGGCCTCAGAAAGCTCTTCGGCGTCCTCGATGACGCCCGGTATAACATGGCCGTCAGGGCGCTGGCCATCCTCAATTGGGACAGGACCTGCCGGTTCTGCAGCGCCTGCGGGTCTCCGCTCCGGCGACACGGGACCATCCTCGCGAAGGTGTGCGAGGCCTGTGGTTTCACGATGTTCCCCAGGATATCCCCGGCGGTGATCGTCCTCGTGGAAAGACAGGGAAAGGTCCTCCTCGCCAGGGCAAGCAGGTTTGCCGAGAACCTTTACAGCGTTCTCGCGGGGTTCGCGGAACCCGGCGAGACGCTGGAGGACACCGTGCGCAGGGAGGTCAGGGAGGAGGTTGGGGTGGAGGTGAGCGACATCCGCTATTTCGGCAGTCAGCCCTGGCCCTACCCTGATTCCCTCATGATAGGCTTCACCGCGTCCTGGGCGGACGGGGAGATCGTCACGGACAACGATGAGATAAGCGACGCACGGTGGTTCCCCGCCGACAACCTGCCGAAGATACCGGACAGGCTCAGCATCTCGCGATCCCTTATAGACTGGTTCATCGAGAAGAACAGGAAGGGGATGTAGGATGAAAGCGATGATCTTCGACGGGCGCCTCAAGCTCGCCGGCGACAGGCCGAAACCGGTCCCGGCAAACGGCGAGGCCCTGATCAGGATCACCATGGCGGGTATCTGCAACACGGACATGGAGATCACGAAGGGATATCTCGGGTTTCGCGGGATCATCGGCCACGAGTTTACCGGCGTCGTCGAGGCTGAGAATGCCAGGGCGAGGAAGTTCGTCGGGAAACGTGTCGTCGGCGAGATAAACTGCGGCTGCGGCGTGTGCAGCCTTTGTCTCCGGGGCCTTGAGAAACACTGCCCCCGGAGGACTACCATCGGCATACTGGGAAGGGACGGAGCGTTCGCGGAGTACATGACGCTTCCCGCCGGGAACCTTCACGAGATACCCGAAGGGCTGAGCGACGGGGAGGCCGTCTTCACCGAACCGCTGGCAGCCGCCTTCGAAATACTGGAGCAGGTCCGGATAGGGCCTTCCGACAGGGTCCTGGTCCTCGGTGACGGAAAGCTGGGCATCCTCTGCGCCCTCACGCTCAAGCTCACGGGGGCACAACTGACCCTGGCGGGAAAACATGCCGCAAAGCTCGCGATCGCCCGGGATCAGGGAGTGCCGGTGATACTCACAAAAAACCTTCCGGCACGCGGCAAATATGACGTCGTCGTCGAGGCGACGGGCAGCGCCCGGGCTTTCGAGACCGCCATGAAACTCACCAGGCCGCGAGGCGTCATCGTCCTCAAGAGCACCGTGGCGCACGGCACCCCCATCGACCTTGCCCCCCTGGTCATAGACGAGATAACCGTCGTCGGTTCCCGTTGCGGCCCTTTCGAACCCGCCCTGAAGGCACTGGCTCAGGGCCTTGTCGATGTCAGGCCTCTCGTCTCGGCGGTGTTTCCCCCGGAGGACGCGAAGAAAGCCTTCGCGGCGGCGAGAAAACGAGACACGCTCAAGGTCCTCCTCGACTTCGGAAAAGGATAACGCCCCGGCCCCGCCTTCCTTTCAGTTGCCTTACACCCGCCCTGACGGTATAGTTTCATTATTATGCTTGAAAGGCACGCTCCCTCCATTGTGATGGCCCTCAGGGACATGCTCTACGTTTCCTACCTCCTTCCCGCGGAACGGATAGCACGCATGGTCCCCCGTGGTCTTGCACCCGCGACGGCCGATGGCAGGAACACTTTCCTCTCTCTCGTTATCTTCAGAGGCAACACGAAGGAGGCATTTCGCATCCCCGCCCCGTCCATCCCATTCGACCAGGTCAACATAAGGACCTATGTGGTCGACCCGCGGACGGGCGGAACGGCCGTTTATTTCATCAGGTGCGGTATCAGCGGCCGCTTCATCACCTTCATGTACCGGATGCTCTCGGGGATGCCCGTCGAACACTGCGCCTTCAAGATCACCGCGGATCCCGGTGACACGGGGAATTACGACAACTATCGCGTGGAGGGAAACTGGCGCGGGCCGTTCACGATCACGGCCTCCGAGACCGCCCCGGCAGTGACCGGCCTCGATCCCTTCCCGAATGTCGACAGGGCCCTCCTTTACCTCATGGACCCCGCAGTGGGTCTCTATCCGGCATGGGGAAGCCTCCGGCGCCTCCGGATATACCACGAACCTCTGAAACCACGGGTCTGCAGGGCCACCGGGGTCAGTTTCCCCTGTCTCAACGACCTCGGGCTCCTGAACATCGAAGAGATCGGTGAACCCCACAATCTGCTCCTCGTCCCGCACACGCCTTTCGAGATATTCCTGCCGCCGGAGAAGGAAAAGGGGCTCGGATAGGACCTATGGGACTTATAGGACGCTCAGGACCTATAGGACGCGCGAAAGCCGGGTGTTACTTTGTTCTCCGCTCCCGAGTCTCTCCTGTTGGACATTTTTGTTCTTGCGGCATATATTGATGTACGAAAAGGATAGGTGGGGGAATCCCGGATGAGCATGACATCTTCGATAATACGGACGTACGACCTGTGGAAGCAGTATGAGACGGAAGGTCATGACGGGATGGCCTTACGGGGTGTCGACCTCGACATCGGAAGGGGTCAGATCGTGGCCCTCTTCGGGAAAAGCGGCTCTGGAAAGACAACGCTTCTCAACCTGCTGGCGGGCCTCGACGAACCGACACGGGGACGGGTCGAGATCGACAACGAGGACCTCGGCGCCCTCGGGGAAAAAGGCAGGACCCTGCTTCGGCGCCACAAGCTGGGTTTCGTCTTCCAGTTCTTCAACCTCCTGCCGACGCTCACCGCACAGGAGAACATCCTTCTCTCCCTTGAACTCGCCGGCCGTCCCGACGAGCGCCTTGCCCGCGAATCGCTTGACCTCGTGGGTCTTGCCGGCAAGGAGCGGCGGTTCCCCCATGAACTTTCCGGGGGAGAGCAACAGCGTGTCGCCATCGCCCGCGCCCTCGTCAAGAAACCTCCCATCATCCTCGCCGACGAACCGACGGGGAACCTGGATTCCGCGACAGGGGTGCAAGTACTCACCCTTCTTACCAGCCGTTGCCGCGATGCCGGGACAACCCTCATCATGGTCAGCCACGCCCCAAACACCTGTGAATACGCCGACAGGGTCTTACGAATGACCGACGGCAGGGTATTCGAAGAGATCGCCTGCGAGGGTCTCGCTCCGTGAAAGGCGTCATATTGTCATTCCTGCGCTACCTGGCGCGGCGAAAAAGTCTCAGTGTACTCCAGCTTCTCGGCATAGCCCTGGGGGTGGCCGCGGCGGTCGGGATGATGCTGGCCTCCCGCTCGGCCCTTCAGAGCCTGGAAAACGCCGTCGACTTCCTTAAGGGAGGAACAACGCACACCATGGCGCGTCCGGCGGGGCCGATGTCGGAAAAACTGCTCGCGCGGCTCATGAACGACCCGGCGGTAAGGTATTTCGCGCCTGTCATTGACCGGAAGGTGCGGCTCAAGGGAGGCGAACAGGTCCGCATGCTGGGCCTCGACCCATTTCTTGACGGGAACGTCCGCACCATCACCTCCCGGATAGCCGCATCCGCCAGCGGTGGCAGGACAGAGGAGACCTTCTCGTCATTCCTCCTCGACGCCCGGGCCGTCATTGTCGATGAGAACATGGCAAAAGACCGGAGCCTTTCGCCGGGCAGCATCATCGCGACCCTCCAGGGGCCCCTCAGGGTCGTGCACGTCTTTTCCAATACCTCCGGGGAACCCCTCATGATCATCGATATAGGCCATGCCCAGGATTTCTTCCGCATGAGGGGCTACATCGACCGCGCCGACCTCGTCGTCACCGATGAAGAGGGATTCCGGCAGAGATGGGCCACAGGTTTCACGATCGAATCCAGCGCCGAGAAGGCCCGGACCCTGTCGGCCCTTCTCGGCGCCTTCAAGCTCAATCTCCAGGCGCTCTCCCTCTTCGCCCTCTTTGTGGGCATCTTCCTCATATACAACACGGCCATGTTCGCCGTGGTGAGCAGGCGCAGGGACGCCGGGATCCTGCTCGCCATCGGGGCGTCCCGGGGACAGGTGACCGGCGCCTTTCTTGTCGAGGTCCTTCTCCTCGGGGCGGCCGGCGGCGCCCTCGGAGGGGTCCTGGGCTATCTCCTGAGCAAACTGCTCGTGCAGATCGTCGGCAATACCATAAGCACCCTCTACTTTTTCCTGCGTCCATCGGCCCTTCCCTGGTCTTCCTGGAACCTGGCGGGCGGGATATTCCTCGGCTGCGCGGCAAGCATCGTGGGCTGCCTGCCTCCTCTCCTGGAACTCCGCCGCGTCCAGCCGGTGTATGTCCTCAGGGGAAGGACGGCCGCGAGGGGCGCGTCGAAACGAATGAGAACGATCGCCCTGTCGGGAGCCGCCTGCCTCGTCCTCGCCCTCGTTCTTTTCGGGTTCTCCTTTCTCCACGTATATGTCGGTTTTGCCGGGGCCTTCGCCTTTCTCCTCGGCGCGAGTCTCTTCGCGGGCTTTGTCATCATCGTCACCGTGCCCGGCATGAAACGTCTCTTCTCAAGGGTTACGGGTATCGCCGGCAGGATAGCCATCGGCAACATCAGGGAAAACCTGGGAAGGACCTCCGTTGCCGTCGCCGCGTTCATGATCGCCCTTTCCATGTCCATCGGCCTGGGGTCCATGATCGACAGCTTTCGCCGATCTGTCGTGTGGTGGATGGACAGCCAGCTTCGGGGTGATCTCTATATCTCGACGAAGGCTGACGTGAACGTCCCGGAGGAGCTCTACGAAGAACTGAAAAGGGTGCCGGGGATCGGCGGCATCGACGTCTTCCGTAACGTCCCCATAAACTTCCAGGGAAGACCGGCCTCGATCACCTCCATAGATGCCTCGGTCCTTGAGCGATACGACCGGTTCGGCTGGCTCGAGGGAGGGGATGAGAGCTGGGAACGACTGAAGAGGGGCGATGTCATCGTTTCCGAAAGCTTTGCCCGGCGCTTCAAGGTCCGGAAGGGCGAACGGATCACCGTCAAGGCGGTCCGCGGGCCCGCGGAGCTTCTCGTGGCGGGCGTGTACTACGATTACGCCTCGGAGCACGGGGTCATCATGATGGACCGCTCCGTCTACCTGAAGCTCTTCGGCGACAGGACCATAAACAGCCTGGGTATATTCATCGACGAGGGGAACCCCGATCGGGCGGGGATCATCGCCGAGGTAAAACGCAGGGCCAGGTCCTTCGGCCTTCCCTTTGCCACCCGCGAAGAGTTCCACGGGAGGATACTCGATATCTTCGACAGCACGTTCGCCGTCACGCGTTCCATGCGCGTCCTGGCCGTCATCGTGGCCTTTTTCGGGATAGCGGGCGCGCTGATGACCCTTTTCGTGGAACGGCAGAAGGAGTTCGGCATCTATCGAGCCCTGGGGTTCACGACGGGCGATGTGGCACGCATGACCGTTACAGAAGGCCTGGGTCTGGGGATCATAAGTTTCCTCATGAGCGCCGTCGTGGGGACCGTCTTCGCCTTCATCCTCATCAAGGTCATCAACCTCCAGAGCTTCAACTGGACCATCTTCTACCATTTCACCGCGCGTCCCTACCTGGTGACGGCGTTGACGGCGCTTGCGGCCAGCGTGGCCGCCTGTGCCTACCCGGTATGGTCGGTGGTCCGCAAGTACCCCGTCATGCAGATCAGGGAGGAATAAGGAAGATGAAGACCCGGTCCATCCATCCCTCCACCGCCTTCACAGGCCTCTTCGCCCTGATCCTTCTATGCTCCCTCGTCATTTCCCCGCCCCGGGTCGTTTTGGGGCAGGAGTGGCAACAGGCCTCCGCACCGCGGTCCTGGTCCTTCCCCCGCGACCATGGCAGCCACGAAGAATACAGGACCGAATGGTGGTATTTCACCGGGAACCTGAAGGACGACAGGGGAAAGAGATACGGGTACCAGCTCACCTTCTTCCGCTACGGCCTCACGCCGCGGGCAAAGGACCCCTCCAACCCCTGGTCCGTGCGGGACATCTACCTTGCCCATTTCGCCATCACCGATGTGCCGGGAAAAAGTTTCCACTGGCGCGACCGGGCCTCGCGGAAGGGGCCGGGCCTCGCCGCGGCAGGAAAGGACGCCATGGACGTCCATGTCCTCGACTGGTCAGCCCGCATGAAGGATGACCGGATCATCCTCACCGCCGCTCATGACGGGATAGAGATTGACCTTGAGCTCGTGCCCGCGAAGCCTCCCACCCTCCATGGCCGGCTGGGACTTAGCAGGAAAGGCCCGCTGCCAGGGCAGGCCTCCTACTATTATTCCTTTACGGACCTGACCACCCGGGGAACTCTCCGGACGCCCGGCATGAAGGACCCCGTCGCCGTAGAGGGAACAAGTTGGTTCGACCAGGAGTTCGGTTCCAACCAGCTGTCGCAGGAGCAGGCCGGCTGGGACTGGTTCGCGCTGCACTTAAGCGACGGCCGCGACCTCATGGTCTACTACCTGCGTAAAAAGGACGGCACCCTCGAGAGGGAGTCCTCGGGCACCCTCGTCGAACGCGATGGCACATCGCGGCACATCGCGCTTGGAGATATCGAGACGGACGTCCTCTCCTACTGGAAGAGCGCAAGAACGGCTGGCCGGTACCCGGCGGCCTGGCGGATCAGGGTTCCCGCCGCCGCGATCGATGTCACCATAAGGCCTCTCCTCGCCGACCAGGAGCTCGTCACCACCGTGTCCACGGGCATCACCTACTGGGAAGGGACCGTCGACGGGAAAGGAACATCGCGGGGGGAAAAGATAACCGCCGAGGGATACGTGGAGCTCACCGGCTACGCCGGAACGCTGGGGGGAAAGTTCTAGAGACGGTTTCAGGTCCCACGTTTCAGGTTTCAAGTTAAAAGCTTAAGAAGCAAAGGAACGAGAGGTGTGTGTTCAGAGGGGGGGGCGCCAAGAAATATCTTTTTCCTGAAACGTGAAACCTGAAACCGTCTTTTATCTTTGGAGCAAAGCCCGGAACCCTTTTCCTAGAAGATCCAGATGGTGCCGAGGATGACGCTGGCGATGTCGACTATGACGTCGGGCCAGTTCTCCCTGAGGTTCCAGGGCACGAAGTAGACGAGGTTCTCGATCTGCTCCCTGGCCCGGGGACCAAAGGTCATGAGGAGCCTGTCGTTGATCTCATTGATGGTGGAGATCATGGCGCGGTCGATCCCCACGGCGTGATTGAGTTCCTTCAGACGGGGGGATGTCCTCAGCTGGTCCAGGGCCTCCTCTACGTGTATCCCTCCCACCTTCCTGTAAAGGATATATATTCCCCTTCTCCTTTATGATCGCCTGGGGAGGGTTGATGGCGACGCTGGCACCGCGAAAACGCATGCCCGAGAACTCGCCTGCGATCCGCGGCAGGAACTTTCTCTTTTTTTCCGTCGCCTTGAGGAAGCTGCCGGAAACCCGTTCGACCATGTAATCCACGCCTTCGTGGTGCAGTTCCTTGAGCTTCGTCGGGTCGAACCCCAGTTCGAGAATGTGGGCAATCCTGAGATCACCGTGCCGCTCAACCCTCGTCGCTTCAACCCCTTCAACCAGGTAGGGACGCCGGTACAGGGGCAGGTCTTCAATGCGGCTCAAGGGTTCCCGGAGCAGTTTCTCGACGAGCCTCAGCACGGACTCGTCCTCGTTCCAGACCTCCCGCCAGTCCTCCCCGAGACCCCACAGGGAAAAGCTCTGCAGGGGAAGAGACCTGACCTCGTCGGAGATGTGTATCTGGTCGAGGGATTCCCCGCCCGTGTATCCCAGCAGCGTGGAGATGCGCCTTCTGAACCCGAGCATCTTCGTCACGAACTTGGTGAACATGAAACACATGAGGGGAGTCGATGTCCCCTTTGAAAGCTCCTCCGCGAAGAGCCTCTCGAGCGCCTTGTAGAGGAAGCGGAACTCCTCGATGGTCCGCTTCACCATCGACTCGTTATCGTACATGTCGATCATGGGCCTCTTCTTCATGATCTTGAAGAGGACCTTCTTGAGATCGCATCTTAGGTCCGCCGTCCTGACGGATTCGGGGACAAAGACCATGTAGTGTCCCTTCTCATTGATCAGGCTGTCGCCGATCAATCTCTCGGCGGGCTTCCAGCCGAGCCCGGTATAGGTATTGTACGTCGGGTCATCGGGCGGGATTATGTTATCCAGGAGCGCAACGGCCTTCCTGCTTTCCGCGAATTCTTTGTAAGCCCTGAGGATGCTACATCCCAGGCCCCTCCCCCGAAAATGGACCAGCACTTCCACGTAGACCAGGTAATAGCAGGGTATCGGCTTGCGCGAATAGAGCATGCTCAGATAGCCCAGAACATCCCCTCCCTCCGTGTGGATCTCGAAGGTGTGAAAAGGATGCCTGCCTCCTTTCGGTCTGAAACGTCCAATCCTGCAGCCGTGCACGGTCCTGTCGATGAGCTCGCTGACCCCGTCAAAAACCTCATAGGGGGACAGGGCGGTCTTGCGTTCCCCGTGATCGCCGAGGGTCATGTCGATGATGGGCAGGATCTCATGAAGGGTCATCTTCAACCTGTCGAACCTGTCCTTGATCTCTCTCACCTGCGCTTTCATGACACCACATAGATATTTTAGCAAGTTATGTGCCGGTTGCGCGGGCCTTTGGCGGACGCATGCCCGAAGACGCGGGCGGTGAAGGGTTCGCGGGGGCCGCCGGGGGTAGGGGTCTTCAAAATGTCTTGCTTTGCACGATCGCGGCGATTAGGATTATAAGGATGGAGGAGGGGGAATGGCAGGAAACAACAAGGATTCGCGGGAACGTTCTGGGGGAAAGATACGGATCGGCATAAGCGCGTGTCTCCTGGGGAAAAAGGTCCGCTATGATGGCGGGCATAAACAGGACCGCTATATAACCGACACGCTGGGGCAATTCTTCGACTATGTCCCCGTCTGCCCCGAGGTCGAATGCGGCCTGAGTGTGCCGCGGGAACCCATGCACCTCGCGGACAGCGTGGAGGATCCCCGTCTCGTGACCGTTCATACCGGTATCGACCACACCACAGGGATGAAAGAGTGGGCGCGAGACAAGCTCGATGAGTTGGCACGGCAGGGGCTTTCCGGCTATATCTTCAAGACCAAGTCGCCGAGTTCCGGTATGCGGGGGGTAAAGGTCTACATCGGCTCCGCCCCGCCCGTCCACCGCGGAGTGGGCATCTTCGCGGCTGCGTTCATGAGAAGGTTCCCCCTTATACCCGTGGAGGATGAGGGCCGGCTGCATGATCCCGGGCTGCGCGAGAACTTCATCGAACGCGTCTTCGTCTTTGAAAGGTGGCGGCAGTTCACGAGGAAGGGTAACTCCCTCAGGGATCTCATTGCATTTCACGAAGGCCACAAGCTCCTTATTATGGCACACAGCCCGAAACACCTGTCGGCACTGGGCAGGCTTGTCGGCAACGCAAAGGGGTACGGGCAGGGTCTCGGTGACACCTACATCGAAACCCTCATGGAGGGGCTCGGCCTCATTGCCACAACCCGGAAGAACACCAACGTTCTCCACCACATCACGGGCTACTTCAAGAAAGACCTGAGTGGCGATGAGAAGAAGGAGCTTCTCGAGGTCATCGACCGGTACCACCGCGGATCGATACCTCTCGTGGTACCCGTCACGCTCCTCAATCATTACGTGCGGAAATACGATAAGACATACCTGAAAGGCCAGCATTACCTGAACCCGCACCCCGTGGAGCTGATGCTGAGGAATCATGTGTGAAACAGGTTTCAGGTTTTCAACAACACCGCGAAAACTCATCTTCGTTTCAAGGGAGGTTGATAATGAGAAGGGTGATCATTTCCATTGTTGTCATGGTGGTCTTTGCCGCCTTTGCCCCCCATGTTTCTGCCTTCACCCCTAAACCGCAGAAGGGGCAGAAGATCGAGAGGTTCACCGGCAGGGTGACATCGGTCAATGCCGCGGAAATGACGATGGTCGTGGAATCGATGAAGACAGGGATGACGTTCGAGATCGGCGGGGCCGGGTTGAAGGGATACAAAAGGATCAACAACATCAGGACAGGGGACCACGTGACCGTCCAATATATCATGAGCCAGGGAAAGGCCACGGCCAGGACCATCACGAAGAACAAGTCCTATCGGGGAAGTTCGCCGCAGGACGCAGAGACAAAACCGAACGACTACAAGTAGAAGAAAGGGGCCGGGCAAGCCCCGGCCCCTTGGTGTCCTAGCTTCTCAACTGCAGCCGGAGCCGCAACCGCCCGCACTTGATGCGCAGCACTCACCGCCCTTGGCCGACAATGCCGATTTAAGAAGAAAACCTGCTCCCATCGGGGACTCGATGAAATCGATGCTTATGGGTTTTGCCTCCTCGTAGAGTCCCTTGTCAATGATGAACTTGACTCCCTTTTCCGTGAATGTCTCGTCGCTCGCTAACGGCCCATCCAGGGCCATGCCCAATGAGGGCCCCGATCAACCACCCTCGGTCATCATGATCCTGACCGACTGGGGTTCTCCTTTCCCTTCGAGGAGCTTCCTGATCACCTCGCCGGCTTTTTCTGTTACCTCCAACATAGCGTCTCCTTTTTCTACCGGACTGGGTACCTCAATCAAGATGGATACCACGTCCCATTAAGATATACACAATTGGTCTTTTGTCAAGCATCAAGACGTAACTTATTGAAATTAGACATGTTGGCCGGGCATCAGGTTCCGGGCGGAAAGCGCCCGTGCCGGCCCCCGGATCCTCGCGGTTCACGAAAAGGGTTGTTTCGCGTCATGACAGGCTATACTTAAGAAAGGTGCTGCCGTCACACGGAGGTGATCGAATGGTGTCCGGGGTCATCACGCAAGGACTTGCCGGTCTGCTCGCCGGCGCCGCGGCCGGGGCTGTCATGGGTGTTGTTTCCGATATAGCCGTCCGTTTGCGCGTCTTCAGGTCAAGCATGTTCGTTGTCGATGGGCGTTTTCTCCTGAAAAAGCTCGGGGTCAAGGGCGGCCCGGGACCCATCTATGCCGCCGGCATCCCCATGCACCTCGCGACAAGCGGGATATTCGGCGCCCTCTGGCCGGTGGCGGCCCGGATCGCGGGCCTTGAGGCCTTGTCTGTCGGGTTCGTTGCCCTCTATGTCCTTTTCCTGTGGCTCTCCATGCTTTTCATCGCCCTGCCGACCGCGGGACAGGGCCTTCTCGGCCGCAGGGCGGGGCCCTTGACCTGGCTGGAACAACTGGTGCTCCACGTTGTGTTCTTTATCATATATTACGGGATGCTCAGTGTTCTCGGTGACCCCGCAGCGGCTATCGCTCACGCTACCCGATAGCCCTTCTCTTCGCGGGAGATGAGGCCGTCACCGACCATGGCGTCAAGCACCGATGCCAGGCGGCCCGGATCGCGGCCCGTGGCCGCGGCAATGTCGTCGACCGACATGGGGCCGCACGCGAGGAGGACCCTCAACGCCTCTCCCCTCAATTCCCTATCCGAGCCGGCGAAAGGGGTCTGTTTTGAATAGTGCGCGCTTTTCTTGTTGGCGTTGTACCCGGTCCTTCCCAGCACCGATCCGTAATCCATCAGTGCGTAGTACCAGTCCCGGGGATTCGAACGGTCGAGGGCCGCTTCTACGAGAGGTATGATCTGCCGGTCCGAGACTTCCGCCTGATCCGCGAAGAAGCGGTGGATGAAAACGCGCCTGATATTCGTTTCAATGAACACCGCCGGCATATTGAAGGCGAAGGCCGTTATGGCCCCCGCCGTTGCCTCGCCCACCCCGGGCAACTCGAGCAACGATACCCGGTCCCGGGGAAGCTCGCCGGAATGTCTCCCCATTACGGCGAGGGCGAGCTTCTTGAGCGAGAGAACCCTGCGGTTGTACCCGAGGCCCTGCCAGGCCTCCATGATGTCTCGAAGAGGAGCGGACGCGAGGGATGCGAAATCCGGCAGCAACCGGACAAAGGGTTCATACTTTTCCCTGACCCGTTCAACCCCGGTCTGCTGAAGCATGACCTCCGAGACGACCACCCTGTAAGGCGTTATGTCCTCCCTCCAGGGAAAAGCCCTCCCGTGGCGCCTGTAGAACTCCATGACCCCGCGCCGGAACGATGCCATGTCACGTGCCGTCGGAGGATATTCGCCGGGTGGTGCGGGACTGTGCGCCGGGGAGGCTTTATTTGTCTTTGAACCTGGCAATGTCTTCAGGCGTCAACTCCGGCAGCTCGCTGATGATCTCGCATACGCAGAGCTTCGTGTAGGGAAGGTTCTCGGGGTCGTAAAGGACAAAACCGCCGCTGACTTTCTTCGCATCCTTCTCTTTCTCGTCCTTTGCCATGCCCATAGTGTAAGGCGGGCAAACCCCGATGTCAAACGCGGGGAACGAGAGAGAAGACAAGGATAACGAGCGCAAGGCCGATGCGATAGTAGGCAAAAAGGTCGAGGGTGTGTCTCTTCAGGTACTCGACGAGGAACTTCAGGCTGAACGCGCCGAAGATGAAAGCCGAAAGCATGCCAAAGGCATAGAGCGTCGCCCCCTCGCCCTGGAAATGGACGTGCCGCAATTCGTAAAGAGACACTCCCAGGATGATGGGTATGGACAGCATGAAAGAGAAATCGACGGCCTCGCTCTTCTTGAGGCCGAGAAGCAGGGCCATGGTGATGGTAATGCCGCTCCGCGACGTTCCGGGCACAAGGGCGATGGCCTGCGCGACACCAATCGCGATGGCGATGGGCATGGTCAATTCGCTTCTGTCGATGTTGATCCTCTCGGATACGATCATGAGGATGGACACGAGGGAAAGCATGAAAGCCGTTACAAAAGGCGCCCTCAGGTATGTCTCTATGATATCCTTTCCGAGAAAACCGGCGACCACCGCCGGGATGGTGGCTATGACCATCTTGAAGAGCATGGAATCCCTCCCCCGGCCATCCCGGAAATCGACGAGGCCCTCGATGACGACGCGAACAAATTTCCTTCCGTAGACCAGAAGAACCGCAAAGAGTGTGCCGAAGTGGAGCATGACATCGTATGTCAGCGGGTTGATGTTACCTTGAGGGATATTGAAGAACCAGGGGATGACGATAAGGTGGGCCGAACTGCTGATGGGGAGAAATTCGGTTATACCCTGCACGGCACCCATTAGAATGCTTTGCAGGACCGTCACGAGATCCCTCCCGGCAGGAACCGGAACCCTATCTCCAGGGAATCGGTGTTGAGAGACTGGGGGATGGTGGGCAGCGGCTCCACCGCCCTCAGGACGCGAAGCACGGACTCGTCATATATCCTGTTGCCCGAGCGTTTTTCAATATTTATATCCGTGATGCGCCCGTCTTTTCTCACCTTGATCGTAAGGATCATCTCGAGATCTTTCTTTGTCATGCTGGGGACGTTCCAGGCGTTCTTTATCTTCTCGTAGACATCAAGAAGATATTTCTGCATCGCGGGATCAAGGGGCGCACCGGAACCGCCGCCGGAGCCGGGCAAGCCTACCCCTGCACCCGTGCCCCTGCCGGAGCCGCCGGATCCGGCCCTCGCAACGTCTATGTAGTCCGTTTTCTTCCTGATATTGCGTATCCGCTCTTCGAGACGGTCAACCTCTTCCTTCGTTGCCTTTGTCTTCGGGGGAACCTTCTTCCTGGAAAGGGAAACGGCGTCATCCTCTTTCCGGATAGGTTGCGGCTTCTTCGGCGGAACCTTCTTTTCCTTGACGACAGGGGCCGGTTTATCCGGTTTCGGCTGGGGCTTCGATTCCACCGCGACCTTCGGGCCGCCTCCGCCTCCCAGACTGCCCACGTTGCCCACGAGGTTGACGGAATACGCTGAGGACAGGTCTATCTTCTTCGAGGGAAATTTTATGGGAATAGAAAAGACGCCAACTACGATGATGTGAAGCGCCAGCGATACGACAAGCATTTTGGTCCAGGCTTCATCGCTCATGTCTGTCCAGGGGCTTCGTCACTATGTTCACTTTGTCCACGCCGGCTTCCCTGATGGTTCCCATGCACCTCACGACGAACCCGTAGGGCACGTCCTTGTCCGCGCGAAGGAATATCTCCTTCTTATCCTTGTTGGCAAAGAGAAACTGTATGGCTGCCTTGAGGTCCCTGGCTTCGATCTTCTTCTCGTTGAGGATGAGCCTCTGGTCCTTCGTGATGTTCAGGATCTGCGGCTCGTCCTTTGCGGGAAGGGCCTTCGCCGTCACGTTGGGGATATCGATGCCGAGACCGTGCTGCATCATCGGTGCCGTTATCATGAACACGATGAGGAGAACAAGCATGACATCAACGAGCGGAATGACGTTGATCTCCGACAGCGGCCCCCTTGAATCACCCCGTGTTTTCATTTTTCCAGGATATTCACCAGGTAGATTGCGGCATTCTCCATGCGAGAGAGGATTCTCTTGAGCCTTCCCAAGAAGTAGTTGTAGGCGAGAACGGCGGGTATGGCGGTTGCCAGGCCCAGGGCCGTGGCGATGAGCGCCTCGCTTATGCCGGGAGCCACGACGGCAAGGCTCGTTGTGCCCCGGACACCTATTTCACGGAAGGAATCCATGATGCCCCAGACGGTTCCGAAAAGACCTATGAACGGAGCGGTGTTCGCCGTGGTGGCAAGAAAGGAAAGTCTCCGCTCGAGTTTGACCGATTCATCGGATATGGCAATCCTGAGCATGTCCTCGACGCCAGGGATATCCTCCCTGCGGACCCTGCCCGGATTCTCCTTCTGTCTCGACGTCACTTCCTTGTAACAGGCGAGTACGAGGCGGTAGAATGCGTTGTCCTGGCTGTCCCGGTACACGGAGATGAGCTTCTTGAAAGAGTCTGCCTCTTTCACGGCCCGGAAGAACCGGTCGCCCTCGGCCTCTGTCCTGCTGTACTGACGGAACTTCATGAAAATGATGGTCCATGCGACGATGGAAAAGAAGAAGAGTATGACCATCACGGCCTTCGCCATGGGTCCCGCCGAGAGGATCAACCCGATGAGCCCGCCCGTGTACATGTCTGCGCTTGTTACGTCCATTTTGCGTGTTAGAGATTACAATAAAACTCTGGCATTGTAAAGAAAAACCCCCTGGTTGGGTGCCAGGGGGAAGGGGGGTTATTATGAGAAGCTTGTGGAGGTGAATTTCGCGTTAAGTGAGACTATGTGAAATAATGCACGTTGTGACCCAAAAAGTTCCGATTGTCTCACACACTGAGTTATGGGCAATCATAAATGCCGTTGATTTCAAGCTATTCCCGTCTGCGATATGTGAATTATTTAACATAGCTTGAGTTATGATAATGTATTACGAAATCTTTGTCAATAAAAAAATCATCCCGGTAAACTGCTACGCGGAAATCATTAGTGGGAGCCTGTCCGCGAAGAGGTAACCTGTGAGGGTCGGGACAACCTGCTGGCCGCGAACCTCGACAAAGCCCCTGCGTCGAAGGTCCTCCAGGCGGTTCGCACGGCCTTCCCCGGGCAGTTCCTTTAGTTCCACCCCCCACATGGTCCTGAAACCGAAAAGGAGGTGTTCCAGGTGCACCTGCTCCTCCGAGAGCGTCTCCGAACCCTCCACCGCAGAAGAGCCCCCGTCGAGATGCCGGAGATATGCCTCAAGGCGCCGATGGTTCCACCATCTTCTTCTCCCGGAGAAGGAATGAGCCGACGGTCCCAGACCAAGGTAGGGCGTATGCTGCCAGTACTTGACGTTGTGGCGCGAGACGCACCCTTCTCCTCGTGCGAAATTGGAGACCTCGTAATGGATGAAACCTTGGCCCGTAATGTATTGCGACGTGGTGAGAAAGAGCCTCGCCCCCGTGGCGTCATCGGGCAGGTCGAGTCTTCCCTCCCGGGACAGCCGGGAAAATGCCGTGTCGCCTTCGACGGTAAGCTGGTAGCAGGACAGGTGGGCGGGTCCGTATGAAAGGGCCTGGCCAAGCGTCTGCCGCCACGACCGGGCGCTCTGGCCGGGCAATCCGTACATGAGGTCAATGCCGAATTCGGCAAAACCTCCCTCCGCCACAAGGCGGGCCGCCTCCTGCGCCTGCCGGCCGCTATGACGCCTTCCCAGGAAGCGGACCTCCTCCTCGTTAAAGGATTGGACGCCGAGGCTAACGCGGTTCACCCCGAGTGAACGGTACAGGGCAAGCCTCTCCTTCGTCACGTCGTCAGGGTTAAGCTCGATGGTCACCTCGGTAACATCATCGAACCGACAGACATCGCGAAGACCCGCGATCAGGCCTTCGATATCATCGTGGTCGAGAAGCGACGGGGTCCCACCGCCGATGTAGAGCGAATCGAACGGGGGAGATCCCGGGACGCACAGGGACGCCTCCCTGAGCACGGCCTTCAGCCATTCCCCGACATACCCCGTTTCAGGTATGGAATAGAAGTCGCAGTACGGGCACTTCGTCTTGCAGAAAGGCACGTGTACGTAAAGACCGGGGTACCCCGTCCTATTCATCGTCGGTTTTGAGGGCGGCGAGGAAAGCGCTCTGGGGGATCTCGACGTTGCCCACGATACGCATCCGCTTCTTGCCTTTCTTCTGTTTCTCCAGGAGCTTCCGTTTGCGGGTGATGTCCCCGCCGTAGCACTTTGCCGTGACATCCTTGCGGTATGCCGAGATGGTCGACCGCGATATGATCTTCCCCCCTATCGCACCCTGTATGGCGATCTTGAACTGCTGCCGCGGTATCTCGTCCTTGAGACGGTCGCAGATCCTGACGGCCCTGTCCCGGGCGTTGTCGCGATGGACGAGGATGGACAGGGCATCCACCTTTTCACCGTTCACGAGGATATCGAGCTTGACAAGATTGCTTTCACGATAGTCGATAAGCTCGTAGTCAAAGGAACCGTAACCCTGGGTGATGCTCTTGAGCCTGTCATAAAAATCGAAGATGACCTCGGCCAGCGGCATGTCGAAGGCTATCTCCACCCGCCCCGGCGTCGGATAGCTCATGTGCGAATTGACCCCCCGGCGCTCCATGCAGAGCTTCATGACGGCCCCGACGTAGCGCTCGGGTATCAGGATGCTGGCACGGATATAAGGCTCCTCCGACGACTTTATCTCCCCGGGGTCGGGATAATACAGGGGATTGTCGACGTCAAGCAGAGTGCCGTCGTCAAGATGGAAACGGTACTGCACGCTGGGCGCCGTCATGATGATGGACTGGTCGAATTCCCTCTCAAGCCGCTCCTGGACGATCTCGAGGTGCAAAAGGCCCAGGTAGCCACAGCGGAACCCCTGGCCGAGGGCCGCCGAAGAGTCCTTCTGGTAGACCAGGGAAGCATCGTTGAGCTTGTACTTTTCCAAGGCCTCGAGAAGCGACTGGTAGTCGTCGGAGGCAATGGGATAGATGGAGGAGAAAACGACGGGTTTGACGTCTTTGAAACCGGGAAGAGGCTGCGGTGCCGGCCGCGTGTCGACGGTGACCGTGTCCCCTATCCTCGTGTCGCTCACCGTCTTTATCCCGGCTATGATGTAGCCCACTTCCCCCGCCGACAACTCTTTCTGCGGCTCGCGGTTGATGCGGAAGACACCAACCTCTTCGACGCGGTACGTCGTTCCCTGGGACATGAGCCGTATCGTGTCCCCCTGCTTCACGGTACCGTCGAAGATGCGGCAGCTCACTATGGTGCCGCGGAAGGAGTCGTAATGCGCATCAAAGATAAGCGCCGTCAGGGGCTTTTCGACATCCCCCGTCGGCGGCGGTATCCTCTCCACGATGGCACGGAGGATGTCCTCGACACCGGTCCCGTCCTTTGCCGAACAGAGTATCGCCGTGTCCGGGTCAAGCCCCAGCTCGTTGTCGATCTCCGTCTTGACACGCTCCACGTCAGCCACGGGAAGGTCTATCTTGTTGATCACGGGGATGATGACGAGATTGTGCTCCAGCGCCGCATAGAGGTTGCCCAGCGTCTGGGCCTCCACGCCCTGGGAGGCGTCGATAAGAAGAAGTACGCCTTCGCAGGAGGCGAGGGCCCGTGACACCTCGTAGGAAAAATCGACATGCCCCGGTGTGTCGATCAGGTTGAGCTCGTATTCCTCACCACTGTCATCGACATAGGGCAGGTCGACGGTCTGGCTCTTGATGGTGATGCCCCGCTCCCGTTCGATGTCCATGGTGTCCAGTATCTGGTCCCGGAACTGACGGTCATCGACAAGCTTCGTGTACTGGATCAGGCGGTCGGCGAGGGTCGACTTGCCGTGGTCGATGTGGGCGATTATACTGAAGTTCCTGATGTGTTTCATAAAGAGGTGTTCATTCTTCCAGGTTCCGCGTGTAAAGGCGCTACAGGACCTCTTACCGCGACCTTTTCACTATCTCCACATCGACCTCTCCGCCGAAGATTTCGGCGAGCTCCCTGTTGAGGTTCTCCATATCCTCTTCCTTTTCCGCCTCGATCACAAGCTCCCGGTCGTCGAGGACCTTGAGCTTGCCGTACTTCCTGACCACCTCGATGACCTCTTTCGGGTCCGTCGTCACCCATCCCTTCATACGCTTGACCAGCTCTTCCCCGTTGAAGGACCTCTCGATCGTCAGATCCACCCTGCGTCTCTTCGCCTCCCATCCGACAAGGGAGGGCTGGGCGACCATGGGGGTCACGGGGTCGTGCATCGCCGCACAC
>LVAA01000257.1 GCA_001603955.1 Syntrophobacterales bacterium Delta_02 | reverse complement strand
GATTTGGATCACGGGTTGAGTTCCATACCTTAAAAAAACAGGGCATGCACCGGCATGTCCTTGTCGAATACAGACTGAAGAAGGGGTAGAACAAACCCGCCAATCATGAATATACTGGAGATTTGAAAATATGCAGATTTCACAATTTAAAACTGAAAACGATTTTGTAAACGCCGCGCCGCCGCCGGAGGGATATTACCTGCGTTGGCTGAAGCAGAACGAAGACGATACCGTGACCGAGTATATCAAAGACCACACCGGCACGATCCGGACGCTCACAGGTGGAAGCGCCGGGGCTTCCGCGCTTGCCGATCTTTCGGATGTATCCGGGGCGGCCGGTGCCTCGAATGGTCAGGCACTGGTTTACGATGCCGAAGCCGGGAAATGGTCGCCGGGTGCTGTATCGGGTAATTTGCCGGGCAGTCCGGGCAATGATGATATTCCCATTTACAGCGAGATCGTATCCGGTGGCGGCAATGATGACAATACCAAGGTGTTGTTGCATTTTGACGCGGTCCCGTTTGTCAATTCCGCACTTGGCGGGTCCGCTGTTGTTTCGAATGGGGGCGGGGTCACGCTGGCTGAAACCGGCAAATTCGGAAAGAGCGCCTATTTCCCGGGCGCTGACGACACTTCCCGTCTGGTACTCGATTACACCGCCGAAACGCTGAACAGCCTGGATTCCTGCCGCATCGATTTTTGTTACAAGCCTGACGGCAGCCAACCTCATTCGAATTCATGTGTTTTTGTGAGCGCTGACGTTGACGCGGTCGATAATTTTTTGGATGTCACGTTTGACGGCGCGTCTGTATTTCTGGAGATTGGGCGATATGCGTATGCATATGTCACTCCAACAGGAGGATTTGACCGGGTCACTTTTGTTAAGTCTGGTGGCGTTTGGTATGCCTATTACAACGGTGTTCGTGTGCTTAACAATGTCACGGTGACATTGGCGGCAGGCAATGTCAAATTAGGCAATCGCGTTTACAGCGGCGGTGTGCGTCCTTTCAAGGGTTGGATTGACGAGTTTCGAATACAAACCGGCGACATGTCCGGGTTCACCGGCGAAACGATCCCTGTGCCAGACGCGCCTTATTCGCCTGTCGTATCCAGTTCCGGTTGGGGAACCATCAATAAATTGGAGCTGGGCGGCAATTCCCTCCCGACTGCCAATCCAAACGAGTTGTTGATGTGGCAGGAGTATGGCGGCGGCAATGACGAAAATACCATTGTACTGATGCCGCTCACTGACGATTTGTCAAATACCGCCGTGGGCGCGGGAACTGTAACCGTTACCCCTTCCGAGGGGCTGGCGCTGACCGCCGGCGAAGCGTATTTTGGGGATGCGGCCCTTAACATAGATGCGAACAGCCAACAGATAACTTTTGATTTCGGCTCCGAACTCGTGTTCTATCCCGGTCCGTGGACTGTCGAGTTTATGCTGTGGGTAGACACCGTGCCGACTGGTGTTCCGTGGTTGTTTGCCAACAGTACTTCGCTGACTTG
>LVAA01000256.1 GCA_001603955.1 Syntrophobacterales bacterium Delta_02 | reverse complement strand
AACATCGCGGCTGGACTCATGGAACATATAGTCGTGGTCAATGGCCGGGGTGTAGGCCGAAGGAACGGCGTAGCCCCTTACCGTGGTGCCAGAGGACTTGCCACTGAACACCTGACCTGCATCAAGGTCGGTGGGCTGAAGGTGACTAAGGTCTTTGATATTGTTCATGCCTAGCTCCTTAAAACGAAAACTGCCCATGGCGGGGCTGTTGTGGGGAACGTGATAAAAGTGAGGGGATGGTCATGAGCCTCCCATTTTTCAGTTTATGGGCGAAATGCTCAATTTTTCGAAAGGTGAACCTGTGCGCTCGCAACGGGCCAGCAAGGTGTCCACGTCGATGTCGCCCTGATGCTTAGAGTGAAAAATCTCGGTCAACTCCTCCCGCAGAGCATCCTTGTCCAATATAGTGCGCCCTGCCGCCACCGACATGCGGAAGCGATAGGTGCCAGCGTCTACCCAATCCCGTGTGCCAGCCTGGCGGTGAACTAGCTTGAGTACCGTTTCCATTTCTTTGATTTCATTATCTAAGGCAGTGCGCTGCTCTTTAAGGGCCGCCAGCTTTTCCAGTGCTGGCTCCCATTGTGGCATTTGCACGCCTTGCGGGAATTTAGGGCAGTCGCTGTTATGTTCGCAGTATGGGCACAATGGGTAAAACCCTTGAGCGCAATCCACCTGAGCCAGAGTTATGTGCCCTGCACGAAATGCTGCAAGGTGGCCCCAAAGCTGTACCGCATGGTCAAGGGCCGTATCGAGCATGGCCTGGTTGAAGCCATAGGGGCCAAACGCCCTTACTTCTTTCATGGAAAGGCAGAGCAACCATGCTTCCATGCTTGTCTCGGCAGCAGTAGGGGGCATCTCAAAACCAAACTGAGCACGGCAAAGTTGGGGGAAGGTTATTTTGTCATGCAAAAGCGTGCCGCCCTCAGCACGGAGGCTGAAGACGGGCTTGCTCCACGCTTTTGTTAGAAGGCCGATTTGTCCGTGTAGTTGCAGCAGATGGGAATCATGAGGAGAAGCTGGCAGTTTGTCTGTGCTTTTCACTTCCAGAATGCGTATGGCATTGACGGGTGTGCCCCAGACCAGCACAAAATCAAGATGAGCTTTGATGGGCACGCCTTTATGTTGCCAGTTGATCTCAAGCTGAGGCAGTACGTGCAGGCCCAGTGATACAAGAGCCTGCCCAACCCCAGATTCAAACCAGTGCCCGCGCTGCAGCGTAAGCAGACGCTCAAGGCTGCTTGTAGTAGGCAGCACCTTTCTGGCCAGAGCAGCCCGTGGGCATTCCCAGTGCTGGCCGATGTCGCTCATGCCAATGTAACTGGAGCGGTCGCCCAGATGGGCAAGTGTATCTTTGTGGGCAACGGCTTGCAGGCCTTGCCTGATTAACGCACGCAATCCTTCCGTGCGGTCCTTTTGTTCCATGGTTCAGTCTCCATAAAAGTGAAAGGGCCGCCAAACAGACAGCCCTTTCACTCAGTGTTTTGTTTTTTGCTATGCGGCATCAACATACTTCCACCACAATTTTCTCTGCGGGTTCCAGCGG
>LVAA01000084.1 GCA_001603955.1 Syntrophobacterales bacterium Delta_02 | reverse complement strand
ATCT
Source organism: Syntrophobacterales bacterium Delta_02 (assembly GCA_001603955.1). Lineage (GTDB taxonomy): Bacteria > Desulfobacterota > Syntrophorhabdia > Syntrophorhabdales > Syntrophorhabdaceae > Delta-02. Next base: position 23,381 of record LVAA01000084.1, on the reverse strand, counting down.
GAGAGCTTATTTAATATCGTTTGGTTAGGACAGATTATATATAAATGTAGTCTATATTATGTACCCATAAATTACATATCTGGATTTGGAAAGATTCTGTTATAATAACACCATCTGATGACTGTCACCTATCATACGATTCTCACACACACGACTTCCTATAGCGAAGCCCCTTTCGAGCTTGCGCAACAAGATACTGCCGTTTACTCATCAACGTTAGCTTCCAGAAGAACGAAAGAGACAAAAGTCATCCCCCCCGACTGTTTCTTTTAGGCAAACAGGGGCTTCGCTATCTCTATTACCTCATTCCTTTAATTCCGGTAACGTGCTAATGTATTTGAGGGAACTGATGATAAATGTATAGGGGGCTCAAGTCGCCCCGGATAGATGCTGTCACGTAACATGGGTCTTTGAACGACATCGATGACGCGCAAAAGGGAGGCCCAGGCGATGCATGTACCTTGCAGGAATTGGCGGAGGCGGTCATGATCAGGATCCTGATCGCCGACGATCATTTTATCGTTCGGGAAGGTCTGAAGCAGATCGTTTCCGACGTCCCCGACATGGTGGTCGTCGATGAGGCGAGCGACGGTCAGGAGGCTTTGAGAAAGGTTCTTGGCGGGTCCTTCGATATCGTAATCCTCGACATATCCATGCCCGTGAAAAGCGGTCTCGATGTGCTCCAGGAGCTCAAGCAGCAGAAACCCGACGCGAACGTCCTTATTCTCAGTGTTCATCCCGAGGAGCACTATGCCATGAGGGTTCTCAGGGCTGGCGCTTCGGGGTATCTCACGAAGGAGAGCGCGCCCGACGAACTGGTCATGGCGATACGCCGGATATCCCAGGGAAGGAAGTACATCACCGCGACGCTTGCCGAAAAGCTGGCGGGGGTTGTCGAACGTCCCGCCGACGTGCCGCTTCACAGCACCCTCTCGGAAAGGGAGTTCAGGGTCATGGTGATGATCGCCTCGGGGCACTCGATCAAGGAGATATCGGAGAAGCTCTTTCTGAGCATCAAGACGGTGAGCACCTACCGGACAAGGATCCTGAAGAAGATGAACTTCAAGAACAACTCGGAGCTGATCCGCTACAGCATAGAGAACGGGCTGGGAAGCTAGAGAAAAGTCTCAGGTTCCAGGTTCCAGGTTTCAGGGAAAAAGTCTTTCCCATCACCCATCACCTATTACCCTTCAGCTTCTGTATAGTCTCTTCGTCATTATGAGGGTGTTTCGGTCGCCTTCGGAGGTGTAGGTTACCGTGTCCATCACGGTGTTGATGATGTACAGGCCCAGGCCATGCTCGGGCAGGGCCTTGAGGTCCTCGGGGTCGTAGTCGGGAAGCCCCGGATCGTACAGCGACATGGGTTTTCCCCTGTCGCTGATCTCGAGGGCGATCTCCTCGCTGGAATAGGTTATGTCAACTTCCACGACATGACCCTCTTCACTTTCGTAGGCGTGTTTGATGGCGTTGTTGACCGCCTCGACGACACAGAGCTCAAGGTAGTAAGCGTCAATCTCGGTCAGCGAAAGGTAGCTGCATATGCCACGGATGGCGACGCCGGCAAGAGAGACGTTCTTCAGCTTGCTGTCGACGAGAAAGGTGATCCTCTTTGATGGCACCGGTTCGGGCATATTATCGTGCAAGCGCCTTGATCGCCTCGGACTCGTCGTTGAAGATCTGGAATACCCTGTTCATTCTCGTGAGCTTGAAAAGTCCCATGACGGTCTCCCTGATACCGCAAATGACAAGATCGCCATCCGTCCCCAGGGTCTTCAGGCTTGAGACAATGGCGCCGAGACCGCTTGAGTCGATGAAGTCTACCTCGGAAAGATCGAGGACGATGCGCTTGTTGCCTTGGTTGATCCAATCCACCATCCGTCCCTTGAAGCCTGTCGAGACGGATGCGTCTATGCGTTTTTCCCGGGGCAGGACGACGAGCACCTCTCCCACCTTTTTCTCCTCTATCTCCATGTGCGTTCCTCCGTTGCGTCAGATATCTTCGGCCGGCGTCCTGCGCGCGGCCCGAGGCGTTATTTCCGCGTCCACTCCGTATTCAAGGGCGACAAGGGTGATATCGTCCTGAAATTCCGCTCCCTCGCCAAAATCCTCGATGGCGGCGACCACGGCGTCGAGAAGGTCTTCTATCCCCTCGTTCCTGAGATCGTAAAGGAGGGAATAGAAACGATTCTCCCCGAAGAATTCCCCCGAGTTGTTCCGGTATTCCACCACCCCGTCGGTAAAGAGTATCACCTTGTCCCCCTTCCCGAGAACCTTCTCTTCCTCTTCGAAGGGAATGCGGCCGTCGAGGCCGATGATCGTTCCGCCCTTATCGAGGGGTTCCAGGGTCTCGTTGCCTCGCATGATCAGGGGAATAGGGTGCGCGGCGTTGCTGTACATGACGGTACCCGTCCGGGTGTTGATGATGAGATAGACGATGGTGAAATACCTGCCGAAACGTTCGATGGGATATTCCCTGTCGAGGGCCTCCATGACCCTCCCCGGCGATGTTATCCTGTACCCGGGGGCCTCGTAGGTCCGCTCCTTCGTCACCCGTCCGCTATTGGGCTGGAGCACCTGGGAAACGGAAACGGTGATGAGGGCGGAGGGCACCCCGTGGCCGCTGACATCTATCATATACATGCCGACGTGGTCCTCGTCGAGGCGAAAAACATTGAATATGTCTCCCCCGATCACGTGGGAAGGCATGAACTTCCAGGCGATGGCCAGGTTACTGATGTCCGGCACGGTCCGGGGCAGCAGGCTTTGCTGGATGCCGGCCGCCGCCTTCAGATCCTCATCGAGGACGGCCTGCTTTTCCGTGAGCTTGGCGTTGGACCTCTTGAGTTCACAGGTGAGCCTTCTGATCTTGAGCTGATTTTCCACCCGGGCCAGGACCTCTGCCTTGTCAAAGGGTTTCGTGATGTAGTCGGCCCCACCCACCTCCAGACCCCTCACCTTGTCCGCGGTGTCCGATCTGGCGGATAGAAAGACGACGGGTACGTCGGCAAGGAGCGCTTTGCGCCCGAGTTCTTCACAGACGGTGAAACCATCCATGCCCGGCATTACGATGTCGAGAAGGATGAGATCCGGCCTTAAGGCTTCGGCCCGGGAGAGGGCTTCTTCCGCACCCGTTGCCTCGGCCACGTCATAACCCGCTTTCACGAGGATGCGCCTGAGGAGTACCCGGATATCCTCGCTGTCATCGACGATCAGTATCCTTTCCTTCATGTATGCTTCTATCTTACAGTCAATGACGGGAATATTCCATGGTTTTTAGCGATATCCATCTCCGGTCGCGGGTGCCGCTTCGGCGAACCGCCACACGTTCACCTGTATTGCCCCGTGCGCCCCTTTGCGCACGCAGGCGCACAGACCCGTATGCCCTGTCTTTTTCCATTGTCGCACGCATCGTCAGCGTGTATGATACAGGTGTGGCGGGACAGACGACAACAGACCGCGGGCGGGAGAGAAGAAAGGAGAAACGCCTCGACATAAGCTCGGTGAACCTCCCTTTCCTTGGCACCCGCGGCGGGGACCATTCCTGTTTCCAGTACATTGTCCTCGATCTGAGCAAGAGCGGCATCGGGTTTGCCATCCCCAACTGGGTGGTGAGCAGGGAAGGGATCAGGAAGGGTGACACCGTCAACTTCCATTTGCCTATCAACATCGGGGAACAGTACTATAACCAGGGTGTCATAGTCTGGACGAGATGGGACGAGGCCATCGGGGCCGAGACGTGCGGGGCCGTCCTGGGGAGTAAGGGGCGTCCCTCCTATCCCGTTTCCATTTCCATCGAATCGGGCTCCGTGTCGGTCAACCTGGAGGAGTTCGAGGTACGGGATAGCCTGTTGTGCAGGGTGATCAAGGACACGGCGTTCCTCAAGAAAGGCGTGGACATCTACCTCGGCCACCTGGTGCCTTTCTTCTCCCGTATCTCGCGATATCCGCGGGAGGAGTATCCCCAGCTCAAGAGTTTTTTTCTCTCCGACATCAGGTCCCGGGTCAGGGAGCATTGCGACCAGCTCGAGGCGTTGTACGTGAGGAGCCGGACGGAGACGCCGGGACAGTCGGATGTTGCCAGGTTCATCGACCTCGAGGAACTCAGGGCGATGGTGGAGTCGGAGGTCTATGTCGAGATATTCAAGGCCGCCTTTTCCGACGAGAGCATCGTTCCCTACCTCGACGCCATCAAGGACCTCGAGAACAGGCTGTACTTCAACTACAACACGATAGTGATGCTCTATCTTCATTCGCTCTGAGGAGCGGATCCTTTTCCGATAGGAACAATAGGATTCCGATAGGACCTATAGGACATATAGGACCTATCGGACGCGTAGGACCTATCGGATTTATGGGACGCGTGGGGTGGGTAAAGGGGGGTTTTGATACTATTGGTATGTGATGGTGAGGTGGGTGAGGTAATTGGCTAGTTCGTCTGCATGTTGCAGACATTTCTCGGTGTTGCTGGCTTTTGCGGCTTCTTCTAGTTTGCGGCCTATCTCGGTGATGCGGTCGAAACCGTAGCCGCCGCCGCTGCCCTTCATCGTGTGACCGAGGACCCGTATCGTCTCGAGGTCGCTCCCCGCGGCTGCTTCCCGTATGGATGCCACGTCCGCAAGTCTCTTTTCCAGGTATCCCGGTATGAGGTCTTCGAGGTCCCTGTCTATCGTGACGATGCTCGTCGGGACCGTTGCGTGCTCCGCGGTCTTTGCCTCGCTTGCCGGGAAAGCCTCCCTGACCGGGGAGGCGTCCCTTGTATGGGCCCGGATAGCCTCGATAAGAGCGGACTTGCCGACAGGCTTGGTGAGATGGCTGTTGCAGCCCGCTTCGTAACTCTTTCGTATCTCCTCTTCCAGGGCGTAGGCGGTGAGCGCGACAACGGGTGTTGCGCTTCGTCCCTGCGACCGCTCCCACTGCCGTATCTGCCGCGTGGCCTCGTATCCGTCCATGACGGGCATTTGTATGTCCATGAGGACGATGTCGTAGGGCGTGACCGTGAACATGTCAACGGCTTCGCGCCCGTCCCGCGCCGTGTCCACCGCGAAGGGCGTTTTCTTGAGGAAGGACCGGATGAGCAGCCGGTTGTCCTCCGAATCATCGACGAGGAGTATGGTGAGAGGCCGTGCCTCGGGAAGGGTTTGAGAGGACGCAATGTCTTCTTCCGGTGCGCGAGTGTCCGCCCCATCCGCTGCGGGGCCGAGGGATGCCGTGAAAGAGAAGGTGCTCCCCGCGCCAACGGTACTCGTCACCCATATGCGGCCGCCCATGAGTTCCACGAGTCGCCGGGATATGGTCAGCCCCAGCCCCGTACCGCCGTACTTTCGCGTTGTCGAAGAGTCCGCCTGGGTGAACTTCTCGAATATGTGAGGGATCTTGTCTTCCGCTATGCCGATGCCCGTGTCGTTGATGGAGAAGGTGAGAACGGTGTTCCCGCCGCTTGCCCCGTCACGTTCGACGGTGATCGTTATTTTGCCCTCATCGGTGAACTTCACGGCGTTGCCGACGAGATTGAGGAGGACCTGTCTGAGCCGTCCCGCATCGCCGGTGAGGCGCACGGGCACATCGGCCCCTATCCTGGAGTCGAGGGTGATGCCCTTTTCCCGGACGCGGACGTCCATGGTGTCACAGACGGCATCGACGAGTTCGCGCACGTCGAACGGTGTCTCGTGAAGTTCCAGGTAGCCGGCCTCGATCTTCGATATATCCAGGATGTCGTTGATGATGTTGAGAAGGTTGTCCCCGGCGTTCCGCAACGTGGTAACATATCTTCTCTGCTCCTCGTCAAGAGGCCCCTCGAGGAGCAGCTCGGCCATGCCGATGATGGCGTTCATGGGGGTTCGTATCTCATGGCTCATGCTGGCGAGGAAATCGCTCTTGGCCTGATTCGCCGTTTCGGCCGCCTCCTTGGCGTTCTTGAGCTCCTGCTCGAAAAGCTTCACCGCGGTGATGTCCTCCTGGACCCCGACGAAATGCGTGATGTTTCCCCTCGTGTCCTTGAGAGGAGAGATGGACGCCGCCGCCCAGTAGAGCTCCCCGTTCTTTTTCCTGTTATGAAAGATGCCCTGCCACTCCTCACCGGAGATGATGGTCGCCCAGAGGTCATCGTAGACCTCCTGCGGAAGCTCTCCCGATTTCAGGATACGGGGCGTCTTCCCCGAGACCTCGCTTCTTTCATAGCCCGTGACCTCGACGAACTTCGGGTTGACGTACTCGATGTGCCCCTGACCGTCGGTAATGACGACGACGGCCGAACTGTGTTCGACGGCGTTGTGCAGCTTGCGTAACTCCTCCATGGTTTCCATCAGCGAGGCTTCCCTGTCAGCGAGGCGTTCGAGCATGGCGTTGAAGGATGAAGCGAGGGCTCCTATCTCTCCGCCGGCGTCAACGTGGACGTGGCCGAGGGGATCTTCCGTCCTTCCTATCCCTTCAGCCTGTGAGGCAAGCTCAGACAGGGGCGACAGGTTCCTGCGCATCACGATGAGGATGATGAGCACGCAAAGGGCGATGCCGATGGCCGTGTAGGCCACGATGTACCACCGCTCCCTGTAGATGGGGGCATAGGCGTCCCTGGTGGGGTAATGCGCCGCCAATATCCAGTCGGTGTTCCGAAAGCGCTTAAAGGTTGCTATACCGGGCACGTCTTTCGAGGATACCGTTTCCCCGCTTCCCTCGAACCAGTTGTCGATGGCGGCGTCGAAAAGGCGGTTCGCACCCCGGGGCAGGTCCTGCTGGAGTATCCGTGTCTTGTCGGGGTGGACGATGATCGTGCGGTCCGTGTTGAAGAGATACAGGTAACCAGTCCTGCCTATCTTGATGCCGGCTATGCCTCCGAAGGTGACATCCTTGAGAAGGGACACGGCACCGCCCAGTACGGCAGCGATCTCCCTGTCCTTGTCGAAGACGGGGACGGAGAACATGACTATGGGGTCATACGGCGCCTTGACCGACCTGAAAGGCTTCGAGATGTACGGTCCCTTTGTTCTTATCGTGTACTGGAAATACTCCCTGTCGGAGAAGTCTTTTCCGAACCATTCGGGAGAGTAGGGCACCTGGCCGATCACCCTTCCTGTCCTTGAATAGAGTACAATGCCATGGTCGAAATACCCCTTGAGGAAGAAACGGGTCTCCAATATCTTCTCGAGGTGCTTCTGCATGGCGGGATAGTTGTTGATGTCCGCGGTGGGGATGAGCTTCGAGACATCGATGAGCACCTTCAGGGCCTCGTGGATGCTGAGGTCCACATCGTAGGCTATCTTTGAGACGAGTTCGAACTGCTGGTCCGCTATGGTCTTCTTGAAGTGCTCCTCGAAAACACGTTCGAACATGAAGGCGCCGGCGGCGAAGATGAAGAGGAACAGCGCGGAGACCAAGGTAGCCATCTTCGTCTTCAGGCTGAACCGGCGCATTACGGTCGCTCTCCTTTCTCAAGAAGTTCTGTGAGACGGCCATGCCCGGGGTTGCATCGACCCTTCACGGCAGGAACATGGCCTCCGTCGGAGCCGCTTTCTATCCGCCAATCAACCTCCTTGTCGGATTGGAACCAGACAATGCCGTCGATACCCGATCTGCCGGCGGTTGACATGGCGTCCCGGATCCATTCGTTCTTGTTCCCACCCGTGCCGACAGTGGCGGTCTCGAAAACAATGAGGGGTTTTCGCGAAGCGGCGGAAGTGAGACCCTTAAGCTGCGCGACGGGTGCCTCAAAGATCTGCCGGAAAGATTTCCAGTGGCTTTCCCATCCGTGTACGTCCTTCTTTCGGGTTGTCCCCCAGTTGTAGCCGTCCACGCCGAGGACGTCGACGTAATCATCTCCCGGGTAGTAGGCGGACAGGACGTTCCATGATGCTGAAGGGTCATGGGTCCCGTTCGGTACGGCCTCCGCGTTCGGACAGAACACCCACAGAACGTTGCCGGCGCCGGACCGCCGGAAGACGTCAACAACATGGCGGTACATCTTCCGGTAAATGACGGGGCTCTCCGGGCCGTACTCGTTCTCCGCCGTGCCCCAGTGATACCGCTTGAGGTTCATTTCATGGGCGAAGCGTATGAGCAGGGGTTTCTTCCAGGAGCGGGCCTTTTCCGCGAACCGCTCTATGTAACCGTCGTAGCGGCCGCCGAGTACGTCGGCGTGGGAGATGACGATCTCCCTGTCGCCCTTCACGTACATGGGTTCCCATGTAACGCAGGGCACGGCGCCGCTCGCCGCGATGGCCTCGAGACTTTCGAAGGGGAATTCGCCGGTGGACCGGTCCTCCCCGGAAGGCCATTGGAGGAAGAAGACGATCATGTCCGGACGAAGACCGCTCGCCGCCTCGACGCCTTCGATCCTCCCGGGGGTTATGGGATACCCGTCGAGGGCAAAGCCCCAGAGTGAAGGTCCCGCCCCCGAGGTTCCGCAGGACGACGCGAGAAGGATGGCGGCAATGATGAGGAAAAGAAGACGTGTCCCGTGCGGTCTCACCCGCCTGCCCCCCCTGTTTCCCCGGGCTCTTCCACGGGTGTGTTGAAATAGAATATCGACGAGAGTATCGCGGTATGATAGAGGCACCAGAAGACGTTGACGAGTATTCCCGCGAAGGGTTCCCTTTCGTACACGAGCCTGTTCATCCCCCATACCGCCCCGCAAAGGCATATGGCCCACAGGAGGAGCTGAGGCCACATTGACCGGAGCGGTAAGGCCCTGCTCGTTCCTTTCGGAGTGATGCCGAAGGTCCCCTTGAAGCCCATAAGGGCGAGGACGCTGGACTTCATGAAGACGGGGAAGGTGATGAAGGTCAGAAGCTGCCCGGACATGAGGTCACGGATCGTGTAACTGCGTTGTTTAAGCGTCCAGTAGAAGGTGGTGAGGGTAATGACGATGTAGGGCACGAAGATGAGGAAGTAGAAATCGGGCCGCGCGAAATACGCGGGGATGTTGAAGAACAGGTAGATGGGGGGGCATATCATCATGATGAAGAAAACGAAACCGATGAAATACCACGTGCTCGACAGGAGATACTCCCACCACTGAAGGAGCGTGAGGGCCCGAGGCCTGCGGATGAAGGTGGTGATGACCTTCCTCAGGAGTCCTATCGTCCCCAGGGACCACCTGAACTGCTGTTTGAAATAGCCCCCGAGGTCCTCCGGGCCAATCTGAAAGGTGCGCACCCTGTTTATGTAGGTCGTCTTCCACTTCATGAGATGGAACTGGAGAGATGTGGCAAAATCCTCGGTCACGGAGGACTCGTCGAATCCACCCACGCTTCCCAGTGCCTCCCGGCGGAAAAGGACATTGGTGCCGCAGCAGAAGGTGGCGTCCTTCGACGCCTTGCCCTCGCAGATGTATTCATAGAAGACTGTCTGCTGCAGCCCGGCGGCGCGGGCGATGCGGTTGGAGTCGAAGTTGATGTAATACTGCGGGGTCTGGATGAAGGCCAGTTCGGGGCTGTCCTCCATGCGGGCGACGAGGGGCTCGAGGAAATCGGGGAAGGGGTTGGAATCGGCGTCGAAGACGACCATGTATCTCTCCGTCTCCTTCTTGACCTTCCTGGAATAATTGTAGAACGTGAACCCCTCTCTCGTCCGTCCCTCGAGATATTCCATGAAATCGTTGATGATCCCCGCCTTGGCGCCGTGCCATTTCCTGCGGAAGAGGTCGACGCCGACGTACTGGCAGAGCTCTTCAATGGACCTCTTGTAGCTTTCCATGTTCTCGGGAGTGTCCCAGGGAACGTCATAGCGGGTATCGTCGAGGAAATAGATGTACTTGTTGGGATACGATAAATTGTAGAACGTGATCAGAGAGTTCTTGACCACCTCGAGAGGTTCCTTGTAGGAGGGCATGACTATGGCCACCGGTGGATAGGACTCAAGGGGTTCAACGGGGATCTCCTTACGGGCGAACTCCCTGCGGGTCCATGCCACGGAGAGGATCTCCAGGAAATACCCGATGCCGTGGACAAGGATGAATATCTCGGCCATGAGCAGGAGGAATGCGAGCGCTTTTTCGTACCACACATGATCGGTGATCATGAAGAGAACGACACGCACGATGAGGTAGATGGCGGCGAAGGCCATCGCGGCGACGGGAGCCGCCATGACGAGAACCAGTCTTGAGGATGCCGTGCCTTTCTCTGTCATTTCAGAAGCGGTACCTCACCCATGCCCAGGCCCCCGTGGCGTCCCATTTCGGGGACGTGTGGGCCAGGCCCTTTATGCCGACGAGCCAGTGCTTCAAGAACTCCCAGTTCCATTCACCCTCGATCTTGGCGTAGGGATTGTTCTCCGAGTCCGTGCCGAAGGATGCCTTGAGATCGTAATAATGCTGTTCGGCCCCGCAGATGAAGATTTTCGACAGGTCGTGCCGCCATTCGAGGATGACGCTGCCCGCGAGGTAGTCGCGGGGCGCCCAGTAGGGATGGATTATGTCGACGAGCTCTCCGTTGCGGTAGACGTATTCGTTGTCGTGGCGTGTATTGCGCATCTCTCCAGAGGCGGCCACCTTGAAGGTCCGCGGGTGGTCGGTGAGGGCATACCCGGCCGCGAGGCTGAGGAAGCTGCCGCTGTTGGAGTCGTTGTAGCCTATGTACTCCGCCTTGCCGCTTACCTCGAACCTGCGGGTGACGTCACTCTGGAAAGCGACGAAAAGGCGGTCCGCCTGTGCGCCCTGAATTATGCCGAAGTAGTTGTATATCTCGTCTGTGCGGGCGTAGCCGGCGCCGAGGCGCACCCGGTCATCAAGATCGAACCACACCGTCCCATGGCCCGTGTCCCTGTCGCCCAGTGTGTCCGAGTCATACCTCTTGTGGGTCCAGGAACCCTCCGCCTTCACGAAGGGGCTGAAGACCCCGGCGAAGCCGACGGACATACCGTCGGCGCCGTAGGTGGCGTGATCGAAGTCGGGCGTATCCAGCCAGCGGTGGCCCTTGAGAAAGAAATGATACTGGCACCTAACGGGCAGGTCGACGGTGACGTCGAAACGGTTTCGCGTGATGCGGGCGAGGTCGCCCCTGCCTTCTTCGTTCCAGTAGGAGTAATCGAAACGTGCCGATGGACCGGCCCGGTACCGAAGCCTCTCGACGGCCTCTCCCACCAGGGAGTGGAAAGGGTCGATCGCGAGAAGCCTTTCGTAGATCCTTGCCTCGCGGGCGCACAGGCCCAGGGCGCAGGCAGCCTGTGCCTCGTCGAACAGTGCCTCCTCGTTGCCGGGATTCTCCCTGGCGAGGGTCTCATAGACAGGCAGGGACCGGGCGAAGTGCCCCTCGTAGGCGAGTTTCTTCGCCTCCTTCTCGAGGACGATCGACCTCACGATGCGCTCCCGGGCCCGAATCTCGCCCCCTGTCCTTTCCCTGCGGTCTGTTGGGCGGACCGGGTCCTCGCCGGACGCGGAAAGAGCGGCATCATAGGTTTCCATCGCGAGTTCGGGTCTCTTCGCCCACATGGCGGTCCGGGCCATTTCCTTGCGGGGGACCGGGTCCGTGGGGTCGAGTGCGATGATCTTCCGGTAGAGAGCTATGGACTCATCGTAGTGTCTCGACCAGGCGAGGACCCGTGCCAGACCGGTGAGGATCTTCGAACTGTCGGGAAACTGCGCGGCAAGTTCCCTGTAAAGCCGAATGGATGCTTCGTATTGCTTGTCCGAGCCAAGGGCCTGGGCGAGGGAGATGGAGGCGGGAAAGAAGGCGGGGTCGCGGTGAAGGGTTTCCTTCAGGCAGGCGATCGCCTCGGGGAAAAGGCCGTGGGAGAGGTACAGGTCGGCCCATCGGGAAAGACCGGCGGCGGACAGTGCCGTATCATCCACGATGGATGAGAGAAAGGCGCCCGACCGTACCGTGTCCGGCCAGTTCGCGTAGAAACGGGCGGATATGTTCCCCGGCTCTGCCGCGAGGACCTCTTCGAAATACCTCCGCGCCTCGGCGGCATTCTTCTCCCCGAGGTAGGTCCGGCCTATGTTCACACGGGCCGCCGCTGCCTCACCGGGCCGACCCGTCGATCCTTCATACAGCGACCTGGCTTCAGGATACCTGCCTTCGGACATTAGGGCCTCACCGAGGACCCGGGAAGCTTCTCTGTTATCCGTCCCGGCCGACAAGGCCTCACGCGCGTATCCCTCTGCCGCGGGAAAGTCTTTTGCGAGAAGCCTGGTGGAGGCGAGGGTTGTGAGGGTGGCGGCATCCTTGCGGGTGAGCATCAGGTCCCTGCAGACGCCCTCCGCTTCCTCGTACCGTTCGGAGCTGGCAAGGGTGTTCGCCAGCCTGAGGGCCACATCGCGGTCGCCGGGATTGACGGCGAGATGTTTCCTGTAGAGGGACCCGGCCCTCACGAAATCGCCCCACATGTTCATGTTATCGGCAAAACGGAGCGTGAGGTCCGGCCGTCCGGCTGATGTGCGCAGTGCGTCGAGATAAAGGTTCCGGCATGGCAGCGCATGCCCGCGGCTGCATTCGATATCGGCAAGGGATGCGGCCACGGTGCTGTCGCCGGGGTTCCGGGCGTAGAGGCCGCGAAGGAGCGCCGCGGCTTCGGCGTCCATCCTGAGGCGCAGGAGGACCTGTGCCGTCTCCGTTTCAATGACGGGGTCTCCGGGGGCGAGGGCCAGGAGCGCGCGATACTCTGCAAGTGACTCCCTCAGCGTGGCGTCATCGTAGGAGAGGATCCGTGCCAGGGCTTGGCGGGCTTCCCTGTCGGATACCCTCCCTTCCGGGGGTACGATGGTGACCTTTCGTTCGGCCCCACACGGTGCCGCCACGAGCAGGGCCACCGCCAGGACCGATAGAAGAATGACCCTCTTCATGCTATTTCAGCGTTCTCCTGAGTTCTGCTGCGGCTTCACCGTATCTCTTCGACCACATGAGGACCATGGCGTATTTTCTCCTCACCTGCACATCTCCCGGGAGTGCGGCAAGTATCTTCCGGTATTCGGCGAGGGATTCGTCGTATTGCTTCTCCCAGCTCAGCATCTCCGCGAACCTCAGTCTGGCCGGGTTGTCGCCGGGACGTTTCTGCAGGTATTCCCTGTAGAGCGGGGCGGCCCTGTCGTAAGACCTGCGGTTCCGGAAAATATCGGCCATGAGCAGCACCGAATCGGCATCGAGCTGCCGGGTGTCGAGGCCCTCGAGGACACCAAGTGCTTTTTCTCCCTTCTTCTGCCAGAAAAGGACCTTTGCCAGTTCGATCTTCGCCTTCGGCAGATCCGGCTTCTCCCCCAGGAGCTTCCTGTATTCGATGACCGACTCTTCGTAGCGCCCCGCATAGCTGAGCACCCGGGCAAGCTCCCATCTCGCCATCCAGTCAGGGATCTCCCTGTCCGCGACGGGTGAGGCCTCGGTCGGCCCGGAGGCTTCGCCGGCAAAGGGGCATCCGGGCCCCGCAAGGAGCACAAGGACTGCAATAAGACATGCTGCCGCGAAAACGGCCGGTGGTCGATTCATGGTTTCTCTCCCAGGATAGCCCTGTAGCGCAGGATGGCCTCGTCATAGCGCCCCAGGGCGGTCAGCGCCCGGGCGAGCCGCAGGGTGACACCCCTGTTTCCCGGTTCCTTCGCAAGGAGGGCATGGTAAATGTCCGCCGCGCCCGCGTGATCGCCCTGGCGGTCATACAACCCGGCCAGTTCAAGTTCGACGCCGGCGTCGCCGGGGCTTGCGGCTGCCAGTTTTCTGAGGGCCTCGATGGCGCCGGTCAGATCACCTGTTTCCTCACAGGACTTCCCGAGAAGCCTCAGGGTGTCCCCGGGCCGGAAGCCTTTCCTGGCCAGCGCATCGCAGATGGGGATGGCCTGCTGCCAGGCACCCTTTCGGGACAGGTCTTCCGCCTTTCTGTAGAGGAGCCAGTCCTGCTTCAGGTACCGGTAGGCGGCCGTCGTTGCCAGGGCAAGGATGATGATCGACATAATAAAGGAAAGGACTTTCATAGGATCACGGGTCCCGCGGCGTTGGGCGGTCCACCGTGGATTATAGCATGTGTGACGGCAGTGTCAATGAAGAAGGGGACCCATGGTTCATCCCGTCATTACGATTGTGAAGCCGGGATTTTTGGAATACTATGTGAGGAAGGGAAGGAGGTGTCTATGCCTGAGGTACGGTTGAACCAGATCACGGGAGACTGGGTGATCATTGCCACGGAGAGGGCCAAACGCCCCGAGGAGTTCAAACACGTGAGGGAGCATTCGGCGTTCCCCGAGCATTCCCCGTCCTGTCCCTTTTGCACGGGCAACGAAGCCATGACGCCGGCGGAGACGTTCAGGCTTACCGACGACGAGGGCCGGTGGACGGTCAGGGTGGTGCCCAACAAGTTTTCGGCCCTCACCCCGGAAGGTGTCATAGTGAAGAGGAGGGATGACCTCAGGGAGTGTCTCTCCGGGGTTGGGCTCCACGAGGTGATCATCGAATCGCCCATGCACAATACGACGACGGCCCTCCTGCCGCTCAACCGGATAGGGGACATACTGGTCGCGTACCGCCACCGTCAGATCGCCTTCTACGATGACGAGCGAGTGGAACACGTTATAATCTTCAAGAACCATGGTGAGGATGCGGGGACGTCCCTCGAACACCCCCATTCCCAGATAGTCGGGACCCCGGTCTTCCCCGGACAGGTGATGAACCGCCTCAACGAGGCGATACGCAATTACTATTACGTGAACTTCGGGGACTGTCTCTATTGCACCTATATGAAAGGAGAGAAAGATGACGGACTGAGGGTGGTTTCCGAGAACGAACATTTTCTGGCCTTCGTCCCCTATGCCGCCTTGTCTCCTTTCCACGTGTGGATCTATCCGAAGCGCCACAACGCCTGCTACGGTCATATTACGGATGACGAGATACCGGCGCTGGCGGTCATCCTGAAAGAGATCCTGCTCCGCCTCTACGTCGGACTCGGCAACCCGGACTACAACTACGTGATCCGGTCACTGTCGCCCGGCGGGGCTGACGCGAAGTATTTCCACTGGTACCTCGCCATTGTCCCGAGGCTCACCAAGGCCGCGGGTTTTGAACTCGGTACCGGGATGTACATAAACACCTCCCTTCCCGAAGAGAGCGCCGAGTTCCTCAGGAACGTGCCCATCGGGGCGTTGTAAGAGAGAATGGCACGGCGTTCCTCCGGGGCGACGAGTGGAGATGCTGTAGGGACCGGGAATTCATTACGGGCAGAGGCGGATTACGGGTGATGGGTGGAAGAGAATGGTTTTCCCCCATGATCCACATCTGTCCAAAACAGATACGCGCCAACGGACATGCCGACGCTCCGGAGCATTCCCGGGGGAGGAGAATGACCAATGACCAAATTCCAATGACCAGACAAACAGACAATAACCAATAACCAAAAGAATGATACAGGCAGTCCGTTCCCTTTGTTCAATTGGTCATTCTCTTTTTCATTGGTCATTGGGATTTGGTCAATTTGTCATTATCCCTGATTTAGCCTGAGGGCACGGGAGAAGAGATCGACCTCGTATGAATATGGACGATTTACCTGTCCTGGATCATTGTTCTATAAGGAGCGCATTCCGGGAAATGGATCATCCTGGAGAGCAGTGCCCCACGACCCATAACCTGGAACCCATCACCTGTCTCTCCGGTGTCTTCCGGTTCCAGCCTCTCCGTATTGACTAATCAAGGATTTGACAATATAATTATACACTTTTTTTAGAAGGGGCTGAACGTGAGAGATACCTATTGCGGCACGATACGAAAAGAACATGTGGATATGACGGTGACCCTGGCAGGGTGGGTCTTCAGGAGACGCGACCACGGAGGGCTTGTGTTCGCCGACCTGCGCGATGTGACGGGAATAGTCCAGGTCGTGTTCTCTCCCGAGATATCGAAGGAGGCACACGAGAGGGCGGGCGACATACGGAGCGAGTATGTCCTCAAGGTGACGGGTACGGTCAGGAGGAGGCCCGCCGAGACGGAGAACACGGCACTGCCTACGGGAGAGATCGAGGTCTATGTGTCCGACTTCGAAGTCCTCAACACCTGCAAGGTTCTTCCCTTCCAGCTCGATGACGAGGACATCGGCGAGGCCACGCGTCTCAGGTACCGCTATCTCGACATGCGGCGTCCCGAGATGCAGAAGGTCTTCATCGAGAGGAGCAAGGCCTACACGGTCACGCGGGACTACCTGTTGTCGAAGGGGTTCTACGAGTTCGAAACGCCCCTCCTTACAAAGTCGACGCCCGAAGGCGCGCGCGATTTCGTGGTGCCCAGCAGGCTGAACACCGGCATGTTCTACGCGCTGCCGCAGTCGCCCCAGCTTTTCAAGCAGCTCCTCATGATGAGCGGCTTCGAGAGGTATTTCCAGATCGCCCGCTGTTTTCGCGACGAGGACTTAAGGGCCGACCGTCAGCCGGAGTTCACCCAGATAGATATCGAGATGAGCTTTGTCGAGAGGGAAGACGTGATGAACGTCAACGAGGGGCTCATCATCGCCCTCTACGAGGCATTGAAAGGCAAGAGACCCCCCGAGGTCCCTTTCCCCCGGATGAGCTTCGCCGAGGCGATGGAGAGATACGGCAGCGACAAGCCCGACCTGCGCTTCGACCTGCCCATCGTGGATATGACCCACATATTCCAGAAGACGGAGTTCGGGGTCTTCAAGAAGACCATAGACGCAGGCGGGGCCGTGAAGGGCCTCGTCCTCAAGGGGAAGACCCTGTCCCGCAAGGATCTCGACGTGTCGGTCGAAACGGCCAGGGATATTGGCGCCGGGGGTCTCGTGTGGATACGCATGGACGCCGACAGGGCGCTTCAATCTCCGACGGTGAAGTTTCTGAGCGACGAAGAGAAGTCGCAGATGATATCCCTTTTCAGCATCGAGCCCGGCGATGTTCTGTTCATCATGTCCGACAAGGGGCTCCGCGTGAGCGAGCTTATGGGAAGGTTCCGGCTGTACCTGGGCGAGAAATACGATCTCATCGACAAGACCCTGGACAAGTTCCTCTGGGTCATCGATTTTCCCCTCCTCGAATACAACGAGGAGGAGAAGCGCTACGTAGCGCGCCATCATCCCTTTACGTCCCCGAAGGAGAACCTCGCCGGTTTCGACGGCGACTACGATGCCGTTCTCGCGAATTCCTACGACCTCGTTTTCAATGGTGTCGAACTGGGCGGGGGAAGCATCAGAAACCATCGGACGGAGGACCAGGCGGAGATGTTCAGGCTCCTCAACATAGGCGAAGAGGAGGCCGCGGACAAGTTCGGGTTTCTCCTGGAGGCCCTTGAGATGGGGGCTCCCCCCCATGGCGGCATCGCCTTTGGCTTCGACCGCATCCTGATGATGTTCCTGGGGCTTGGGAGCATCAGGGATGTTATCGCCTTTCCGAAGACACAGAAGGGCTCCTGCCTCCTCACCGGCGCACCCTCCAGGGTGGGGCCGAGACAGCTTGCGGAGCTGAAGATACGGACCATTGCCGATTGATATCTTTAAGGGGGTGACATGAAGAAAAAGGAGAAAAAGAAGGGATTTATCTTCAAGAACGTGGCCGGGGCGTCCAATTACCCTCTCATCGACGTGGACCACCCCCAGCTCTTCAGGGACATTTTCCCCTATGATGAAGTGTGCAAGGTGAAGTTCGACCACAAGATCGAACTTATCGACCCTCCTGACGATATCTACATTACGGATACGACCTTCAGGGACGGCCAGCAGGCGAGGCCTCCCTTCACGGCGCAGCAGATCGAGGACCTTTTCGAGTTCCTCCACCGGCTGAGCGGGCCCAACGGGGTCATAAGGCAATCGGAGTTCTTCCTGTACACGGACAAGGACAAGGAGGCGCTGCGCAGGTGCCAGGAGAAGGGGTACCGCTTCCCGGAGATAACAGGGTGGATAAGGGCGCACAAGGAGGACCTCCAGCTCGTGAAGGAAATGGGGCTCAAGGAGACGGGCATCCTGACGAGCGTGTCCGACTACCACATATTCCTGAAGCTCAACAAGACGAGGTCCCAGGTCTTCAAGGACTATCTCAAGATAATAGAGAGCGCTCTTGACCATGGCATAACGCCGAGGTGCCACTTCGAGGACGTGACGAGGGCGGACATCTACGGTTTTTGCGTTCCCTTCGCCCAGGCGCTCATGGCCCTTTCGGAGGAGGCGAAACTGCCTGTCAAGATACGGCTCTGCGATACTCTCGGCGTTGGCATCACGTACCCTGGTTCGGCGCTCCCCCGGTCGATCGGGAAGATCATTCGAGCCATGATCGATGACGCGGGTGTGCCTTCGGACTGCCTCGAGTGGCACGGCCACAACGATTTCTACAAGGTTCTCATCAACAGCATCAGTGCGTGGATGTACGGATGTACCTATGTGAACGGGACCTTGCTCGGCCTCGGTGAGAGGACGGGCAACGCCCCCATCGAGGGCCTTATCATGGAGTACGTTTCCCTGACAGGGGAGAGCAACGGTGTGGACACGACGGTCATAACGGAGATACGCAATTATTTCGAGCGGGAGATCGGCCATCATGTCCCGAAGAACCAGCCTTTTGTGGGGCTCGACTTCAATGCCACCTCGGCGGGGGTGCATATAGACGGTATCCTGAAGAACGAGGAGATATACTCGGCATTTGACACGAACAAGCTCCTCAACAGGCCCCTTGCGGTCAATATTACCGATAAATCCGGCCTGGCGGGGATAGCCCACTGGGTCAATTCCCACTTTGCGCTCACGGGAAAGCAGAAGATACAGAAGACCCACCCCGGAGTGGCCAAGATAAACAAATGGATCGCCAAACAATATGAAGATGGCCGGATAACGTGCATGTCCGAAGAGGAGCTCGAGCATCAGGTGAGGCGGTATATTCCGGAGATGTTCGTCTCCGAGTTCGAGTTGATGAAGAAGAGGGCATTCGATATGGCCGCCCACCTCGTGGAACAGTATATCGAGGAGCCGGGGATAAAGAGCATGCAGCCCGACCGGCAGGAAGAGCGCCTGAAGGGCCTCGTGGAAGATTATCCCTACATTCAGTTCGCCTATGCCGTCAACGGGGAAGGGGTCAAGATCACGCGCAACATCACGCAGATCGTGGATAAGGCCAAGTATCAGAAGATCGGCCTCCACGATGATTTCTCAGACAGGGATTGGTTCATAAAACCCATGGCCGACGGCAGCATACATGCCACCGACCTGTATTCATCGAGGATAACCGGGGCGTTGTGCGTTACCGTTTCAGGGCCCATAAGGGACGAAATGGGTGATATCGTCGGTGTCCTCGGTCTCGACATCAGGTTCGAGGACCTGGCCAGGGCGGAGGCTTGACGGTGAAGAGCAAGACACTGGCTGAAAAGATACTCGGCAGGAACACGGGCGGTGACGCGGTCCAGGGCAGCTACGTCGTCGTTAACGTGGACAGGATACTCCTGCAGGATGGAACGGCGCCGCTCGCGATCAGGAAATTCAACGACATGGGTTTTGAAAGGCTCTTCGACGGTTCAAAGGTCACGTTCTTCATCGACCATGCGTCGCCGAGCCCCCGCATGGAGCTTTCCAACGACCACATGATGATAAAGGAATTCGCGGCGCGCTTTGGTGCCAACGTGAGCGGTGTGGGCGAGGGTATCTGCCATCAGCTCATGTGCGAGGGTGTTCTCGTACCCGGTGAGGTGCTGGTGGGGGCTGACTCGCACACCTGCACGGGGGGTGCGCTGGCATCCTTCGCCACGGGTATGGGTTCCACGGACATCGCGACGGCGATGGGCCTCGGCAAGACCTGGATGAGGGTTCCCGAGAGCTTTCTCTTCCGTCTTTCCGGGGCCTTCCCGAAGGGCGTTTTCCCGAAGGACCTTATCCTTAAGATCATAGGGATGATAGGGGCCGACGGGGCAACCTACAAGGCGATGGAGTTCTCGGGCGAGGCCGTTGCGTCCATGGAGATCGAGGACAGGATGACCGTCTCGAACATGGCCGTGGAGGCGGGCGCGAAGTGCGGGCTCTTTCCATCCGACGAGATGACCCGGGCCTACCTCGACCGAAAAGGACGGGGAGACGCCTTCGTGGAGATCACACCCGACAAGGACGCGGCATACGAGAAGGTCTTCGATCTCGACCTCGGCGGGCTGGTGCCTGTCGTAAGCCTGCCTCATACGGTCGATAACACGCGGACCGTGGACGACGGTGAGGTTAGGGGCATCACCGTACAACAGGTTTTCATCGGTTCCTGCACGAACGGAAGGTTAGGGGATCTGAGGGTGGTGTCGCAGATCCTCAAGGGCCGGAAGAAACACCCAGGGGTACGCCTCCTGGTGGGTCCCGCATCACGGGACGTTTACCGCGCGGCCCTCAAAGAGGGGATCCTGGAGACGCTCCTCAATGCCGGAGCGACGATCCTGCCACCCGGTTGTGGGCCTTGCATTGGTTTGCACCAGGGTATCCTCGGAAACGGGGAGGTATGCGTGGCGACGTCGAACCGGAATTTTCTGGGCAGGATGGGCAACCCCGAGTCCGGCATTATCCTTGCCTCTCCGGCAACGGCGGCGGCAAGCGCGCTTGCGGGGAAGGTCTCCGACCCGAGAGAGGTTTTGTGATGATCATACGAGGTAAAGCATGGATCTTCGGGGACGATATTTCGACGGATCACATCATTCCCGGACGTTTCTATCACCTGAGATCCAACCTGGAAGAGTTGAAAAAGCACGTTTTCGATGATATCGCGCCCGGTTTTTCCGAAAAGATAACGAGTGGCGATGTCATCGTCGGGGGAAGGAATTTCGGTCTGGGATCGAGCAGGGAGCATGCCCCCCTTATCATCAAGATGGCCGGTATAGACGCGATAATAGCCCCTTCATTCGCCCGCATCTTCTACCGGAATGCGATCAACGTGGGTCTCGCGGCCATCATCTGCCCGGGGGACGGTATAAACGAGGGTGACGAACTCGAGGTCGGCCTCGATGAAGGTTTGCTCACGGACATCACGACGGGGGAAAGGAAGCAGTTCGCACCCCTGCCGCCCATCATGCGGAGCATACTGAACGAAGGCGGTCTCGACCACTACATAAGAAAGCACCGGGGGTTTAGCATCTGATGGACACGATCAGGATACCCGTGATCGCGGGCGATGGAACGGGCGAGGACATATGGGGCGCCTCGCGGGAGATCTTCGAGGAAGCGGTCCTCAAGACGACGGAGGGCGGGAAGCGTATCGAGTGGGTTCCTCTGGTGGCCGGGTTAAAGGCCCTCGATGCCGGGAAAGTCCTGTTGCCCCAGGAGACCGTCGACGCCATCCTGAATAGCGCCATCGCCCTTAAAGGGCCCTTGACCACGCCCGTTGGCGGGGGGTTCAGGAGTGTCAACGTCTACCTGCGGCAGAAGTTCGATCTCTATGTGTGCATGCGGCCGATACGCTGGTTCAGGGGTCTGCCGAGCCCCCTCGTGAACCCCGAGGTGGTGGATATGGTGATCTTCAGGGAGAACACCGAAGACCTCTACCGGGGGATTGAATGGAAAGGCGGAACGGCGGAGGCAAAGAAAGTGGTCGACTTCCTGCGTGAAGTGATGGGCGTGGAGGTGGATCCCGACAGCGGGATAGGGATAAAACCCATGAGCCGGGCCGGGACGCAGCGGTTCGCGAGATGGGCGGTTGACTGGGCGGTAAAGGAGCGCCGCCGGGCCATCACCATTGTCCACAAGGGAAACATCATGAAATACACCGAAGGCGCCTTCCGCGAATGGGCATACGAGACGGCGCGGGAATTCAATGATGTGTCGGCTGAAGGCGTTGCGGGGAAGATACCCATCAACGACAGGATCGCGGACAACATGTTCATGCAGGCCATCGCGAAACCGGGGGATTATGATGTCCTTCTCTGTCCGAACCTCAACGGAGACTACCTGTCCGATGCCTGCGCGGCGCTCATCGGGGGCCTCGGCGTTGCTCCGGGCGCGAACATTGGCGACGACGTGGCGATATTCGAGCCCACACACGGGAGTGCTCCGAAGTATGCGGGTCTTGACATGGTAAACCCGACGTCCTTCATCCTGTCGGGGGCGATGCTCTTTGACCACCTGGGAATGGCGGCGACAGGGACGGCGATACGCCGCGCCGTTGAAGAGACGATAGATGCCGGGATCATGACCTACGACCTGGCACGTCAGGCCCGGGATGGAAAGGCTGTAAAGTGCTCGGAGTTCGGCAAGGCGGTCGTGAAACGGCTGTCCGGCTCCCGGGTATAATATTGGAGGAAGGTAAGGGATATGATAGACGAACTCAAGGGAAAGATAGACGAGCTTCAGGAGCGCATTCGCTCCCTCAGAGGTTATCTTTGACCTGCCTCAACTTCACGAAAAGCTGGAACAATTCGACAAGCGGATCTCGGAGGCCACGTTCTGGGACGATCAGGAAAAGGCCCAGAAGACGCTCAGAGACCGTTCCCGGGTCGATGAAGAGATAAAGAACTGGCAGAAAAAGGAAGAAGAGCTCGAAGAGATCCTCATACTCAGCGATTTTATAAGGGAAACGGAAGATTCGAAGGATGTCGAGGAGCTTGTAGGGCGGGTCGGGTCTCTCGATGAGTCTCTGGGTTCCTACGAGATAGAGCGGATGCTCTCCGGGGAGAACGACGACAACAACGCCATCATCTTCATCAACTCCGGCGCCGGTGGTACGGAGGCCCAGGATTGGGCTGAGATGCTTTTCAGGATGTACCTGAAGTGGGCGGAGAGAAAAGGTTTTGAGAGTCAGGTCGTCGACCTGCTGCCTGGCGAGGAAGCAGGAGTGAAGAATGTTACCTTTGTGGTGTCGGGCAAGCATGCCTACGGTTACCTCAAGTGCGAAAATGGCATTCACCGTCTCGTGAGGGTTTCCCCTTATGACGCGAACAACCGTCGCCACACGTCCTTTGCCTCCGTTTACGCTTATCCCGAGATATCCGAGGATATACAGGTCGACATCAAGGAAGAGGACCTGCGCATCGATACGTACAGGTCGAGCGGTCCCGGC
This sequence comes from Syntrophobacterales bacterium Delta_02, assembly GCA_001603955.1. GTDB lineage: Bacteria > Desulfobacterota > Syntrophorhabdia > Syntrophorhabdales > Syntrophorhabdaceae > Delta-02. The sequence goes on along the minus strand of LVAA01000084.1, from coordinate 475 downwards.
GGCCAGCACGTCAACAGGACGGATTCCGCGGTAAGGATCACCCATCTGCCGACAGGGATCGTCGTTCAGTGTCAGAACGAGCGTTCGCAGCACAAGAACAAAGCGATGGCCATGGCCATCCTCAAGTCAAGGATCTACGAACTGGAAAAGAAGAAACAGGAAGAGAAGATGGACTCCCTGAACAAGGAGAAGAAGGACATAGCCTGGGGTAGCCAGATCCGGTCTTACGTTCTCCACCCTTACAGGCTCATCAAGGATCACAGGACGAAGCACGAAGAGCACAATGCCGATGCCGTACTTGACGGGGACATCGATGCTTTTATTAAGGAATACCTTTTGTACTTGACTTTCGACCAGAAAAGGAAGGATAATTAGCTAGATATGGAAATTTTCAGTATAAATAAAGAGGTAATTAACGTAAACCGTATAGAAGAACTGGAAGAAAAGATCGACCGGCTCATCGAAGGGTATCGTG
>LVAA01000002.1 GCA_001603955.1 Syntrophobacterales bacterium Delta_02 | reverse complement strand
GGTCGCAGGTCGCAGGTCGCAGGTCGCAGGTCGCCAAAAAGAGACCGCGAAGGCGACGGGCTGTCAACGCAATTGCCGACCAGGGCAGTTGAGCGGACAGCGGGTTTTTTTGTTGGCTTTTGAACATGTGACGTGGGACCTGAGACTTGAGACGGTCTTTTTGGGTTGACAGGAATGTGTCGCTAGTAGTAGAAGTACAGCAGAATAAGATTTTTCTCCAATAGCACGCGGCGGGGGTTGCGATCGACTTGGAAGGTCCTTTCGTCCTGAACATGGATCCTTTGCTTGCCGAGGTCTGGGGTATAAAGCTCTGGTATTACGGACTTGCCTGGGCGCTCGGTTTCTTCGCGGTCTTCCTCTGGGTGATGCTTCGCCGCAGTTATATCGGCCTGTCTTCGAGACAGGCATGGAACCTTACTCTTTTTTTCTCCCTGTCCTGCCTGGTCTTTGGACGCGCCTTCCAGGTCTTCTTTTACGAATGGGAGTTCTTTCGCGGCAAGTATCCCGAGATCCTCGCCTTCTGGAAGGGGGGTATGGCCTACGAGGGCGTCGTGGTCGGAGCCCTGGCGGGAGTGGCCCTCTTCTGCGTCATCCACAGGAAGAGCTTCCTTCTTCTGGCAGACGAGCTAGTCATACCCGTAGCATTCCTGCTGGCCCTCGGGCGCATCGGCGGACACCTGAACGGAGAGGTCTACGGCTGCATGACCACCGTATGGTGGGCGGTCAAGTTTCCCCATGTCGAGGGGTTCCGGCACCCCGTTGCCGTCTATGAGGCGGTCAAGGACCTCGCCATCATGTTCATCCTCCTATTGACGGCACGCAGGGGTACCCAGGGACAGGGCAGGTTGCTCGGCTATTTCATGTTGTGGTATGGCGCCTTCGATCTCCTCATCGACATCTTCCAGAAACCGGGCCCTTATCTCGCAGCGATCGGTGCCGGCCGTCTCTTGAGCACCCTCGTGGCCCTCATCGGCCTTTTGCTTGTGGCAAGGTCGGCACGAAGAAACTCGAGAAAGATGACCAAACTGAACACGCTGCATTTCGCGCCTGCATCCCTTATCGCCACGATCCCCTCCCGCCTCAACGCGGGGATCTGGTTCAGGATGATACTCTTCCTGGCGATCCTTCTTTTCTGCCTCACCATACCCGGCGGATGGAGCCGGGACTGGCTCTACCATCTAGCCTCGCAGCAGGGGATATGACAGAGAAGATAATGGCCAGTGACCGGAGGTGGTACGGGCACCGGTTTTTCTCCGGATGATCGGTCATTATCCTTTTCTTTTGATCATTGACAGACCGGCTATTTTACCGTCTCCGGTCATCTAAATTTGGTGCCTGATCATCGGTTATTATCCTTTTTTTGCCCACTGGTTACCAAAATAAATAATCCTTTGAAAACGCTTGACTGACCGCCACTCTTCTGTTACGATGCAGAGCAAATCCGAAAGGAATCCCCGGCAATGAAAAAACCTCCCAAGATCAAAGGCATCAACAAGGTCCTCATCATCGGCTCCGGCCCCATCATCATCGGGCAGGCGTGCGAGTTCGACTACTCCGGCACTCAGGCCTGCAAGGCGCTGAGGGCAGCCGGATACAAGATAGTCCTCGTCAACTCCAACCCGGCGACCATCATGACCGACCCCGGGATGGCAGACAGGACCTACGTGGAACCGCTCACCATTGATGTTGTCGAAAAGATCATAGAAAAGGAGAAACCCCAGGGACTGCTTCCCAACCTGGGGGGGCAGACGGGCCTGAACCTTGCGGCGGAACTGTCCCGCAGGGGAATTCTCGAAAAACACGGGGTCCGCATAATAGGTGTCCAGGCCGATGCCATAGAGCGCGGGGAAGACCGGGATGAATTCAAGAAGACGATGAACAAGCTGGATATTCCCATGCCCGAGAGCGCGCTGGCCTATTCCGTTGAAGAGGCCCTCGAGATCGCCGACAGGCTGGGGGGGTATCCCGTGGTTATCCGTCCCGCATACACCATGGGGGGCACCGGAGGCGGTATAGCCTTCAACAAGGAAGAGCTGAGGACAATAGCGAGCCGGGGTATCTCCGCCAGTCTTATCGGGCAGATCCTCATCGAAGAGGCCGTGGTGGGCTGGGAAGAGCTGGAGCTCGAGGTTGTCCGCGATGCCGACAACAAGATGATCACCGTTTGCTTCATCGAGAACATCGATCCCATGGGCGTCCACACCGGTGATTCATTCTGCTGCGCGCCGATGCTCACCATCTCCGAAGAGGTCCAGAAGAGACTCCAGGATTACTCTTACCGGATCGTGGAGGCCATCCAAGTCATCGGAGGCACCAATATACAGTTCGCGCACAACCCGGAGAACGGCCGCATCGTCGTCATAGAGATCAACCCCAGAACTTCCCGCTCCTCGGCCCTCGCGTCGAAGGCGACGGGCTTCCCTATCGCCTTCATCTCCGCCAAGCTGGCGGGCGGCTACACCCTGAAGGACATTCCCTACTACCGCGGGAAGGGGCTCGACGAATACGTCCCCTCCGGAGAATACGTGGTCATCAAGTTCGCCCGGTGGGCCTTCGAGAAGTTCAGCGAGGCCGAGGACAAGCTGGGTACCCAGATGAAGGCCGTCGGCGAGGCAATGAGTATTGGCAAGACATACAAGGAGGCCTTCCAGAAGGCGATCCGTTCCCTGGAGACCAAACGTTACGGACTTGGTTTCGCGAAGAATTTCAATGAGTTGCCCCTGGACGATCTCATGCGCCTCCTCAACGAACCCTCCTCTGAAAGGCAGTTCATCATGTACGAGGCCCTGCGCAAGGGTGCCACCATCGATGAGCTTTTCGAGAAGACGAAGATCAAACACTGGTTCATCGAACAGATGAAGGAGATACTCGACCTCGAGGAGGAGATCCTCCGCCACAAGGGCGGCACGCTTCCCGATGCCTTGCTGAAGAAGGCAAAAGAGGACGGGTTCTCCGACAGGTATCTCTCCTTCCTCCTCGGCGTACCGGAAACAGACATCAGGAAAAAGCGGCGGGCCCTCGGCAAGAACGAGACATGGTGCCGTGTACCCGTTAGCGGCGCCGACGCCGCCTACTATTATTCGACCTATAACGCCCCCGACGAAGTGGCGGTGAGCGACCGCAAGAAGGTCATGATCCTCGGCGGCGGCCCGAACCGCATCGGCCAGGGCATCGAATTCGACTACACCTGCGTCCATGCCGCCTTCACCCTGCGCGACGAGGGATACGAATCCATCATGGTCAACTGCAACCCCGAGACGGTCTCCACCGACTACGACACCTCGGACAAGCTCTATTTCGAGCCCCTCACGGTGGAAGACGTCCTGAGCATCTATGGGAAGGAGAAACCCATCGGGGCCATCGTCCAGTTCGGCGGGCAGACCCCTCTCAACCTGGCACGGCAGTTGGAGGACGCCGGCGTAAAGGTCCTGGGAACCTCCCCGGAAAGCATCGACATCGCGGAGGACCGCAAGCGGTTCAGCCAGATCATAAAGAAGATAGGCATCCCCCAGCCCGAGAGCGGCACCGCCGTCGTTCTCGAAGAGGCCCTGGAGGTAGCGCACAGGATCGGCTACCCCCTCATGGTGCGCCCGTCCTATGTCCTCGGCGGACGGGGCATGGAGGTCGTCTACGATGACGAGATGCTCAAGGCTTACGTGAACGCCGCCGTGGATATCTCTCCCGGCCGGCCCATTCTCATCGACAAGTTCCTCGAGAACGCCATAGAGGTCGAGGCGGACGCCATTTCCGACGGCGTCGACGCATTCGTCCCCTCCGTCATGGAACACATAGAACTCGCCGGCGTCCACTCGGGAGACAGCGCCTGCGCCATACCGCCCAGGACACTGTCGGAAAACCATATCGCCACCATCAATGAATACACGAAGAAGCTCGCCATCGAACTGAAGGTCGTGGGCCTTATGAACATCCAGTACGCCATCGCCGGAGACAAGGTCTACATCCTGGAGGCGAACCCCCGGGCCTCGAGGACGGTCCCGCTCGTCTCCAAGGTAACGGGCGTGCAGATGGCCCGCATAGCCACGCAGCTCATGCTGGGAAAGAAGCTCAATGACATGGACCTCACGCAGAAGAAATACCCCCACGTGGGTGTCAAAGAGGCCGTCTTCCCCTTCAACATGTTCCCCGAGGTCGACCCGACCCTCGGCCCGGAGATGAAATCCACGGGCGAGGTCCTGGGCATGGCCAATTCCTTCGGCCTTGCCTTCGCCAAGTCCCAGGAGGCAGCCGGTCAGAAGCTCCCCCAATCTGGCAACGTTCTCATCACCGTCGTCGACCGTGACAAGGACGGCATCCTCGATGTCGCAAAACAGCTCGCCAGGCTGGGATTCACCATCGTCGCCACCGAGGGGACCCACCGGTTCCTCTCCGGCAACGGCGTCAAGAGCACCCATATCAAGAAGGTGCACGAGGGCAGACCCAACATCGTCGACGCCATCCACAACAAGGAGATCAACCTCGTCATCAACACGCCTTCGGGCAAGAGCAGCATGTATGACGATTCCTACATCCGAAAGACGGCCATCAAGTACAAGATACCCTACATCACCACAACGGCCGCCGCAAAGGCGACCGCCGAAGGCATCAAGGCATCTGTGGGAAAAAAGGGTGAGATCAAGGTAAAGTCCCTGCAGTCCTACCACAGGGCAATAAAGTAGAAAAACAGCCCCTGTTCATCCCAGAGGATGCGCAAGGGGCTGCAGCTTTCCCCGGAATAGGACCCATAAGACTACTATAAGACATATAAGACCTATAGGACGCATGGGACTCATAGGATTTATCTTTCTTCTCAGCGCTCAAGCGGTTCAAGCCATTCAAGCGGCTCAAGCCGTCTTTCCTACTCTCCTATGATCTTCACGAGCACCCGTTTTCTTCTGCGGCCGTCGAATTCGCCGTAGAATATCTGCTCCNNCACGACCACCTCCCTGCCCATGATCTGGCGCTTCAAGTGCCCGTCGGCGTTGTCCTCCCCGACATTGTGCCTGTAGCCCGAGACGGGCTCATGGGGGGCAAGCCTCTCGAGCCAGACATCGAAGTCGTGATGGAGGCCCGACTCGTCATCGTTGATGAACACCGACGCCGTGATATGCATGGCGTTAACGAGGACAAGCCCCTCGGAGACCCCACTCTCGCGCAGGCACTCCTCCACCTGCGGCGTTATGTTCACGAACCCCCGTCTCGCAGGGACATTGAACCAGAGTTCCTTCCGATAACTTTTCAAGCCTTCACCCTCCCTATGTCCTATAAGTCCTATTGGTCCTACAGGTCCTATTCAGAAGCTGTAGGATTCTTATAGGACTTATAGGACGCTTAGGACCTGTAGGACGATTTAAGAGCTCTCCGGGTCAGTCTTTCTTTTCCGCGGTACACTGGGTTTCAAGATAGCGGTAGATCTCCCCCAGGTCGGCGAAGAGAGGGTGCTCTTCGGATTCGTTCCAGGGATTCTTGAGGCCCGCGCGGACGATCCCCGCCCGCCTCGCCGCTTCCAGGGTCACGGGGCTGTCGTCGACGACCGCCCAGCAATCATCGAAAAGCACTGTCTTGTCATAGCTCAGGTGGATCTCGTCGAAGGGCAGGTCATGTTTGTGAAGCCACTTTTCCGTGGAGGCATAGGTCTCCCTCTCCCGGTGGCTGGCAATGACTATGTGAAAGCCCTTTCGGCGAAGCCTTTCGAGAAAGTCGCGGGAATCACGGTAGGGTTCAAACGCCTCCTGTTCCATGTGGACGTCCCGTATGATACCGTACAAACGGTCCGCCGGGATAAGCCCCTTCCAGAAACTCCAGTTGTGCCAGCGCGAATGGTGGGGAAAACCCGGACTGGCCGCGTGCAGCCGCTCATAGAGGACGGGTGCCAGATCCCACAGGGTGTTGTCGATATCGATGACGATCCTTCGCACAGCCACTTATTGTATCACAAAAAGCGTGATTTCCAAAACAGCGTAAGTTATTATCATGGCTCGGGGAGGACGGCTTAAGGCTCTCGCTGTTCCGACGAGAAAGACTTTATGGCCTGGGGCGCCAGCCGGGTCAGGCCCGGCAAGAGGGGTCTTGCCGCCCGGACTGCCTGAAGGGGGAGATGATGAAGATTTCACAGAGGTTTCTCACCGAGCGAGCAGGCTCTCCAGCGAGCGGCCCCGCAACTGTCGATGGGACCGCAGACCTCGTTCTGGTCTTTGGCTCGAAGGAACTTCTCAATGACGGCGAGGTCTTCGGAGCCCTTCGGGCCCGGTATCCCGCCGCCCATCTCTGCGGATGTTCCACTGCCGGCGAGATCTGCGGCACGGGGGTCTTCGACGACACCATCGTTGCCACGGCCATATCATTCGAAGATACACGAATCATGGGAGCGGGCATCACCCTGGATACCGTCTCCAACAGCAAGGAGGCGGGCGCCCTTCTGGCCCGTTCCATCGAGATGGAGGACCTTGTCCACGTCTTCGTTCTCTCCGATGGCCTAAACGTCAACGGCAGCGAGCTTGTCGAAGGACTCTCCGAAAACCTGCCGAGAAATGTCACCATAACGGGCGGCCTCGCGGCGGACGCCGATCGTTTCGAGGGGACCTATGTGTTCTGGGATGGGCCTCCGCGACGAAATTCCCTCGCCATCGTCGGTTTCTACGGAAACCACCTGAAGGTCGGCTACGGCTCAATGGGCGGCTGGGACCCCTTCGGTCCCGACCGTCTCGTCACCCGGTCGTCAGGCAACGTGCTTTACGAAATAGACGGCAGGTCCGTACTGGAGCTCTACAAAAGATATCTCGGCGACAGGGCTCGCGAACTGCCTTCGTCGGGCCTCTTCTTTCCCCTGTGCGTCCGGACCGGGGAAGGCGAAAAAGGCATCGTCCGCACAATTCTGTCCGTGAACGAGAAGGAGGGCTCGATGACATTCGCCGGCGACATTCCCCAGGGTTCATACGCGCGGCTCATGAAGGCAAATTTCGAAAGGCTCATAGACGGTGCCTGCGGCGCCGCGGCGACCGCCCATGAGGCCATGGGTTCCGTTCCTGTCGAACTCGCCATACATATCAGCTGCGTGGGCAGAAAGCTCGTCTTGCGCCAGCGCGTCGAAGAGGAGATCGAGGCCTCCAGGGAGGTCCTCGGTCCTGACGCTGTGTTCGCCGGCTTCTATTCCTACGGTGAGATCTCGCCCTTCACCCCGGGCGCGAAATGCGCTCTCCACAACCAGACCATGACGGTGACAACCCTGTCGGAGGTACGTTAGTGACAAAGATGCACGGCCTCCTGCGGCGGCAGCTCAAGAAGGCTTTTGGTGAATCCTTTTCGGTGCCGCGCGGGTGGAAGGGGTTCATCGAGATGGTGAACACCGCTTACCGTGAATCGGACACGGACAGGAACATGCTGGAGCGTTCCCTGGAATTGAGTTCCCAGGAGCTCTCCGAGATGAACTCGGAAATGCGGGCCATCTTTGAAGCGATACCGGACCTGCTCTTCCGGGTGGACCGAGAAGGCATCATCCTCGACTGCAAGACGGGAAATACCTCTGACCTCATCTTCGCCCGCGAACGGCTCATCAACCGCAAGATCGACGATATACCCGTCCCGTCCGTAAGCAGGCAGTTCGCGAGCGCCATGGAGGCCGCGAGGAAGACAAGATCTCCGGCCAGCGCCGAGTACTCCCTTTATATCGACGGGGAGAAGCGGTTCTACGAGGCGCGCTTCATACCCTCCGCCAATGACCAGATCGTCATCATGGTGCGGAACGTGAGCGAGCGGCGCCGGGCGGAAAAGGCCCTCGTGGAAAGCGAGGAAAAATACCGCAGCATATTCGAGAACTCGATCGAGGGCATATTCCAGACCACGCGCAACGGCAAGTATGTCGAGGCGAATCCGGCCCTCGTCCACATGCTGGGGTACGGCTCACAGGAAGAGATACTCCGTGAACCAGGCGTCGTGACCCGCCATTACGTCGTGCCCGACGACCGGAAGCGCTTCAGGGAACTCATCGAAAGGCATGATGTGCTCCAGGGGTTTGAGACCCAGGTCTATCGGAGGGACGGCAGCAGGATATGGATATCCATCAATGCCCACGTCGTGAGAGACAGGAAGGGGGATATCGCCTTCTATGAAGGGACCGTAGAGAACATTACCGACAGAAAACGGGTCGAAGAGGCCCTTTTTGAGTCGGAACAGAAATACAGGAGCATTGTCGAAGGATCCCATGCCGGCGTCTACATCATCGAGGACGGCCTTTTCCGCTTCGTGAACACCACGCTCTGCGACATATTCGGCTACACCTACGGCGAGATCGTCGACACCATGGGCCCCGCGGATCTCGTACTGCCCGAGGACTTCCCCGCCGTTGGCGAGAGCCTGGAAAAACGGCTCACCGGCGAGATAAAGACAGCGGAGTTGACCTATCGCATCCGCAGAAAGGACGGGGAGATCCGGTCCATAAAAGCGATCGGAAGCTCCATCCTTTACAAGGGACGCCCCGCCGTGATAGGGACCCTTCTTGACATTACCAAGGAAAAGGAGCTCGAGGCGCAGCTTCTGCAGTCCCAGAAGCTGGAGACGGTGGGAAGGCTCGCCGGCGGTATCGCCCACGATTTCAACAACATGCTCGGGGTGATCCTGGGAAATGTCCAGATGGCGAAGATCAACCTCTCTGCCAGCGAACATACCTATGCGTTCTGTGACGCCATCGAAAGGGCCACCACAAAAGCGGCCGACCTGGTACGCCAGCTTCTCGCGTTCTCGAGGCGCCAGCTTCTCGAGCTTAAGACCCTGGATCTTAACAACCTCGTCGCGGGTTTCGAAAAGATGATACACCGTGTCATCGCCGAGAATATCGACATGTCCTTTGTTCTGGCGAAGGACCTCCCGGCGATCAAGGCCGATGAGACACAGATGAACCAGGTCCTGATCAATCTCATCGTGAACGCCAGGGACGCGATGGCCGAAGGAGGGATACTCACCATCTCCACGGGCGTGATGGATGTCGAGGCTAGATATATCCAGACCCATCCCGACGTGCGACCGGGCCGCTACGTGATGCTTTCCGTCGCGGACACCGGCACGGGGATGGAAAAAGACGTTTCCGACAGGATGTTCGAACCCTTCTTCACCACCAAGGCCGGCGGAAGCGGTCTCGGGCTGTCCGTCGTCTACGGGATCATCAAGCAGCACGGGGGTTTCGTAGAGGTCATGAGCGAGCGCGGACGGGGCACCACGATACGGGTCTTTCTTCCCCGGGCCGAGGAGGCGGTCATACCCACCGCCAGGCCCGAGACGCCCGTTGAGACGGGAAACGAGACCATCCTCATCGTTGAGGACGATGAGGATTTCAGGAAGGTCGAAGCGGAAATGCTCACGCGCCTCGGCTACCGCGTGTATTCAGCCGCCGACGGCATGGAGGGAATAACCCTCTTCGCCGAGAAAAGCAAAGAGATAGATCTCGTTATCCTCGATGTCGTGATGCCGCGGATGAGCGGCCGGGACGCCCTGGAAGGCATGCGGAGGATCCGCCCCGATGTTCCCTCACTGTTTGTGACGGGGTACAGTCTCGACGGCATACATGTCAATTATATCCTGGACCAAGGCATCGAGGCCCTTCAGAAACCTTTCTCCTTCGATACGCTCTCGCGGAAGATAAGGGAGGTGATGCAGAAGGCGGCGCCGGGCAAGAAATGAAAAGGGGAGAATTTCTTCTCCCCTTTCGTGAAACAGTTTTCCGGGTATTTGCTTGCCTGCTTACTTCGTTTCGGCCGGTTTCTCCTCGGCGGGAGCGGCTTTGGCCTTCTTCGTCTTTTTCGTCTTCTTTACCTTCTTTTCCTTCTTCGCCGGCTTCTCTTTCTCAACCGGTGCCGGAGCCTCTACCTTGGCGGCGGGCGTCGCGGGCGCTTCCTTCTTCTCCTGCGCAAATCCCGTGAATGCAAAGGAAAGACCGATCACGACTGCAAAGAACAATACCAATGCTTTCTTCATTTTGTTTCACCTCCTTCCTCTTGTATTGTGAACATTAGAGAGATATATAAACCAAGTCGGAAATAAAAGATAGAAAAAAATACAGGTGATGGGTCGCAGGTCATGGGCGATGGCAGAACATGGTTTC
>LVAA01000255.1 GCA_001603955.1 Syntrophobacterales bacterium Delta_02 | reverse complement strand
GGACATGACAAAGCTGGCGTGCCCGGTGGCGCAGCCAAGGTTAACCAGACGGCCCTCGGCCAGCACAATGATGCTGCGGCCAGACTTGAGCGTCCACTTGTCCACCTGAGGCTTGATGTTCAGGCAGGTGATGCCGGGGGTATTTTCCAGGTAGGACATTTCGATTTCGCTGTCGAAGTGGCCGATGTTGCACACAATGGCCTCGTCCTTCATGGCTTCCATGTGAGCGCCGGTGATGACGTGATAGTTGCCGGTGCAGGTCACATAGATATCGCCCTGGGCCAGGGCATTTTCAACCGTGGTGACTTCAAAACCTTCCATCGCGGCCTGAAGGGCGCAGATGGGGTCGATTTCCGTCACCAGCACGCGTGCCCCAAAGCCGCGCATGGACTGGGCGCAGCCCTTGCCCACATCGCCGTAGCCCACAACCACAACCACCTTGCCAGCCACCATGATGTCGGTGGCGCGCTTGATGCCGTCTGCCAGCGACTCGCGGCAGCCATACAGATTGTCGAACTTGGACTTTGTGACCGAGTCGTTGACGTTGATGGCGGGGAACAGCAGGGTTCCGGCGGCTTCAAGCTGATAAAGGCGATGAACACCGGTGGTGGTTTCTTCCGAAACGCCCTTTACTTTGGCGGCAACCTTGTGCCAGTGCTGGGGGTTATCCTTGAGGCGCAGCTTGAGGCGGTCAAGAATGCACTGAAATTCCTTGTTGTCAGTCTTCTGGTCAAGGATGGAGGGGTCATTTTCTGCCTCAAAGCCCTTGTGGATCAGCAGTGTGGCATCGCCGCCATCGTCCACGATAAGATCGGGGCCGCTGCCGTCAGGCCAGGTGAGGGCCATTTCCGTGCACCACCAGTAGTCTTCAAGGGTTTCGCCCTTCCAGGCAAAAACCTTGGCCATGCCGCTTTCCGCAATGGCGGCGGCGGCATGATCCTGGGTGGAAAAAATGTTGCAAGAAGCCCAGCGGATGTCAGCGCCAAGGGCGTGCAGGGTCTTGATGAGCATGGCCGTCTGAATGGTCATGTGCAGCGAGCCGGTGACCTTGAGGCCCTTGAGGGGTTTGCTGGGGCCGTACTTTTTGATGCATTCCATGAGGCCGGGCGTTTCACGTTCGGAAAGCTGCATTTCCTTTTTGCCAAAATCAGCCAGGGAGATGTCGGCCACTTTGTAATCAAGGGTCAGGTCAAGAGGCTTAATCATTAGTTTTCTCCTAATCCGCAATTTGGTTGTTGTCGGTAAAAGTCGTGGAAAATCTAGGCAGTCGGGCAGAAACCTCAACGGGCTTCAGCGCTGAGCAAAAGCATGGTCATGTTTCTGTTCACCTGCATGCGCTTGCAGTGCAAAACCGCAAAGCCAGCGGCTGTCAGATCAAGGCCAAGCTGCTGTTCATCAAAGCCAAGCCAGCGGTCGCCGTAGCGGGTGCGCATGGTTTCATCTGCATGCCGTTGAAAATCGGCCACAAAAAGTCTGCCGCCCACCGCCATGATGCGCCGGATCTCGCGCAGGCCTTCAGCCGGGTCTGAAAGGTGGTGCAGCACAAGGTTGATACAGGCAAAATCCGCCTCATGATCCCGCAGCGGCAGGTGGCTCAGTTCGCCAATGCGCAGTGAAACGCGCCCCTCGGCCAGATCCTCTGGCGTGAAGCGGCGGCGGCAGATCTCAAGCATACGGGCGGAGCCGTCCACGCCAATCACCCCGTGCGCCTTGGGCAGCATGCGGGCAAGCACTGCGCCCGTGCCGCAGCCAAGGTCTACTGCGGTGCCGCTGCCGTCAGGCATGGCATCGCAAACGGCTTCGGCCAGATCAAAGCTGCCAAGAACCTCGCGGTTCAACTCGTCCCAATCT
>LVAA01000254.1 GCA_001603955.1 Syntrophobacterales bacterium Delta_02 | reverse complement strand
TTTTTGCGCTTTGAGGAGATATTGCATGACTGTTCCCCCAAACGGCCCGCGGCACGACCATCCCGACACCTCTGAACAGGCTGTGCTGCCCGAGGGCGATGCGGACAAGGCGGGCGCGCCGCGCGTGGTTGATGTGGAAATTCTGCACGGCCATGATGATTCCCGCAATACCGGCCAGCACTCGGGGCAAGGCAATGCCGGAACGCAGGGCAACAGGTGGGCTGACGCATCAGGCTTCAGCCCCTACGGGGATGGGGCGCGCGCAGGTTCAGGCCAGTCAGGGTCTGGACGCCAGCAATTCCGCAGCAGATTTTTCTACCGGGGAACCTTCGGCCAGACCGGAGGCCTCGGCGGCATGAACCTTGGCCGCGTGTGGATGGGCGGCAACGATCAGGCCGGTTGCCTTGCCGCCAGCGTGACCTTTGCCCTCTTTATGGTTTGTCTTGCCCAGTTTGGTTTTCTGGCGGGCATCGGATTTATCTTCTTCCATATAATAGGCGCGATCATGGGTGTTCTGCGCGATTTGAGGCAGTTCAGCACTGGCCGCCTGCCCAATCCGTGGACATGGCGCATAGGCAACTGGGCTGTTTCCTTTTTGCTGACGGCATGGTTTGCCGGAGCTTTTGACTGAGCCGCGCGGCGGTTAGCGCCATGAACGAGACCCCTTGGCTTGTCTATCTGCTGGAGTGCGCTGATGGTACGCTGTATTGCGGCATCACCACCAATATGGAGCGCCGACTGGGCCAGCACAATGGGCAGGTTCCCGGCGGGGCGCGCTACACCAGAGGGCGGCGGCCAGTACGCCTGCTCGCCAGCCGGGCCTGCTGCTGCAAGGGAGAAGCCCTGCGGCTTGAACGGGCCGTCAAATCACGCCCGCGGCCCCAAAAACTGCAATTTCTGCTTTCTGGAGAGATGGTTTCATGCTGACACCTGATGCAATGATGGCTTTTTTTGCCGCCGCCTTGCTGCTTGGCATAGCGCCCGGGCCGGACAATATCTTTGTGCTCACCCAGTCTGCTCTTTTTGGCGTTGGCGCTGGCATAATCACGACTCTGGGGCTGGTTACAGGCCTGTGCGTGCACACTACGGCAGTGGCGCTGGGCGTTGCCGCCATTTTTCAGACCTCGGCCCTGGCCTTTACCCTGCTTAAAACCGCGGGCGCGGGCTACCTACTCTGGCTGGCCTGGCTCTCCTTCCGCGCCGGGGCATCCACAACCGATGTTGCGGACGGAGCCGCCAGCAGCGTTGGCGGCAACTTTCCCGGTTACATGACGCTTTATCGCCGGGGAATAGTGATGAACGTCACCAACCCAAAGGTTTCACTCTTTTTTCTGGCCTTCTTGCCGCAATTCTGCGACCCCGCTCGCGGCAGCGTGGCCTTGCAGGTACTGAGCCTTGGCGGTCTCTTCATGCTGGCCACCATCGTGGTTTTCTGGACTGTGGCCGCCCTTGGGGGCCGCCTGGCCGTATGGTTCAACCGTTCAAAGCGTGGACAGATCGTGATGCAGCGC
>LVAA01000083.1 GCA_001603955.1 Syntrophobacterales bacterium Delta_02 | reverse complement strand
GGATAGAAACCGTCTTGAGCGAGAAGGAATAAAGGCTTAAAGAGGTTCCCATGGAAGCGAAACGTGAAATAAGCAAGCGAAAGATGGTCGGCAGGGTCATCAAGGACAAGATGGATAAAACGGTTGTTGTTGAGGTTGAAAAGTTCCTCAAGCACCCAAAGTACCACAAGTTCATCAAGAGGAAACTGAGATACAAAGCACACGACGAGAATAATTCCAGCAAGACAGGCGACCGGGTGTTGATCGTCGAGACACGGCCTCTGAGCAAGGACAAGCGCTGGCTCGTAAAAGAGGTTGTCAGGCACGAGGAACTTTTCTTGGTCAAGAACGAGGTGGCACATGATTCAGGAGAGATCTAAGCTCGAAGTTGCCGACAATTCCGGTGCGAAGAAACTGGGGTGCATCAAGGTGCTCGGCGGGTCACGAAAGCGCTATGGGACAGTGGGAGACATCATCGTGGCATCAGTGAAAGAGGTGATCCCCAACTCCAAGGTAAAGAAAGGCGAAGTGGTCAAGGCCGTGATCGTCAGGACGAAAAAGGAGATACGCAGGAACGACGGTTCCTACGTGAAGTTCGACGACAATTCGGCGGTCATCATAAATCAGTATAACGAGCCCGTGGGAACGCGCATCTTCGGCCCCGTGGCGAGAGAGCTTCGGGCCAAGAGGTTCATGAAGATCGTGTCCCTGGCCCCCGAGGTTGTGTGAGGTTGATCATGGAAAAGGCGTATCACGTAAAGAAGAATGACCTGGTAGTGGTGACGACCGGAAAAGACAAGGGAAAGACGGGAAAGGTCCTCAGGATAAACTACAAGAAGGACCGGCTCATCGTCGAAAAGGTCAACATGGTGAAGAAGCACGTGAGGCCCAGCCAGAAGGCGAAGGGCGGCATCATGGAGATGGAGAGTTCCATCCATGTTTCGAACGTCATGATCTATTGCGAGAAATGCGCGAAACCCGTCCGGACGGGCACAAAGGTCCTGGAAAACGGCAAGAAGGTGCGCTTCTGCAAGAAATGCGACGAGGTCATCGATAAGTAAGCGGGAGGCGGTCGTTGAATACGTATAGGGAGTTCTACGAAAAGGAAGTGAAATCGGCCCTGATGAGGCGGTTTCAGTATAAGAACATCATGGAAGTGCCGAAGATCGTGAAGATCACCGTGAATATCGGCCTCGGCGAGGCCCTGCAGAACATCAAGGCCCTCGATGCCGCCTCGGGCGATATCAAGCTGGTCACCGGCCAGAAGCCGGTCATCACGAAGGCGAAGAAATCCATCGCCTCCTTCAAGCTCCGCGAAGGTATGTCCGTGGGATGCATGGTGACGCTGCGCAGGGAGAGGATGTACGAGTTCTACCGTAAGCTGGTGGCCATCGTCCTGCCCAGGGTGAGAGACTTCAAGGGGGTCTCCCCGAAGTCCTTCGACGGCAGGGGCAACTACACCCTGGGATTGAAAGAGCAGATTATTTTCCCCGAGATAGACTATGACAAGATCGACAAGATCAGGGGAATGAACATAACGATCACGACAACGGCGAAGACGGATGAAGAAGGCCATGAGCTTTTGAAACTCATGGGTATGCCTTTCAGGAGTTGACGGAGGAGTGCATGGCAAGGAAAGCAATGATAGAAAAGACGAAGAGGGCACCGAAGTTCAAGGTGCGCGTGCGTAACAGATGTGCTGTCTGCGGCAGGCCGAGAGCCTTTATCAGGAAATTCCAGATGTGCAGGGTCTGCTTTAGGTCCTATTCCCTGAGGGGCGAGATCCCCGGCGTTCTAAAATCAAGCTGGTGAGGTGGTAAGATGGGTATGGTTGATCCAATAGCAGACATGATGACGAGGATCCGCAACGCCATCACGGCTCGTCATGAAACGGTAGACATTCCGTATTCCAACATGAAGTTCTCAATTTCCAAGATCCTCAAGGAAGAGGGTTATGTGAGGAATTACAAGACCTTTGTCGATGAGAGCAGGAAGAAGTTCCTCAAGGTCTACATCAGCTACGACGAGAACTCGAAGAGCGTCATCACCGGCCTTAAGACGATCAGCAAGCCGGGCAGGCGCGTCTATGCGAAGGTTGCCGACATGCCCAGGTTCCGCAACAGGACGGGCATCGTCGTCATCTCCACGTCGAAAGGTCTCATGACGGATAAGAACGCGATAAAGAACAAGGTTGGGGGAGAGCCCCTCCTCGTGGTGTGGTGAGGTGCAGGTATGTCGAGGATAGGGAAAAAGCCAATTATACTCCCGCAGGGAACGAAGTTGGAACTCAAGGATGGTGAGGTCCTTGTGACGGGGCCCAAGGGCTCCCTGAAGAGACCGTTCCTGAAGGGATTGACGCTGGGCATCGACGGCAGCACCGTGACCGTGTCCCGCACGAGCGAAGAAAAGACGATCAGGGGTTACCACGGTCTCATGAGGACGCTCATTGCCAACATGGTGGAGGGCGTTTCGAAGGGATTCGAAAAGAAGCTCGAGATCATCGGCATCGGTTACAGGGCGGAATTTCAGTCCGGGAGTTTCACCTTTTATCTCGGCTATTCGCATCCCATCGTCTTTACGCTCCCCGAAGGCATCACCGGCGGGCTTGAAAAACAGACGCAGGTAGCCATTCAGGGGATCGACAAGGAACTGGTGGGACAGGTTGCCGCAAAGATACGCGCTTTGAGAAAACCCGATGCTTACAAGAACAAAGGCATCAAGTACGCCGACGAGGTCCTGAGAAAGAAAGCAGGCAAAAGCGGGAAATAAGGAGTAGCGGTATGGCCAGAAAGGATAAAGTCGAAGCCCGGCAAAGACGGAAACGGAGAATACGGAAGAAGATCCATGGCACCGAGCAGAAGCCGAGACTCACGGTGTTCAAGAGCATCAGGCAGATATACGCGCAGCTCGTGGATGATACCCAGCATCGGGTCCTCACCGGGATCTCGACCCTCAACAAGGAAGTGCAGGCCGGACTGAAGAGCGGCGGTAACAGTGACGCCGCAAAGAAGGTCGGCGAAGCTATCGGAAAAAAGGCCCTCGGACTTGGGATCACAGAGGTGGTTTTCGACCGCAACGGCTTCAAGTATCATGGAAGGATCAAGGCGCTCGCCGACGGGGCGCGTGAAGCCGGGCTAAAATTCTAACGGGAGGTTGTGTTGGTTGAAAGAAAGCGAATAGACGCAGGCGATCTCGAGTTGCAGGACAGGCTTGTCTACATCAACCGTGTCGCGAAGGTTGTCAAGGGTGGCCGCAGGTTTTCTTTCAGCGCCATCGTTGTCGTCGGCGACGGTAATGGAAAGGTCGGGTTCGGATTGGGCAAGGCCAACGAAGTGCCTGATGCAATACGAAAAGCCGTTGAAAGGGCAAAGAAGAGCCTTATAGAAGTTCCCGTGGAAAAGGGGACGATCCCTCATGAGATCATGGCGAAGTTCGGAACGAGCCAGGTGTATATGAAGCCGGCACGGGAAGGCACGGGCGTCATCGCCGGCCGCGCCGTACGCGCTGTCGTCGAGGTGGCGGGGATCACCAATATCCTTACGAAGTGTTATGGTTCCAGGAACTACCATAACGTGGTGAAGGCAACCATCAGGGGCCTCTCCCAGTTGAAATCGCCCGAGGTGGCGCTGAAACAGAGGGGCAAATTGAAAGTCGAGGAGGGGTAGGATGAGCCACCTCAAGATAAAATGGACGAAGAGCTTCATCGGCTGCCCGGAGGATCAGAGGGCCACGGTGAGAAGCCTGGGTTTCAAAAGGCTCTACCAGGAAAAGACGGTCAAGAATACCCCGGAGATAAGGGGCATGGTCAAAAAGGTGATCCACCTTGTTACAGTACTGGAGGATGCTCGGTGAAACTATCAGATCTTAAACCAGTCCCGGGATCAAAGAAGAGCCGCAAGCGTGTCGGCCGGGGAACCGGATCGGGGCTCGGAACGACGGCGGGCTACGGCAACAAGGGCCAGCGCTCGACGAGCGGCGGAACGAAGGGAAAGAGTTTTGAGGGCGGCCAGCTGCCGCTGACGAGAAGGATTCCCAAGAGAGGCTTCAAGAATCCCTTTCGCAAGGAATACTCCATCATCAATATAGGTGACCTTGAGGTCTTCAAGGGTATGGAAAAGGTCGGCGTAGAAGATATCCTGAGATCGGGTTTCATCAAGAAGGTGAAGGACGGGATCAAGCTTCTTGCCGTGGGAGACATAGATTTCCCGATAAAGATATCAGTTCACAAGGCATCACAGAAGGCCATAGAAAAGATACAGGCCAAGGGTGGTGAGGTGGAGGTGCTCGTCTAATGGGAGGTTTCCAGAATATTGGAAAGATCCCCGAGCTGAAGCGCAGGATCATATGGACCCTCGGACTGCTTGCGGTCTACCGTGTCGGCATCCACATACCTACACCGGGTATTGACGGGAACGTCCTCGCGGGCATCTTCGAGCAGGCCAAGGGAACCCTGCTCGGGTTCTTCGACATGTTCGCCGGAGGCGGGCTGGAGAGGCTCTCCATCTTTGCCCTCGGGATCATGCCCTACATTTCGGCGTCGATCATACTTCAACTCCTGACCGTCGTCATACCTACCCTCGAGAAGCTTTCAAAGGAAGGCGAGGCGGGACGAAGAAAGATAACCCAGTACACCCGGTACGGGACGATCGTCATCAGCATCATTCAGGGTCTCTTTATCGCGATCGGCCTCGAGCAGATGCGCGGCGCCGGCGGCGAACCCGTCGTTTTCAACCCCGGATGGAGCTTCAGGCTGATGACGATGATCACGCTCACGGGCGGCACGTCCTTTATCATGTGGCTCGGGGAACAGATCACCGAGAAGGGTATAGGCAACGGGATCTCCCTTATCATCTTCGCGGGTATCGTGGCGCGGATGCCGAACGCCGTCGCCGGGACGTGGAGCCTTGTCAATACGGGCGAGCTCAACTGGTTCGTTGTGCTCGTTCTGATCGCAATGATGCTTCTGGTCGTTGCCTTCATAATCTTCATGGAGACATCCCAGCGAAGGATCCCGGTGCAGTACGCGAAGCGCGTAGTGGGGCGGAAGATGATGGGCGGCCAGTCGACGCACCTGCCGCTGAAGGTCAACACGGCAGGCGTTATCCCGCCTATCTTCGCGTCATCCATCATCATGTTCCCCGCGACGATCTCGAACTTCATCACGCATCCCTACGCAAAGAAGATCGCCGAGCTCTTCACCCCGGGTTCGGCGCTTCATGAGATCTTCTATGTGGGTTTCATTATCTTTTTCTGTTATTTCTACACTGCCATCGTTTTCAATCCCGACAACGTGGCGGACAACATGAAGAAGTATGGCGGATACATACCCGGGATCAGGCCGGGGAAGCGGACCTCGGAGTACATTGACAGGGTCCTTACGAGGGTGACGTTCATAGGGGCGATATACATCTCCTTCGTATGCGTGCTGCCGACTCTGCTGGTGAAGAAGTTCAACGTGCCCTTCTATTTCGGCGGCACCGCGCTTCTCATCGTCGTCGGCGTCGCCCTGGACACCATTCAGCAGATAGAGTCCCACCTCATTCTGAGACACTATGACGGGTTGGTGAAGAAGTCGCAGAGGGTCAAGGGACGACGATAGCAGGATCAAAGGAGGAATGCTGGCGGGAAACGCCTTGAGCGGAAGGAATGATCTTTCTGAAAACAAAAGAGGAGATTGAGAAGATGCGTGTCGCCAGTGGCAGGGCGATGGAGATGCTCCTCTACCTCAAGGATTTCGTGAAGGCGGGCGTGAAGACCATAGACCTCGAGAATGCTTGCGAGGCAAGGTTAAGAAAGGAAGGGAACATGAAGGCCGCCTTCAAGGGGTACAACGGTTTTCCCTATTGCCTGTGCGTTTCCGTGAACGACGAGGTCGTGCACGGGATGCCTTCTGAACGGCAGTTGAAAGAGAACGATATTGTGAGCATCGATTTCGGTCTGCTTTATGAAGGATATTATGGAGACGTCGCAATGACCTACGCTGTCGGGGATATCTCGAAACCGGCGCGGAAGCTTCTGGAAGTGACGGAAAGAGCCCTGAACCTGGGCATCAACGAGGCGCGGGAGGGCAACAGGCTCTATGATATTTCCCACGCGGTACAGGAGTGCGTGGAGGGAGAGAAGTTCTCCGTTGTGAGAGAGTTTGTGGGTCATGGAATAGGACGGAACCTTCATGAGGAACCGCAGGTGCCCAATTACGGGACCAGGGGTACGGGCCTCAGACTCAAGGCCGGGATGGTCTTTGCTATAGAACCGATGGTGAATATGGGAAAGAGTGAAGTGTACATCAAGGAGAACGGTTGGACCGCGGCGACGAAGGATGGAAGCCTGTCGGCTCATTTTGAGCACACCGTGGCCGTGACCGACAGCGGCCCCGTAATATTGAGCCGGGCGTAGAGAGGAAAAATGCCAAAAGGCGAAGGTATAGAGATAGAAGGAACGGTCGTAGAGCCACTGCCCAACGCGATGTTCAGGGTTGAGCTCCCCAACGGTCACAGGGTTTTGGCCCATGTGTCGGGAAAAATGCGGATGCACTACATAAAGATACTCAGGGGAGACAAGGTCGTCGTCGAACTGTCGCCATACGACCTCACGCGGGGCAGGATCATTTATCGTGTCAAGTAGGAGGAGAGCATGAAGGTAAAGCCTTCGGTGAAGAAGAGATGTGACAAATGCAAGATCATCAAGCGAAAGGGTGTTGTCCGGATAATTTGCGAAAACCCCAAGCATAAACAGAAACAGGGCTAAGGAGGCAAAAGGTGGCACGAATTGCTGGTGTTGACATACCGAGGGACAAGAGGATCGAGGTGGCCCTGACCTATATTTATGGCATCGGGAGAACGCTTTCCAGCAAGATCCTGAACCAGGCGGGGATAGATCCGAACAAGAGGACCAATACTCTCCTGGATGAAGAGATCGCGAAGATAAGGGATATCCTGGAAAACGAATACAAGGTCGAAGGCGATCTGAGGAAAGAAGTGAGCATGAACATAAAGAGGCTCATGGACATCGGATGCTATCGCGGCCTGAGACATAGACGGAGTCTTCCCGTGCATGGACAGAGGACAAGGACGAACTCCCGGACCCGCAAAGGCCCGCGGAAGACTTCGATGAAACGAAAATAACGACGAGGTGGTGCGTACATGGCTAAGGTCAGAAGAAGCGGAAAAAAGAAGGTAAAAAAGAATATCCCCGTCGGTGGAGCACATATACAGTCGAGCTTCAACAACACGATCATCACGATCACCGATCCCCAGGGCAACGTCGTGTCGTGGTCGAGCGGAGGGGTTGTGGGTTTCAAGGGATCGCGCAAGAGCACGCCCTTTGCCGCGCAGCTTGCCGCGGAGAACGCCGCAAAGAAGGCGATGGAGCATGGGCTCAGGACGGTGGACGTTTATGTAAAAGGCCCGGGTGCGGGACGTGAAGCGGCGCTCAGGGCACTTCAGAGCGCGGGGCTCAAGATCCATCTCATCCGCGACGTTACGCCCATCCCCCATAACGGTTGCAGACCGCCGAAACGCAGAAGGGTTTAAAGGAGGCAGGAATTGTCACGATATGTTGGACCATCATGCAAGTTATGCCGGAGAGAGGGCATAAAGCTTTTCCTAAAGGGAGAAAGGTGCTATACGGAGAAGTGTGCCATTGAAAAAAGGAACTACCCCCCGGGACAGCACGTGGACACCAAGGGCAAGGTCATGGAATATGGCATGCGCCTCAGGGAAAAACAGCGCGCGCGAAGGATATACGGGCTCAGCGAGAAGCAGTTCCGAAGGTTTTTTGTCATGGCTGAGCGCAAGGAAGGCATTACGGGCACCAACTTCCTCGTCCTCCTCGAGAGAAGGATCGACAACATGGTGTTCCGCCTCGGCTTTGCGACCTCTCGCGCTGAGGCGCGTCAGCTTGTTTCCCACAAGCACATTGCCGTGAACGGCAGGACGGTGAGCTCCTCATCCTACCTGGCAAGGGTGGGAGATGTCATAGAGGTCAGGCACAAGAACCTGCCTGCCGTCGTGAACGCGCTGGAGTCGGTGGTACGAAGGGGTGTGCCCTCGTGGATAGATCTCGACAAGGACAATATGAAGGGTACCATCAAGCTCTTTCCGACACGTGACGATATTTCATTGCCGATCAAGGAACAGTTGATCGTAGAGTACTATTCAAGGTAGTTATTACCCCAAGGAGGGTACATGCCTATGTTTGAAAAGAACTGGCAGGAGCTTATCAGACCAACCAAAATCGAGATAGAGAAAAAGGAGAGCACCTATGTGAAGTTCTCCACGGAACCTTTCGAGAGGGGATACGGCGTGACGATCGGCAACTCTCTCCGCAGGGTGCTTCTGTCCTCGATCATGGGTGCCGCTATAACGTCGGTCTGGATAGACTCCGTTGACCACGAATTCTCCACGGTCCGGGGCGTTAAGGAAGATGTTACCGAGATGATCCTGAACCTGAAGAAGGTTGTTATCAGGATGACCGATGACAGGCCTGCCCTTTTGAAGATCGATATCAAAGGCAAGAAGGAAGTGAAGGCGGGAGATATCACGCATGACGGCGGGGTGGAGGTCATCAACCCCGATCTGCATATAGCCACACTGTCAAGCGATGCCAGGCTGTACATGGAGATGAAGGCAAGGCTTGGCCGCGGTTATCAGCCTTCGGAACAGAACGTCGATGATGCCGATCCCATCGGCACCATTCCCATAGACGCCATCTTCTCACCAATCAGGAAGGTGAGCTATAACGTGACCCAGGCCAGGGTGGGCCGGCGCACGGATTACGACAAGCTGTCCATGGAGATCTGGACGGACGGCAGCGTCGATCCCCTCGATGCCCTCTCCTTCGCGGCGAAGATCGTCAAGGAACAGATGCGGATCTTCATAAACTTCGACGAGGTGGAAGAAGCCGAAGCGGGCGAGGAAAGAGGACAGGAGAAACCCGATTTCAATGAAAACCTGTATCGCAGCGTAGACGAGCTCGAACTCTCCGTAAGGAGCGCCAACTGTCTGAAGAACGCTGATATCAAGTACATAGGAGAACTTGTCCAGAAGACGGAGCAGGAGATCCTCATGACCAAGAACTTCGGAAGGAAATCTTTGAACGAGATCAAAGAGATTCTCTCTTGCATGGGACTCCGGCTTGGTTTAAAATTAGACAGTTTTCCGGCACGGGAAGAACTGGACAAAATGGTTCTCAAGAAAAAAGATCACATGTAGGGGTTGACAATGAGGCATCAGAATAGAGTCAAGAAGATGAATCGAACCAAGAGCCACAGGCGGGCGTTGTTCATGAACCTCGCCAACGCCCTGTTCGATCATGAAAGTATAAAGACGACGAACCCGAAGGCGATGGAACTCAAGAAAGTGGCCGAGCGGCTCATCACGCTGGCGAAGAGAAAAGACCTTCACTCGCTGCGGCTTGCCTTTGCCTTCCTGAGGGACAAAAGGGTTGTCAGGAAGCTCTTCACCGACATCGGGGACCGCTATGTGGCCATAAACGGCGGATACACCCGTGTGGTCAAGATCGGCCTCAGGAAAGGTGATGCCGCCCCGATGGCGATCATCGAGCTGACGCAGAAGAAGGAAGCGGAGAAGGAAAAAGAGAAGGGCAAGGCAAAAGAGAAGAAAGAGACAAAGCCCGCAAAAGAGAAAAAGGAAAAGGCGCCGGCGAAGAAGAAAGCCGCACCCAAGAAAGAAGCTGCGGCCGCCGGAGAGGAGAAGCCCAAGAGAACGAGAAAACCGAAGGCCGAAAAAAAGGCGGAGGAAGCAACGGAAGGAACTGAGAACGCCTGAAAAGATATTGGGAGATCGTTCAACGGCAGGACAACGGACTCTGACTCCGTGAATCAAGGTTCAAATCCTTGTCTCCCAGCCAGATTAGAAGGGGCTGACCGATTGGTCAGCCCCTTTTCTTATCCTGCGGAAGGCCTGTTTTTCACGATGACCTCCGTACACCCGGTGCCATGATCGTACCGCCGGAGGTCAGGACCTTTCGTGGGCCGTACCTGTCGGTGAGTTAGCTCATTACTATGGCAACGAGGCCATGCCCCTTTTCTGAAAGACCTTCTCCATTTTCTGCACCACTTCCGGTGATTCCAGCTCTTTTACTCCGAAGAGGAGATAGGCGAAATTGTCCGCCAGGATTTCCTCGGGGTGGATCGTGTAGTCGGTGTTCTTCCCGATCTGCTCAAAGAAGCCTTTCAGTTCAGATTCCTTGTAAAGATCCGGCCTCCTGCCCTTGAGCGGTGTTGGTTTGCGTCCCGGGCCGTTATCTCTTGCAACCGCGAGGAATGCGACCTGGAGATAGTCGAAGAGCTCTTCGCCGTGCGCTTTCTCGTATTTAGCAACGGGGGAATAGAGGATAGGGACGACGAGAAGCTTCTTTCCGCCCGCCTTTACCGATATGCAGTGTTCGCTGATGGGAGAATCGGGATTCGTTATCCTGCGGTCCTTCAAGGGCCGGGGAAATTCAAAGGGCGGGCAATGTCTGAAGCCGATGACCTCGTAGAGCTCGTCGCGCAGGCGCTGGTCCCGGCGGGATATGATATGGAAAAGCTCGTGCGCCAGAAGCTTGTATAACGTGAGGACATCCGCGCCGATCATTGCGCGGGGTATGACGATCGCGCCACCGCGCGTGTAGGCGGCACCACCTTCTTCGTTCCCCGTGGTTTTCACGAGGTAGACCTTTTCGG
Organism: Syntrophobacterales bacterium Delta_02; assembly: GCA_001603955.1. Taxonomy (GTDB): domain Bacteria; phylum Desulfobacterota; class Syntrophorhabdia; order Syntrophorhabdales; family Syntrophorhabdaceae; genus Delta-02. Next base: position 15,248 of record LVAA01000083.1, on the reverse strand, counting down.
GCAGCAGCGGTGCGAAGCGTTTCAGTTTCGACTCAACACCGGCGGCAATGGGCCGCAGCCTTTCCTCTTCATCCTTTTCCCAGGAAAGGACGTTGTTCGAGACAAAGCCGAGAAACTCCTTCTCGGTGACGACGGCGCCGGTCCTCATGCGGCAGGACCTGTCGAAGGGACTCATCTGCTGAATGTATGTATCCCTGGCGCCGAGTATCTCCTGTCCCTTTTCCCTGGTCGCAAAGACAAAGAACGCGTCCGATGCGGCGGCTGCCGTGCAGGATAGAGCGGCGATGATGAGCGAGAGAACGATCGTTCTAACGGATCTCATGATCTCACGCCTTGCTTTCCCGCCGTTCCGGGGGCCATCTTCGCCCACGAGTCCCGCAGGGAGACGATCCGGTTGAAGACCGGTCTTTCCGGAAGGGAGTCCCTCATTTCGACGCAAAAATAGCCGATCCTCTCGAATTGAAACCTGCTCTCCGGCCGGGCGGCGGCAAGGCCGGGCTCGACATAGGCGGTGGCCGTCTCAAGTGACCCCGGGTTGAGGAGGCTCGTGAACTCGCCCTCGGCGCCTGCGGGGTCAGGGACCCTGAAGAGCCTGTCGTAGAGACGGACCGTCGCAGGTATCGCGTGCGCCGCCGAAACCCAGTGGATGACACCCTCCACCTTACGGCCGTCCGAAGGCGGTGCGTTCTTTGTCTCGGGATCATAGGTGCAGTGGAGTTCGCTGACCTCTCCCGTCGCTTCGTCCCTGACCAGCGAGACGAAACGGATGACGTAGGAGTTTCTCAGGCGCACCTCCCGTCCGGGACCGAGGCGTTTGTATTTTTTCGGGGGGTTTTCCATAAAGTCATCGTTCTCTATGTACAGAACCCGCGAAAAAGGCACACTTCTCGTTCCCATTTCGGGTTTCTGAGGATGGTTGGGGCATTCCATCTCCTCGACCTGTCCCTCGGGATAGTTGTCGATGATGATCTTAAGTGGTTTGAGGACGGCCATGGCGCGCGGCGCCGTCTCGTTCAGGTCTTCGCGGACGCAGTGCTCCAGGAGGGCGATGTCCACGAGGTTGTCCTTCTTGGCGACGCCGATCCTCGAGCAGAATTCCCGTATTGCGCGGGGGGTGTATCCCCTGCGCCTCATCCCGGCCACGGTGGGCATGCGGGGGTCGTCCCAGCCGCTGACCAGCCGGCCCTCCACGAGTTCGATGAGCCTTCGCTTGCTGAGCACCGTGTAGGTGATGTTGAGGCGCGCGAACTCTATCTGCCGGGGTTTCGGGCCTTCTATGAGCTCGTTCACGAACCAGTCGTACAGGGGCCTGTTGTTCTCGAATTCCAGGGTGCATATGGAGTGGGTGATCTTTTCTATGGAATCGGAGAGACAGTGGGCGAAATCGTACATGGGATAGATGACCCACTTGTCGCCGATGCGGTAGTGGCCGGAACGCTTGATCCGGTATATGACGGGGTCACGCATGGTAACGTTGGGCGACGCCATGTCGATCTTCGCACGCACCACACGGCTGCCGTCCTCGAATTCCCCCGCCCTCATCCTGGCGAAGAGGTCGAGGTTCTCCTCGACGGACCTGTCGCGATAGGGGCTGTTCTTTCCCGGTTCCGTGAGCGTGCCACGGTAGGCCCTGATCTCGTCGGCGTTGAGGTCGCAGACGTAGGCCTTCCCCCTCCTGATGAGGGTCACGGCGAACTGGTAGAGCGCTTCGAAATAATCGGAGGCGAAGAAGAGCCGGCCCTGCCAGTCGAAGCCGAGCCACCGGATATCGTTCTGGATGGATTCGACGAATTCCAGCGACTCCCCGGCGGGATCGGTATCATCCATCCGCAGGTTGCACGTCCCTTTGTACTGGGCGGCGATCCCGAAGTTCAGGCATACCGATTTCGCGTGCCCTATGTGGAGATAACCGTTCGGCTCCGGCGGAAAACGCGTGGCGACCGCGTCATGCTTGCGAGCCTTGAGGTCATTGTCGATGATCTCTCTGATGAAATCGCTTTGCGGAGAAACGTCCTGTTCTGTCATTATAGGTCTTCCTCGGGTTGCGTGCTTTTGGTATTGGGCTGCGGCCGATGTCCGCGCCTGTCCCGCGTGAACGACGGCCGACCATTTCTTACCATAAACAACCATTTTTTTCAATGTGTTATAGGGTCGTCCGGACCCCGGCTCCGGCAGTCGTCACCCGTTAACAAAGAGCCCGCGATACGCTTTGTATAAGGTGGACTCTCAAAGACGGTCGCCGCTCCGAAAACCCTCTGGGGGATCGTCTAACGGCAGGACGCAAGGCTCTGGACCTTGCTATCGAGGTTCGAATCCTTGTCCCCCAGCCAAACAAACCCGTTGTAGCCGCTTGAACAGCTTGAACCGTTTGAACGTTGAAAAAACCACAAACCCATGTTTTTACAAAACCTTGGCTTTTCACGCTCATGCTGTGCAATCGTCTTCAAGCTATTGTCTTTCACGCTCAAGCGGTTCAAGCTGTTCAAGCGGCTCAAGCGGTTTCTCCGCTGTCTTGATTTCCCCTCTTGATCTGTTTTATTCTTCCCCTTATGAAGCTTCTTGTCCTTGGGACCGGGACGGCCATCCCCAGCATCGAGAGGGGGTCGTCGGCGTACCTTGTGGTGACGCGCGGGGCGAAGGTCCTTGTCGATGTGGGTCCGGCCGTTGTGAGACGGCTCCTGGAGAAGGGGTATGAGGTCAATGACGTGGATGTCATCATCCTTACCCACTTTCACGTGGACCATACGGCTGACCTTTCCACTTTCTTCTTTGCCTGCAACTACGGGAGGGTGCCGCGAACGAAGCCCCTCACGCTCATCGGCGGGAAGGGTCTCACCCGTTTCTACCGGGGGCTCCGTGCGGTCTATCCCTGGATCGCGCCGAAGACCTATGATCTGACCGTGCTGAGGCTGGTCAACGATTCCCGGAAGGTCGCAGGGCTCACCGTCACGACCGTTCCTGTGAAGCACAACCCGGAAAGCATTGCCGTGAGGCTCGAGGAGAAGAGTTCTGTCACCTTTTCCGGCGACACCGATGTCTCTCCCAATCTCGTCCGGCTGGCGGACAAGACGGATACCCTCGTTGTCGAATGCGCCTTTCCCGAACGCAAGGTCAAGGGACACCTCAATCTCGCCGCTCTTGACAGGATGGTACAGAAGGCGCAGCCGAGACGCGTCATTCTCACCCACCTCTATCCCGACTGGGACGACTGGCCTGGCGTGCTCCACGCGCCGTACCTCCTCGGCGAGGACGGGATGGAGATGGAAGTGTGAAGACGGTCCCAGGTTTCAGGTCCCAGGTTTCAGACTAAAAACGAAGAAGCAGTATCTCGGGGTCTTTCCTCTTGTTTCCGTGGAAAAATGTGCCTGTATCGTATACAATCAGGAAAATGGCAAAACTCAAAAGGCAACGGGAAGGGCGATATACCTTTGTCCATCGGGGGGAGCCGGTGGATGTGAGGGAGCTTGTCGCGGGGATCCAGAGGCCCGCAAGAAGGTTCCCGGGCGGCCGGGGAGCTCCGGGCGTGTTTGAGCTCGGGGGCAGGACGGTGGTCTGCAGGCAGTACCTCCATGGCGGCTGGCTCCGGGGGGTGACGGGTGGCAACTTCCTTGGCGAGGACAGGGCGCTCAGGGAACTCGAGGTGACGGCCTACCTCGAGGAAAGAGGGTTTCCGGTGATCAGCCCCGTGGGCTATGTCGTTGAAAAGCAGGCATCATCCAGGAAGCTTTACTTCCTCTCCTTTTTCCTGCCCGACGCCCGTGACCTCATGACGTATTTCGCTTCCGCGGGCACAAGGGAACGCCTGCGAATGGCGAAGAGGCTCGCTGCCGCACTCTTTGAAATGGGCCGGCTGGGAGTCTATCATCCCGACCTGCATCTCAGGAATGCCCTGGTGACCCCCGCCGGGGAGCTTTTCTTCCTCGACTTTGACAAGGCATACCGCAAAGAAGTGGCATCGGCCGATTATGAAAGAATGTTCTGGCGCCTCGACAGGTTCGTGAGGAAATACGCCGCCCTCTTCGGCCGTCCTATCGATGACAGGGAACGCCTCATTTTCCTGCGCACATACGAACGCCTCTCCGGCGACAGGATCATGGAGAGGATGGCGCAAAAGCGCGACAAAATGGACCGCACCTCAAAACTCGGCTGGACCATAGACCGCATGCTGTACAGGCAAAGAGGGAAGTAGAAGACCTTGCCTCTCGCCCGCTTCGCTCAAGCCCGCGGAGGACGCAGAGAAAAGATTCGGCCGGATCTTGGAGCCTCCCAAGATCCGGCGGCAGTCTTTTCTCTCTTTTCAGTCTTTCTCCTCGTCCTCTGCGGGCTTGAGCGAAGCGGGCGAGAGATAATGTCTTTGAGCCTCCTCCCCCCGCTCCCACCTCACAGTAAAGGCCACGAGCAGGCGAGGGACATGGTGTTTCAGTGTTTTCTCGCCTTACGCTCTCTTCCCCAGCGCTGGTGGACCCAGAACCATTCGTCGGGGTACCGGCGGATGATGTCTTCGAGGAAGGCATTGATCTTGCGGGTGTTCCTGGCGATGAGATCGTCGATGTCGCCGTCGCGTTCCATGACGAGGGGCTCGCCGCACATGATGGTGTAGCGGAGGAACCCCTTGCGCACGGGGTAGCAGGGGACGACCTGGCATCCGGTCTTCATCGCGATCATGGCGGTGCCCTTCGACGTGGGGACCTTGTGGCCGAAGAAGTCGACGAAGACCCCGCGGGAGCGCTTCTCGCGCTGGTCAGCGAGGATTGCGATGATGGAGCTCTTCCGGAGAAGGCGCATGACCTCCTTCGCCGTGTTGGCGTTGACGATGATGGTGAGCCCCGTCGATTCCCTCAGGCGGTTGAGAAAGGCGTTGAGGCGAATGTGTTTCTTGAGGGGCCGGGCGAGGGCGACCACGGGTTGGTTGAGGAGCTTCGAGGTTATCCCCATGATCTCCCAGTTGCCGAAGTGAAAGGTGAGCGCGATGACGCCGCGGCCTGCCGCGAGGGTCCCTTCGACGATCTCTTTGGGCTCGAGGGAGAACCTTTTGGGTACCTCGTCGGAGGAAAGGAAGGGAACAAGGATGAGCTCGATCATGTTGGTGCCGAGCTTTTGAAAGCAACTGAGGGCGATATCCCTCGCCTCTTCGGGTGAAGAGTCAGGGAAGGCCCTGCGTATGTTGGAGATGGCAATATTCCTGCGTTTTCGCAGGAGGTGGAAGCCCATCCTTCCAAGCCACCTGCCGGTGCCCTGGCGGGCGCTCTCGGGCAGGGCCATGAGGCAGCACTGCAGTGCCTTGATAAGGACGATGATAGCGATATCCGCGATCACACCGACCTATTTCGGATCGTCAGGTTTGATCGGCAGGGCTTCCTCGATGAGCATGACGGGTATGCCGTCGCGTATGGGGTACAGAAGACGGCAGGCGGCGCACGTAAGACCGTCCCCGGACGCCGTCAACACAAGGTCACCTTTGCATTTTGGACAGCAGAGGATATCGAGTAGATCCTGGCTGATGGTCATTCTCTCACTTCCTTCAGATCAGTCTGAGTCTGCGTTGTCGCCGCTGTTTTTCTTCATGGCCGGTTCAAGAATATCGCCAAGGGTCGAGAAGGCGCCCGTGTTCTCCTCGCGGGTCTCCGTTGTTGTCCTGTTCTCTCTCTTGTGGAGTACCCTGGTGCTGAGCGCTATCCTCTTTTCCTTTTCGTCGATATTGAGTATCGCCGCCTGTATCGTGTCATCCAGGTTGAAGACCTCCGAGGGTTGTTTTCCCTGGAGCTCGTCCATCTCGGAGACGTGGATGAGGCCTTCGATCCCCTCCTCTATCTCGACGAAAACCCCGAAATCGGTGATACTCGTTATGTGGCCTTCGACGACGTCACCCGTCGAATAGCGGCTGGCCACCCCTTTCCAGGGGTCTTCCTTGAGACGCTTGATGCTCAGGGAGAACTTCTTCTGGGTCTTGTCGATGTTGAGGACGAAGGCGTCTATGGTGCTTCCCTTTTTGAACTGTTCCTGGAACGTCTTCTTTCTCCGCGACCAGGAGAGTTCGGACATGTGGACGAGCCCGTCGATGCCGTTGCCGATGCCGACGAACATGCCGAACTCGGTGAAGTTCTTGACCTTGCCCTTCACGGTGGAGCCGGGCGGGTAGTTCGCCTCGAGCTCGTCCCAGGGATCGGGGGCCAGCTGTTTGAGGCCAAGGGAGATGCGTTTCTTCTCGAGATCGATCTTGAGGACGGCGAGCTCGAGGTTATCTCCCTTGTTGACGAGCTTTGCGGGGTTCTTGAACTTCTTGTCCCAGCTCATCTCGCTGACGTGGAGCAGCCCCTCGAGGCCCTGCTCCAGTTCCACGAAGGCGCCGTACTCCACGATTCCCACGACCTTGCCCTTTACCCTGCTCCCGACGGGGTATTTCTCGTCTATCTTCAGCCAGGGGTCGGTCTTGAGCTGTTTCATACCTATGGAGACGCGTCCCTTCTCGGTATCAATGGCTATGATCTTGACCTTCACCTCGTCCCCGATCCTCAAATACTCCTTGGGATGGGTGATCTTTCCCCATGTGATGTCGTTTATGTGTAGAAAGCCGTCGACACCGCCGAGGTCGACAAAGGCCCCGTAATCGGTGATGTTCCGGACGAAGCCATACATGATCTGTCCGTCCTTGACGTTCTTCCAGAATTCCTGTCTCTTTTTGTCCCTTTCCTCTTCAAGGAGCACACGTCTCGAAAGGATGATACTGCCCTTTCTCCGGTTGGATTTGATGACCTTGAACTTCAGGTTCCTTCCCACGAAGGATGAAGGGTTCTTGACGGGTTTGATGTCCACCTGCGAGAGCGGCAGGAAGGCGTTGATGCCCATGTCGACGATGAACCCACCCTTGACTTCATTCAGAATGTGTCCTTCCAGGGGAGTGCCGTCTTCCAGGGACTTATCGATCTTTTCCCAGGTCTTGATCTCATCGACACGTTTCTTGGACAGCCTCAGGAGGCCCGACTCTTTCTCCCTGCCGACGATCATCACTTCCACTTCATCGTCAACGCTCACAGGCTGGGCCTCGCCTTCTTTCGGAGGGAATTCCTGCAGGGAGACTATGCCCTCGGACTTCAAACCCACATCGACAATGACCGAATCACCGGTGATGTTGATCACCCGGCCCTTCAGGACATTGCCTTCCTGCAGGCTCTTCATCGACGTTTCATACAGGGCCTGCATGTCCTCCTGTGAGTTCTCTTTCGGTGCCCCGGTATCTGTCTCCACCATGTTCCTTTGCCCCCTAAAAGTTTTTTGCGCGCCCCTCAACAATGTCTATGATAAGGTCGGGAGTTGATGCTCCTCCCGTCAGACCCACGCGGGATACGTTCCGAAACCATTCCGGCCGCAGATCGTCAACTGTCTCGATATGATGGGTGTTTGGTTGTACCTTGTGAACGACCTTGTAGAGTTTTGTGGTGTTGGAGCTGTTCTTTCCCCCCACTACCAACATCATATCGACTTTGCCCGATAACTCTATGGCCTCATTTTGTCGTATCTGGGTGCTTTCGCAAATCGTATTGTAGATCCTCAGCTCCTCCACGCCTGCGATGAGCTCCTTCACGATACCGACGAAGGTTCCCTTGTCGAGGGTGGTCTGGCTAACAACTCCCACCTTCCTGGCGGTCAATGTTGTTGGTTCCTGTAGTACAATACCATCGTTATCCAAATAACTCAAGACACTTTTGACCTCGGGATGGTTCCTGTCGCCCACGATCACGACCTGGTAGCCGCTCTTCTCGAGGTAGTTTGCGTGCTTTCGCACGCGCTTCACGAAGGGGCAGGTCGTGTCGATGATCTTGAGGCCCGTTGTCTTCGCATATTCCTCTTCGTCCTTGCATATGCCGTGGGTTCTGAAGACTATCGTCCCTTCCGTGATCTCGTGGACATCATCCACGGGGGTGACGCCCTTTTCCTTCAGGAGGTTCACCATCTGGGGATTGTGGATGATGGGCCCCAGCGTGAACACCTTCCCGCCCGTCTCGTCGGCAGCCTTAAGGACCATCTTGATGGCGCGCTTGACCCCGAAACAGAAGCCGATGTTCTTCGTCTTGACCACGTTCATTCTATGAGCCGTCCTCCTTCTCAATATGCGCGAGGACCATGCTGAGAACACCCTCTACGTCCGTTCCCGTTGTGTCCAGCACTATCGCGCCCGGGGGAACGACGAGAGGGGCTATGGCCCGTTCGGAGTCGTTCCTGTCCCGCTTCTCCATGTCTTCCTTCACAGCGGACAGGACGGGGCCCGAACCCTTCATCGTCAGTTCGCTGTACCTGCGGTTCGCCCTTTCGTCGGGCCGGGCGTCGAGGTAGAACTTGATATCGGCGTCAGGAAAGACGACGCTGCCCGTATCGCGCCCTTCCAGCACCACCTTCCCCTGCCTGGCCAGCTTGCGCTGGACCGCGTTCGCGTAGTCCCTCACGACCTGCTTCTGCGACAGCGAGGACGCCAGGAGCGAGATGTCGGGCTGCCGGATCTCGCTGGAGATGTCCTTTCCCGAAAGCGTGACCCGCGTGTCACTGCCGAATTCGAAGGAGAGAGGCAGGTCCCGAAGGAGCTCTTCGATGGTCTCCTCGTTCTTCCTCGTCTTGTAAGCGTAAGCGACGCCGCGGTATATGGCGCCGGAATCGATGTACGTGTAGCCGGCCGTGGAAGCGAGAAGCCTGGCAATGGTGGACTTGCCGGCCCCGCTCGGACCGTCTATGGTGATGATCTTGTTATTCTCTGGAGTCACGTTGTTTCCCGCAGCCTGAAAAACTGATGCCAAGTAATCAGTATATACCACTTTTCAGCGAAATTCAAAGCCGAACCCCGCAACACCGCGCGGGGGGCGGGGTAAGAGCGAGGGCTAGGCTCAAAGACTTTATCTCACGCCCGCTTCGCTCGAGTCCGCAGAGATCGCAGAGAGAGGAGAAAAGAGAGAAAAGACTGCCGCCGGATCTCGGAGCCTCCCAAGATCCGGCGGCCTTCTCGTCCCGCCGTTGCGGCGGGAGAGAAAAGAATATCCTTAATTCTTAATCAACCTCTCCCCCCTCATCCCCACTGTAGTCATAGGTCCTATACTCCATCCTCCAACCCCCATACCACCTCACCCCCACACCTTCCTGTCCCCTCCCCATCACTCCCACCCGAAACCAACCGTCTTCTTTCCCTCCCGTCGCAGACGGGATGCAAAGCCGGCCGGATTTTGGAAGGCTTCGAAATCCGGCCGAGTCTTTTCTCTGCGATCTCTGCGGGCTTGAGAGACGAACGAAGTGAGGAACGGGCGAGAGGCAAGGCTTCTAAAGGGTTCAGAGCAGTCTTTTCAGTTCTTCGATGCAGCGGGTGTTTTCGTAGGCGGTGCCGAAGGAGATCCGGATCGAGTTGGGCAGGCCGTAGGCGCCCATGAAGCGGACGAGGACCTTTCTGTCGAAGAGCTTCTTCGTGATCTCATCGGCCCTTGGACCCAGCCTGACGAGGACGAAGTTTGCTTCGGTGGGGACGTATTCGAGGGCGAGCGCCTTGAGGGACTCGTAATAGAAGCTTTTCGCGGACCTGTTGTTGGCGAGGACCGCGGCGAGGCGGGGCTGGTCCTTGACAGCGGCCCGTGCGGCGAGAATGGCTATGAGATTGATGCTGAAGGGCTGCTTCGTCCGCTCGAGGAAGGAGACAAGCTCGGTGTCGCCTATTCCGTATCCGACCCTGAGGCCGGCGAGGCCGTAGGCCTTGGAGAAGGTCCTGAGGACGAGCACGGGATATTTCTCGAGAAAGGCGAGCGTTGCGGGGAAACTCTCGCTCTCGGCGAACTCGGCATAAGCCTCATCGACAACGACGAGCACCTCCGGTGGGAGGGAGCCGATGAAACGTTCAAACTCCTCCTGGTGGTATATGGTGCCCGTGGGGTTGAGTGGGTTGTTGAGGAAGACGATCCGGGTCCGGTCGTCTATCGCGGCCGCTATCTTCCCGAGGTCCGTGCGAAGGCCCTCAAGGGGCACCTTTGTCGTCTCGTATCCGTAGATCCGCGCGGCTATGTCGTAAAAGGCGAATGACGATTCCGTGACTATGACACCGTTTCTCGCGTCGTGTTTCATGGCCCTGAAGGTCATCTCGATGAGCTCGTTGGAGCCGTTGCCTATGAGGAAGTTATCTCCCTTAAGACGATAGAGGCCGGCGAGGTCGTCCTTGAGCTCCTTTTCTCCCCCGGGATAACGGTTGATCCCGAAAAGGGCGTCGAGTATGGACTCGAAGACCATCTCCGACGGGGGGTAGGGGTTCTCGTTGGAGGACAGGCGGACCCATCCGTCCTCGTGCCCGTACATGAGGGCCTTGGGATAGTAGGGTATCTTTTTGACGCTGTCTGAGATGGAGAGCTTCATTGTCCTTACCTTGTTATCTTCCGGATGAGCGCTTCGGCGTTCTGCTGCATGGCGGCAAAGTCCTCCTCACCGAGCCCCGCTCCCAGAACCACCCTCAGGGCCTCTGTAGCGGTGACGAGGTCTGACGGACTGTGGGAATCGGTATCGATGACGAGCTTTGCCCCCGCGGCCGTGGCCAGTTTCGCGACGTGGCCGTTCGTCAGGGAATGCCCCTTCCGCGTGGTTATCTCCAGGAGGACACCCCGGTCCCTCGCTGCTTCCACGTCCTTCGGCGTGATGAGGCCGGGGTGGGCGAGGATGTCGACCCCTGCCTCGATGGCTGCGGCATTGGTCCCTTCCTCCACGGGCTCCGCGATGGTCTCGCCGTGTACGATAACGTAAGAGAAGCCGAGCCTGCGTGCTATGGCGGTAAGCTCGCCGATCTGTTTCGCCGGGCAGTGGGTGAGCTCGGCCCCTGCCACGATCGTGATGCCTTCGTGTAGTTCGTTGTATTTCCCCAGTTTGAGAATGGATGCGGCGACATTCTCTATGTTCGTCACGTCGACATGGTCCGATATGCCGAGTACCCGGTAGCCTTTGACCTTTGCCCGGCGGGCAAGTTCGAGGGGGAGCAGTTCGCCGTCACTCAACAGTGTATGTGTATGCAGATCAATCATAATTTCCGGATCATAAAGGGCTCTTTTCCGCCCTGCCCGTGCGGCGTTTCAGGTGGACGCCTCCGCACGACCCCTTGATCTCCAAACCAGGACGAAAAAGAATTTCTTTCCGGTCGGGAGATCCATACTACATCTTGTACTTTCCAAAATCATCCTGGGAGAGGTTTTCCAGTATGTCCTCCCAGTCGGAGCTTTCCGTGACCACCTTGTCGCTCTTCTGGGTGGCCAGATCCACCTTGGCCGAGCGCTGGATGACGCTCTCCTCCACGAAGATGGGGGCGTTCGTGCGAAGGGCGATGGCGATGGCGTCGCTGGGACGCGAGTCTATGACCATCCGTTTCTTGTTCACGTCCATGTGGATGAGGGCATAGTACGTGTTGTCCTTGAGATCGTTCACCTCGATCTTGAGGATCTTCACCCCCAGGCTGTCGAGGATGTTCTTGATCAGATCGTGCGTCATGGGTCTCGGCGTCTCGATGTTCTCCAGGGCCGTTGCGATGCTCGATGCCTCGAGAAGCCCTATCCAGATGGGGAGGACGTCCTTTTCCTCCGAATCCTTCAGGAGAACGATGGGCGTATTGGTGAAAGGGTCAACGGTTATTCCGGCAACCTTCATCTCTTTGAGCATCTATTACCTCCCCGGGGTATCCCGTAGTTCTCCCCGTAATGAATTAGCATACCCTTTTATTATATCCACTTCCACTAATTTGTAAACCAGCCCGGGGTTGCCCCGGAAGTTGACTATCTTGCCGGACCGCGTCCTTCCTGAGAGTTCGTCGGGGGAGTTTTTGCTCTGGCCTTCGACAAGGACCTCGACCCGGCTGCCCTCCATCGCCCTGTTGGAGTCGAGGGTTATAGCCCTCTGCCTCTTCTGGAACCGGCTGAGCCTTTCGTGGGCGATGGCGGGAGGCACCCTGCCGGGGAGGTTGGCCGCGGTCGTGAATCTCCGTGCCGAGTAGATGAAGGAAAAGACTCCGTCGAACCTGACGGTTTCCATGAGCCTCATGGTCGCCTCGAAATCGCTGTCCTGTTCGCCGGGGAAGCCCACGATGCAGTCGGCCGTAAAGGCGATCCCGGGGCACTGTTCCTTGAGCGCCTCGACCTTGTGGAGGTACCCGGAGGAGGTGTAGCCCCTGTTCATGAGCGAGAGGATCCTGTCCGAGCCCGACTGAAAGGGGAGGTGGATCGATTCGCAGAGCGTCCCCAGGGTCCCGAAGCACGCGATGAGCTCCGGTGAGATGTCCTTGGGGTGGGACGTGACGAAACGCAGCCGGGATATCCCCGGTATCGCATCTATCCCGCTGAGGAGCTCCGGGAAGGAGAGGTCTTCATTACCGTTATTGTAAGAGTTGACGTTCTGGCCCAGGAGCGTTACCTCCACGATGCCCCGCCCGGCCATTTCGCGGACCTCGGCAAGGACATCCTCGCTCCTCCTGCTCTCTTCCCGGCCCCGCACGTAGGGCACCACGCAGTAGCTGCAGAAGTTGTTGCAGCCCTTCATGATGGTCACGTAGCCCTTGATGCCCCTGCGGGTGTTGTGGGGCCTGATGAGCAGGGAGGGAGAGCAGGTGTTGTCCCCGAAGGCCGAGGTGCGTCCCCCGCCCGCCGCGTTCTCAAGAGCCTCCGCGACACGGTGAATGTTCGAAGGTCCCAGGGCGAAATCGATGAAAGGCAGCCGCTCGAAGATGTTCTCCTTTTCCTGCTCGGCGATGCACCCCGTCACGCCCAGGATGGTACCCTTCTTCCTGCGCAGATGCTGGAGCCTTCCCATGAGACTGTAGAACTTTTGCTCCGCCTTTTCCCTGATGCAGCATGTATTGACGATGACGGCGTCGGCCTCGTCGACGTCCTTCCCTGCCACGTGTCCATGGTCGATGAGGACGGACCCCATCTTGTCCATGTCGTGGTCGTTCATCTGACAACCGAAATTTTCGATAATGAATTTCATATCAAAAGCTCGTGTTAAGTTTTAGGTGTTAAGTTTTAAGTGAAAGACAAAGACCATGTCAAGCTTTGAGTGGCTGAGGCCTGACACGGTCTTTACTTAAAACTTAACACCTAAAACTTAAAACGTTTTTATCCTTTTACCTTGAACTTGGGTTCCAGTTTTTCCATCTTCTTCACGATGCCGCCGTACTCCAGTTCGCTGTAAGGGAGCATAGCCGCGCCGGAGAAGCCCTGCTGCCTGATCTCCGTGGCCTTCCGCGAAACGTTGTTCCTGATGTAATCCCAGTACGGATGATCGAAGCAGTCGGCCGCTTCCGTGAGCTTGCCTTCGTGTACGCAGAAGCCCATGGCGGACACGACGGGCGGCCCGTCGAAGTAGGACACGCTGGAGTTCATCTTGACGGGCATCAGGGGACCCGTGTGGCTTCCGCGCATGAAACCGGCGACAAAGTGGCCGATATTGAAGGGCGCGAGCACCTCGCCCGTTGCCGGGAATGGGCCCTGGCAGCGGACAAGCATGACTGGGTCATCCTTGCCCGTGTATTTGCCGGCGATGTTGTGGAGCCGGGAAGTACACGCGGCCGCGGCGATCTCGCCGGTCTCGCGGGACCAGACGGATTCCACGACGTAGCGCTCGTTGTCCCTGAGCAGGGCGGCGATATCGTACAGTTCTTCAGGCGCATTGAGCTCGATGACCTTGTCGCCCTCGGTGTGCGCCACGTCCATGATGACGAACTTGAAGCCCTTCGCCATGTTGGGGGAGAGAATGAGACCCGAGTTGTACATGGGGTCGCAGAACATGAGGTAAAGGGGCAGGTTGTAGGCGCCGGGGTCCGTCTTGTCAGCCGCGAACATGACGAAGGGTTCGTTCGGCCTTTCCTCGAATTCCATCTCCGCGACGGCCGGTCCCATACCTTTGACGTTGCCCGAAAAGGAGTCTTTCAGAAGGTCCTGGCCTGCTCCGTAGAGGCCCTGTTTCTTCGCCACCTGGGTCCCCGCGAGGAAGGCGTCCCAGGCAAGCTTGTGGAGTTTCTCGAAACCAACCCCGTTCGTGTGGGCGAAGAGGATGGCGATATCGTCGCCGGTGTGGCTTACGAAAAAGTCGCTTACAAGATCCTTGGCTTCGGACTCTACGAATTCTATCACCCGCTTGATCAGTTTCTTGCTGGGCATGATATGCCCGCCGATGCTACCGATATCAGCCTTGATAATGGATAACGTTGACTTCATAACAACCTCCTGAAGTGTTTTTGATAAATTTTCATCGAACCGGCGTCCGTTATATCGAGACCCAGGGGTGTTACGGAAACGTAACCCTTCTCTACGGCGTAGAAGTCGGTACCGCGCCTGCGTTCGTATTTTTCACCGTTGCCGCCTATCCAGTAGTATTTCCGGCCCCGTGGATCGACTCTTTCGTGAACAATATCATTATATATTCTTTTGCCGAGCCTTGTCACGGAAAAACCTTTGAGTCTCTCCCGCGGAAGGTTGGGAATATTGACGTTCGCGACGGTGCCTTCGGGAAAGATACCATCCGTGAGCCTCTCCATGACGGCGCAGGCGACGGTGGCTGCGTCGTCGAAGAGGAATCCCTCCCGGGCGCAGATGGAAACGGCCATGGAGGGGATGCCCAGAAACGCAGCCTCTCTCGCTGCCGCCACCGTCCCGGAATAGTTCACGTCCCGGCCCATGTTCGGCCCCGTGTTTATCCCCGAAACGACGAAGTCGGGCCGCCGGGGGAGGACGGCGTTGACGCCCAGGAGGACGCAGTCCGCGGGGGTCCCGTTCGTCGCGTACACGCCGTGGGAGACCTCACGGACCCTGAGGGGTTTGTGCAGGGTCACCGCGTGGGCGACGCAGGTCCGTTCGCGCTCCGGCGCGACCATGTATACTTCATGTTTTTCCGACAGGTGTCTGCCAAGGGTGACGATCCCCTTTGAATGGATGCCATCGTCGTTGGTGAGAAGGACAAGCAAGAAATACCCGGTCTCGAGAAATAAAATATCGGGGCGACGGGATTTGAACCTGCGGCCTCCTGCACCCCAAGCAGGTGCGCTAAACCATGCTGCGCTACGCCCCGATGCACATCAATATAACGGATGGCGGGCCAAAAGTCCATAGTTTTGGGTGGGACCATGCGCCAGACGCTCCTTTCTATTGACTTTTTCCGCGTCCTTATCATAATATATGTAGTTTTTTTCAGAACCTATAGTTAAGGAGTAACACATGTACGCGATCATCGAGAACGGCGGGAAGCAGTACAAGATCGAA
>LVAA01000082.1 GCA_001603955.1 Syntrophobacterales bacterium Delta_02 | reverse complement strand
GATAAAAAGTATTGATATTAAGGGTGTTCCGGCTTTTCACAAGGTGTCGTCAACCGGAGTTCGAAAGCGGTGTTTTACTTGCCCGGGAAGGCGGGGTCGGGAGCGTTTTTAGCTTGAAAAAAGCCCGGATATGGTTAATCATTGAAAAGACTGAAAAATCCATCTCAAAGGCTGTCTATCATGGAAAAACACAGACATCTTCGGCTAACCGTTCTTTGCGAGAACGTGGTGGCAAATCTCCGCGGCATCGGGGAGCATGGTCTTGCCGTCCTTGTGGAAACGGAAGATGAGACCTATCTTTTCGACACCGGCTCCGGCATCGGGATCCTCAGGAACTCTCTCACCTTCGCCAGGGACCTGCGCTCAATAAAGAAGATCCTGCTCAGTCATGGTCACTACGATCATACAGGAGGGTTGAAGGACGTCCTCGGGGTCACGGGACCCGTGGAGGTCCACGGTCACCCCGCCATTTTCGATGAGAAATACGCCCTGGAGCGCAAAGATGAGAGTATGTCGGTGCGTTTTATCGGCATACCCGTAAGGAGAGAGTCCCTGGAGGCGAGCGGGGCGGATTTCCGTCTGGCCTCCGATTTTCGCGACATCGCGAAGGGGGTGTATCTCACCGGCGAGATACCTCGGCTTTCGGCCTTTGAAACGGGTGACAAACGGCTCGCGGTCAAGAGGGGAGAGACCTACGATGTCGATACCGTGCCTGACGACGGAGCCCTGGTCATATTCACGGAAGGCGGCCTGGTCGTGCTTCTTGGATGTGCCCACTCGGGGACGGTGAATACCCTCGAACATGTCCGCAAAAACCTTCCCGGTGTGCCTCTGTGCGCCGTTATCGGGGGCACCCACTGGAGCATCCTTCCCGAGGATGCCGTGGACCTCTCGATAAAGGCCGTCGCGGACATGGAGGTTGGCACGATCGGTGTTTGTCATTGCACCGGCATAGGCTATGCGGCGAAATTGATACGGGAAGTGGGTAAACGGGGTTTCTATGCCTCGGTGGGGACCGTTTTCGAGGTATGACTGATGGTCTGCGCTCCGCGCAAACGGGCATACGGGCGGACGGGTATACGGGCAAAGACACCCTGGGTTCAGGGAGCCATCGGCATCGGGGACGGATCTTTCATCTCGTCATCTCTGCCTTTGCATGGATGACGGTGAATTGAGCTGTTGTGGGTGCGGGTTAGATATACAATCAAGGAGGAACATATGTCGGTTGTACTGGAATCTCTGAAGGATGACGTGTTTACCATCACGCTGAACAGGCCGGACAAGAAGAACGCCATGGATTACGACCTTCTCAAGGGGCTTTACGAGGCGATGAAGAACGCCGCGCGGGAAAAGGCCCCCTTTGTCGTTATTCGGGGTTCCGGAGGGGCATTCTGCTCCGGTGGGGACATAATGGCCTTCAGGGAGTCCGAGGATGCCGAGGCGCTCATCGACGCCGAGGCGGGTGTCCTCAACGAGAGCATAAAGATGATCCGGAACGTACCCGCCATCGTCATAGCCGTCATCGAGGGTGTGGTTGTCGGAGCGGGGGTGGGTCTGGCGCTTGCCTGTGACCTTTCGATCGCGACGAAAAAGACCGTCATGAACATGGGGTATCGCAGGATAGGTCTCACCCCCGACGGGGGAGGCAGCATCCTTCTGCCCCGTATCATCGGGGCAAAGCTTTTCAATGAGCTCTACCTTTTGTCCCGGAACGTCACCATGGATGAGGCACGGGACCTGGGGCTTGTCAATATCCTGTGTGAAGACGCGCAAGTGGACGAGAAACTCGAGGAACTCATCCGAACCCTGAAGGCGCTGCCCCTGGAGACGATGGGCAAGTTCAAGGACCTTGTGAACCGCTGCCTCTTTTTCGGGCTGGAGACTCACCTCGACCTCGAACGCCGTTACGTCGCCGACCTTGCCGCGAAACCCCTTTTCAAGCAGAGGCTCGATGAGTTCTTCAGGAGAAAATAGGGCGTGAAGGGCCTCTACCTCTTTGCGATAGCGGCCTACATCTGCATTCTCTGGCTCACCGGGGCCGTCGTGACCAGGAGGTCCCGGTCGGCCGATGCCTATCTCGTGGCGTCCCGGGGGCTGTCGGTTCCCTTCATCGCCGTCCTCATAGCCGGCACGTGGATAGGGGGCGTTTCCATCGTGGGCATGGCCCAGGGTTCCTTCATCCATGGCCTTTCAGCGTTGTGGTTTCAGGCCGGGATCTGGGCAGCCATGTTCGTCACCGCCATACTCCTGCCAAGGGTGCTGGGCGGCAGGAAGACCTATTCCATCCTCGATGTCGTGGGTGGCCTCTATGACAGGAAGACAACGCGCCTCGCGGGCATTCTCCAGCTTGTATTTTCCATATGGATCGTCACGATGCAGATCGTGGGGGGAGGTGCCATATTGTCGGTTCTCACCGGCGGGATCATTTCGTACAACCAGGGAATGGTGCTCACGACGGTCGTTTTCACCCTTTACAACGCCATGGGCGGTTTCGTTGCGACCGCCTACACGAACCTCATCCACATCTGTGCCATCGTGTTCGGCATCTTTCTCGGAGGCCTTTACGTGATATTTTCGACCGGCGGATTGCAGGCCATGGCGCAGAGCGGCCATTGCTATGCTCTTTTCGGAGACCTCGGGGTCTCCCAGGCGCTAAGCTGGGCCTTTATCAATTTCACCCTCGGCGTACTCGCGCAACCCGTCATCAACACCGCATCCTCCGCAAGGACCTTTGCCGAGGGGAGACGGGGGATCGTCATCGGCAACCTTATCGCCATTCCCGTTGTCGTAATGGCGGCCCTTTGCGGGATAATCGCGAAGTACCGTTTCCCGGAGATAAACTCCCTCGCCGCTCTTCCCGCGCTTATTGCCATCGTACCGCCCTGGGTGGCGGTTTTCTTCCTCATCAGCATGTGGGCGCCGCTGATGAGCTCCGGGTCCCCCTTTCTCATGGGCGCCACGACGCTTGCAGTGAAGGGGTACGTAGCGCCCCTCTTCAGGATAGAGAGCGACAGGAGGATGCTTCTCGCGTCGCGCCTGACGACGCTTGCGATAGGTGCGCTGTCCCTCGCCCTCGGGTTCTTCGTCAGAGAGATCCTCCGCGAGGTTACCTGGCTCGCGGTCTTCCTGAGTGCCATCGTCTACGTCGTGTTTGCCGGATGGTTCGCGCGGGGCATAAAAAGTACCTTTGCCTTCGCGGCGCTTCTCGGCACCGTCGTTATCATGGCACTCTCCTTCGTAACGGGGCTGCACAGGATGATCCACCCCCTGTGGCCGGTGACGGTCTACGTTGCCGTCGTTATGGGCATCGGTCTGATGACCCGTGAAAAGCATTCTGAGAGCGCTTAAGAGCTTGTACGGTTTTCGGCTATGTGGTATTAATGACGATATATTTACAGAAAACGGAAAAGAGCAAAAAGTCAGACGATGAGGAGGGTCTATGAATCTGGTGGAACGGGCAAAAAGCATTATGCTCAAGCCCACGGTGACGTGGGAAACGATCAAGGCCGAAGAGGCGACCATCAAGGATCTCTTTAGCTCCTACGCCGCGATACTGGCTGTCATTCCGGCCGCCGCCGGGTTCATAGGGATGTCCCTCATAGGCACTTCCATGCTCGGCATCCATTTCCGTATCCCCTTCCTGTCCGGTCTGTTCCATGCCATTCTGTCCTACGTCCTCACGCTCGTGGGGGTCTATGTAGTGGCGTTCCTGATAGACGCCCTCGCGCCTTCCTTCGATTCCCGCAAGGACATCGTTTCGGCGGCGAAGGTGGCCGTCTTTTCCTTCACCCCGGCCTGGATAGGCGGCATCTTCATGATCGTGCCCTCGCTGGGCATACTCACATTCCTGGCGTCGCTCTACGGTCTGTACCTTCTCTACACAGGCCTGCCCGTCCTGATGGAGACACCGAAGGAGAAGGCCCTCGGGTATTTTGTCGTCGTCATCGTCGTCAGTATCGTCGTCTCACTGATCATCAATATCCTTGCCCGCCTTGTACTTCCCGCGGGCCCGATGACCATGCCGTAAGGAGGGTGGAGGTTACCAGTCGGGGCGGTTTCTTACTTCACTATAATATCGCTGCTCACCGAATTGAGCAGTCACAGTGATGTGAAAATAACAATGGCGTTCTGAGAGAGTTCAGGGCGCCATTTCCATTCTTATGGTTGCCAGACGAAGGCGTCGTGGACCCATAAAGGGTCCCTGGCGCCTTCTTTATTTCATGGAGGAGGCGTAAAGATGAAAAGGTTTCTTGCACTACTCGTACTCTTCGCCCTGTTCGTGATGCCTGCCGGGTTAGCGTATGCTCAGGCCGAAACCGGACAGGGGGCGGCCCCGGCCCCTGCACAGGCGGCGCCCGCGGCGGCGGCGGCGAAGGCCGATACCGGGGATACGGCGTGGCTTATCGTGGCCACGGCCCTCGTCATGCTCATGACCCCGGGGCTTGCGTTCTTCTACGGAGGAATGGTGGGCAAGAAGAACGTCCTCGGCATCCTGATGCAATGCTTCACCATCCTTTGCGTGATAAGCGTTCAATGGGTGCTTTATGGGTACAGCCTTTCCTTCGGCCCCGGCAAGGGTTTCTGGGGAGGCTTCGAGTGGGTCGGCCTCAAGGGAGTGGGGCTTGCCCCATATGCGGACTACGCCGCGACCATCCCGCACCAGCTCTTCATGATCTTTCAGATGATGTTCGCCGTCATAACCCCGGCACTCATCATCGGGGCATTTGCCGAGCGCATGAAGTTCGCCGCATTTGTGGTCTTTATACTAGTCTGGGCGACTTTCGTCTATGACCCCGTATGCCACTGGGTGTGGGGAATAGGTGGGTGGCTCAGGGAGATGGGGGCCCTCGATTTCGCCGGAGGGACGGTCGTCCATATCAATGCCGGCATAGCCGCCTTCATGACGGCCATATTCATCGGTAAGCGCAAGGGCTCCAACGGCCACGCGATCCTTCCCCACAACCTGCCCTTCACCATCCTGGGGACAGCCCTCCTGTGGTTCGGGTGGTTCGGCTTCAACGCAGGCAGTTCCCTCGGGGCGAACGACATCGCTGTCAACGCGTTTGTGGTCACCAACACGGCGGCGGCCGCGGCGGGGATGACCTGGGCACTTATCGACTGGATATTCAACAGGAAGCCGACCATGCTCGGCATGGCGACGGGCGCCGTGGGCGGCCTTGTGGCCATAACCCCCGCGGCGGGTTTCGTCAGCGCCGTATCGGCAATCCTCATCGGCGTCTTCGTCAGCATCTTCTGCTACTTCGCCGTTGCCTACATCAAGCCGAAATTTGGGTATGACGACGCCCTCGACGTCTTCGGCGTCCACTGCATAGGCGGTATCTGGGGAGCGCTGGCCACGGGGCTTTTCGCGTCGAAGGCGGTAAACCCGGCCGGGGCCGACGGCCTTTTCTTCGGCAACCCGAAACAGTTCCTTGTCCAGGTGATCGCCACCGCTGTGACCATTGCCTACAGCTTCGTCGCCAGCTTCATCATCTACAAGGTCATCGACCTCGTGATGAAGGTGCGGGTGCCGGAAAAGGACGAGATCGTGGGTCTCGACCTGACGCAGCACCATGAGAAGGCATATACGATCCTGGAGTAAGGAGGGAGGATAATGAAGCTCATAATAGCGATCATACAACCGGACAGGCTCGAGTCGGTAAAACAGGAACTCTACAAGGAGGATGTCAACCTCATCACCGTCAACGAGGTGCTCGGCCACGGGAGACAGATGGGCGTCACCGAGGTGTACCGCGGGGTGAAGGAGATGGGCAACCTCCTGAGAAAGATCCGTCTCGAGATAGCCGTCAACGAGGACTTCGTGGAAAGGACGATAAAGGCCATCATCAAGGGCGCCCAGACCGGTGAGACCGGCGACGGCAAGATCTTCGTCCTCGACCTTGTGGAATGCGTCCGCATCAGGACGGAAGAGAGAGGGGGAGAGGCGATAGGGTAACAAGACGGTTCAAGGTTCAAGGTTTCAAGTTTCAGGAGGAGAAGACCGTTCCCTGTTCCGGGCTAAAAGCAAGTGCAGACTGCTTCACATGCGAATGACGCCCTTTTCTTTCACCTGAAACATGGAACCTGAAACCTTGAACCGTCTTTGCTGTTAACCCCAAATATTTTCTTGTAAATTGGTTGGTGTTGCATTATACTCTAAGCGTACATTGACGTACAGATCCCTCAACGACCTACGAGGGGTTTTCAAGGAAACGAACAAAGCCGTTCAAAATAAGTCATCGTCTTGGACTAACAAGCCTTAAAAGGCGTTATGCGGGGTGTATTGTGGCGCATTCAGATAGTCTAAGGCATTTCCCCATCGTCAGGGTCGTTCCTGTGAGCGCCTTCGACGGTGAAAGGTCGCGGGTGGCCGGCACGGCCCTTGGCGGGATCCTCTCCGGCGCCATCGGATCGCTTGAGGATCTGTGGTCCCTGTGGGAGGCCGATCACGGCGACGATACCCTGAGGGAGAGTTTTCAGAAGCTTCACTATCAGCTTGAGCACCTCAGGAAATGCCTTGACGGCGACTGAGGTTTCAGGTCCCATTCGCAAGCCTCCCCGCTGAGGGACGCGGGGAAAGTGAGGCGGGATGACATGGAAAAAAGACTTCTCATAATAAAGCAGGTCGAACAGGAAGGCCCGGGATGCATAGCGGACCTCTTTTCCGAGGACGGATGGAACGTGGAGGTCCTCGAGATGTCGGGCGCCGGGATGCCTCTTCCCCATGACCTTGACGATATCGGCGGGATAGTCATCCTCGGTGGCCCCATGAGCGTTTACCAGGAGGACGCCTATCCCTTCCTGAGGGAGGAAGAGTCCCTCATCAGACGCGCCTTGATCGATGAGGTGCCTCTTCTCGGCATATGCCTCGGCGCACAGCTCATCGCGAAGACCTGCGGCGCCGCCGTGATGAAGTCGCCAAAGAGGGAGATCGGGTGGTTCACCGTGATGAAGACGTCCGAGGGTATGAAGGACAGCCTCTTCAGAGGCAACCCGCAACACATGACCGTTTTCCAGTGGCACGAGGATTCCTTCGACCTGCCCGGCGACGGTGCCCTTCTTGCGAAGGGGAGGGTCTGTACCAACCAGGCCTTCAGGGTAGGGCACAGCGCCTACGGCCTTCAGTTCCATATAGAAGCGACACCGGAGATGGTGGAATCATGGATGAGGGATGAAAAGGATATCGACGTGAAGAAGATCATCCGCGACGGCAGAAAGATCATGGAGACCTTTGCCGACCAGGGGAAAAGGGTCGTCAGGAACTTCCGAAGGATCGTGGAGTCTTCCCTGCGGTACCGCAAGGTCATATCGCGGTTTGTCGACGAGACAAGGTGGCTGGAACAAAGACAGATCAACTGGTGGGAGGCGGTTTGACGCGGGACCGTGAAGGAGATCGCCATGAGTTGTCATCTGGCAGGTGAGGGTATGAACATTGAATGACCGGATTCCCAGGATATATGTCTTCCACTGTGCGACCGGCTACGACCAGAAGGAATTGATGCGTGGTTGTTCCCGGCAGGATGACGAGATCAAGATGGTCTCTCTGCCCTGTTCGGGGAAACTGGATATCCTGTACCTGACCAAGGCGTTCGACACGGGCGCCGACGGCGCCGCCGTCATGATATGCGCTGAAGGCGCGTGCCGGTACATGGAAGGCAACATGCGGGCCAGGAAAAGGGTGCAGGCCGTCGATGAACTGCTTGATGAGGCAGGGTTCGGAAAGGGCCGGATCAGGGTGATCCAACTGGACGATGAGGGCATAGCGGGCGCTATCCATAAGCTAGAAGATTTCCGACTTCAGATAAGGACGATGGTTGAGAACGCCGCGGCCGGGAGAGTCGGCAGTTCTTCACCAGTCTAACAGCAAGGAGTGCAGGGAATGAGACCTGATAGCAAGTTGGCAGCCAGGATCAGCGGCAAGGAGTTTATCTTCACCGCCGAGTATTTGCCGGTGGCCGGTACGGGGTTGACAGTGGATGCCGGGACGTTCGGCAGCGGTCTCACGGCGGTGAACGCGGCCGACAACCACTACGGGGTGTCCATGTCGAGCCTGGCCGCATCCGTGGCCCTGCTCAAGGCAGGCATCGAACCGGTGCTGCAGATGGTAACGAGGGACCGCAACCGCATCGCCCTTCAATCCGACCTGCTCGGGGCGGCGCATCTCGGCATCAGGAACGTGCTGTGCCTCTCCGGTTTCCACCAGACCCTCATGGGGTGCGGCGAGGCAGCCAACGTATTCGATATCGACTCCATTCAATTGATAGACGTCGTCAGGAGGATGAACGGAGGCGAGCTTCTTGACGGCACGAAGATCCGGGGGGATTTCGCCATGCTCGTCGGAGCTGTTGCCAACCCGGACCTGAAACCGCTGGAGCTGAACATCCTGAGGTTGGGCAAGAAGGTGGCAGCGGGCGCGGATTTCATCCAAACACAGGCGGTGTTCGACGTGGACAGCTTCAAGGTCTGGCTGGAGGCCGCCCGCGCAGCGTCGCTCACCGACAGGGCCGCGGTCCTTGCCGGCGTCCTGCCTTTGCGGAGCGCAGCCCAGGCCGCGGAACTGACCGCTGCCCATACCGATTTCATCATCCCTGAGAGCATCGTCAACCGGCTTAAAGCCGCGGGTGACGATGGGGCGCAGGAAAAGGAGGGCGTCAGGATCGCCGCGGAGACCATCAATAAGCTCAAGGGTCTTCCGGGGCTTAAAGGCGTCCACATCCTTTCCGGCGGCAACGAGTCGTGCCTGAGCGAGCTCCTGGCGGCCGTATCGCAATGACAGAGGCGGAATGAAATGCCGAAGAAATATCACATAGAGACGAAAAGGATCCCACCCAGGCTGCCGAAGACAGGCAAGTTCGGGATCGTGGACTGGCGCGAGGACTGCGCCCGGTGCCACAACTGCGTGAAGAAGGCCTGCGTCTTCGACCGCTACCGGCAGGAGATGCAGTTCATCAGGGACCTCGAGGAGTTCAGTTCCATGTTCTTTGAATGCATGGGTTGTTTCTCCTGCGTGCAGAAGTGCACGAAGGGGCTGCTGGCCCTGACGGTGAACCCCGAATACGAACGCATGGGCAACGGGTATTATACCCCCGATATCATCCTGACGACATGGAATCAGGCGGAGACCGCCGGCATTCCCGTTTCCGGCGCCGGCTACCGGGGCAGGTTCACGGGCGCCGGTTTCGATTCCATGTGGACGGACATGTCGGAGATCGTCCGTCCCACCCGCGACGGGATCCATGGACGGGAGTACATCAGCACCGCCGTTGACATCGGGAGGAAGCCGGGCGTGCTCTCCTTCGACGACAACGGGCTCGCCACCGTCCTGCCGCCGCTCGTTGATGTGCCGGTACCGGTACTGATCGATATGTTCCCGGCCGAGTACCGGTTCCCCAACCTCCTGCCCATGCTGCTCACCGTTGCCCGCAGGACGGGCACGATGATGATCGTCGACTGGGAAGAGCACGAACTTCTGGGAACGTACAGGACGAAATACCTGTCGAACATAATCTTCTACGTCGGTAAGGACGCCCCCCTGCCGCCGCCGGAGGTCCTCGCGAAGTCCCGTCTCATAGAGATCGCGGACGGCGGGGACGTCGAAGAGCGGATTGGACGGATCAAGGCCGTGAATCCTAACCTGGTGGTCGCGGTGAGGGTCGAGCTTGATTCCCGCGGTGAGGAGAGGTCCATGGAGCTCGCGCTGAGCCCCGTTGTCGAGGTGATCCACATCGTATCGGACATCAACGGGAACCAGATCGGCGTGGAAACGCCGAAATTCATAAAAGACATGACGCGGCATATCCACACATCCCTCGTGAAGGAGGGTGTGCGCGACGAGATAACCATCATCGCAGGCGGTGGCATCGCCCTGGCGGAGCATATGGCGAAAGAGATCATATGCGGCGCTGACGCGGTGACCATCAACATGCCCCTGCTCATCGGCCTGGAGTGCCGCCTCTGCTCGAGCTGCCGCGACGGCTTCGACTGTCCCGTGGGGATCGAAAGCATCACCGA
This sequence comes from Syntrophobacterales bacterium Delta_02, assembly GCA_001603955.1. Classification (GTDB taxonomy): domain Bacteria; phylum Desulfobacterota; class Syntrophorhabdia; order Syntrophorhabdales; family Syntrophorhabdaceae; genus Delta-02. The sequence goes on along the minus strand of LVAA01000082.1, from coordinate 20,469 downwards.
CGAGTACGGGGTCGGACGCATGACGAATCTTATCGCAGTCTGGCATGACCAGCTCATCGAGGTCATGGGAGCAATGGGAATGCGGGAGGCCCGCCGCCTGCGCGGTGAGACGGGTCGTGCATTGTTCTTTGAAGACATTGAGGAGGAGACCTTTGGAAGGCTCTTTGGCAAAAGAATCAGCGCGTAAGGATATTCTGCCCGGGAACACGGCGAAGACCCTGGTGCCGCAGGTCGAGGTCGCCCGCGCGGTTAAGCCGGCACCCCCGCGCTATCGTAACGAGATCGCAAAGTACATCATCCGCCGGAGCAGCGACTGCACGCTCTGCGGCAAGTGTGCAGAGGTATGCCCCCACGGCGTGCATGTATTGAAACCGGGTTACAAGCTGTTCTCCGCTCCCCATTTGAACGTGTGTGTCGGTCCTTCCTGCGCCGGGACGGACCACTATTGCATCGACCTGTGCCCGAACAAGGCACTCCAGATGGTAGAGAACCCGATGCTCAAGGCGATGGGCGATTACCGCTGGACCCCGGACATGCTGATGGCCACGTGGAGAATGGCGGAGACCGGAGAGCCGCCGTTGCCCGAATACGGCTACGACTACGAGACCGGGGCATCCGGCGGCGGTTTTGACCGCCTGAGGTTCAAATTCCCCGAAAAGCCGCCTGTGGAACTCAGTGATGACGAGATAGATACGAGCATCGTGCTCAACAGGCGGGACGACGGCCGGCCGCAGGTGAAGATCGATGTCCCCTGGTACGGCGGGGGCATGTCCTTCGGGTCCGTCAGCAACGTCGTCCAGCTCTCCAAGGCCCGGGCCGCCGTTGCCTTCAACACATTCACCTGCACCGGCGAGGGCGGCTACATGGAACGGATGAAGCCCTACGACGACCACGTCATCACCCAGATAGCGACGGGTCTCTTCGGTGTCCGTGAGGAGACCATCCAGCGCGTCCGCATCGTCGAGTTCAAGTACGCCCAGGGGGCCAAACCGGGCCTCGGCGGTCACCTGCTCGCCGACAAGGTCACCCCGGCGGTGGCGAAGATGCGGGAAACGGTCCTCGGCATCTCGCTCTTTTCACCCTTTCCGTTCCACAGCGTGTACTCCATCGAGGACCATCAGAAGCACATAGACTGGATCAAGCACATAAACCGGCGGACCCTGATCTCCACCAAGGTTTCCACACCCAATGACGTCGACATGGTCGCCGTGGGCAGCTACTCCGCCGGTACGCACATAGTGCACCTCGACGGCGGGTACGGCGGCACGGGAGCGGCGCCCGACATAGCGAAGAAGAACATCGCCATGCCCATCGAGTACGGCATCGTGAAGGTCCACCGTTTCCTCACCGACGAAGGCATCCGTGACAAGGTCACGCTCATCGCCAGTGGCGGGCTCCGGACGGTCCACGACATCGCGAAGGCCATCGCGCTGGGCGCCGACGGTGTCGTAGTAGGAACCTCCGAGCTTGTCGCACTCGGGTGTATACGGTGTTCGCGCTGCGAGAGCGGCCGCGGCTGTCCGCGGGGCATCGCCACCACCGATGCCGAACTCGCGGGGGATGTGGACCTTGAATGGGGCACTCAGCGGATAATCAACCTGTACAGCGCCTGGCGAAAAGAGCTGGTAGATATGCTGAAACGGTTCGGCATGCGAAGCGTCAGCGAACTGCGCGGCCGCACCGATCTCCTGATGCACCTTGATTATACGAACGACGTGGAGACCAGATAGATGAACATCGGGATCATTGAAAAGTTATTGCGCTCCCGGCAACGGCTGACCGAAGACCTGGGCATGTCTTACCCCGCCTCGTATAAAGGCGAGGAAGAGGGCGGCTGCGGCGTCGTCGGTTTCTGCGCGACGGAGCCCGTCGCGGCGCGGCACATCCATGAGCCGTCGCGGCAGATGCACAACCGCGGCAACGGCAAGGGCGGCGGCATCGCCGCGGTAGGCTTCATACCGGAGGAGCTCGGGGTGACCCGTGAGGTCCTTGACACCTTTTCCATGGTGCATGTCGCGTTTTTGGACAACGGTGTCAGGAAGGAGCTCGAAGAGAAATACATCACCCCCTGTTTTGACGTGGAGGCGTCTTCGCAGCTCGACACCGTCGAGGACTGGAGGGCCATCCCTTCACTGGAGGCGAAACCCCCCGATGTGATGCGCTACTTCGTCCGCGTGAAACCGGATGTCCTCGATTCCTTCATTGCAGCGAACGGGTTAGGGGAACTCACGCGTGAGGACGCGGAAAGCGAGTTCCTGAGCCAGCAGAGCGTCAGGCTGAACCAGGAGTACTACGCGTCGCTGGGTGACAAGAAGGCCTTCGTCATGTCCTGCGGCAGGAACATCATGATCCTCAAGGTCGTGGGATACGCTGAGGCGATCACGGATTACTACAAGATCGACGACCTGAAGGCCCATGTCTGGATTGCCCACCAGCGGTTCCCCACGAAGGGGCGGGTCTGGCATCCCGGCGGGGCCCATCCCTTCGGGGCGATCAACACGGCCCTCGTCCACAACGGCGACTTTGCTAATTACAGCTCCGTGTGCGAGTACCTGGCTCAGCGTCACATCTATCCGCAGTTCCTGACGGATACGGAGGTGTCGATCCAGATATTCGACCTCCTGAGCAGAACGTACAAGTATCCCCTGGAATACATCATCGAGGCCCTGGCGCCCACCACTGAACTGGACTTCGACAGGCTGCCGAAGGAGAAGCAGGCCGTCTACCGCGCTATCCAGGCAACACACATCCATGCCTCACCGGACGGCCCCTGGTTCTTTATCATCGCCCGCACCCTCGAGGCAGCCGACAGGTTCCAGCTCATGGGGATCACCGATACCGCCATGCTCCGGCCGCAGGTCTTCGCCTTCGCCGACGGCGAGGTGCAGGTGGGCCTGATCTGCTCCGAAAAACAGGCGATCGATGCCGCGCTGCACTCCATGTCCAGGGACGACAGCCGTATCTGCCCCATTGCCGACAGGTACTGGAATGCCCGGGGCGGCAGCTCGACGGACGGCGGGTCTTTCATCTTCACCCTCGAGAAGGGTGAGGGCGGGCGGTACCGGATGAATTGTACGGATAAGTTTGGATCTCCCGTGAAACTGCCCTCCGGGACAGAGGCCGCCGATCTGGCCGAGGCCATAACGCTCTCCGGAGGCAACGGCGACGGCATCGCGAGCGGTATCCGGGAGTGCTTCGAATCGGGCACCGCGCCGGTTTTCCATTATTTCACGGAGAACATGCCCCGGTGGTCTCTCGCGGATGTCAGCCGGGCCTCCGAGGCGCTCATCGCGCTGGCCGAAGATTCGAGGCAATTCGCCGGGGCCATCGACGTGCTGACCCTTCTCAACGACCGGCGATATGACGGAGGCACGAAGAAGCGCAAACACATTCTCCACATCGTCCGCACCGCGTTGCGCGAGCTGTTCTCCCGGCTTCCCTCGATCGCGGAGGATATACCGGCGAGCGAGTTCCGGCTTGTTAATTACGGGTTGAGGGACCTTCTGCGGGAGCCCCATGCGGGAGAGACGACCCTGGTGGTCGATACCCTGGGCTTCCCGCCGGAAGGAGCGGAGTGCAATTCCGCGCTCCTCGTTGACGCCTATGTAAAAGGCTGGAGGAAGTTCATTGTCTATAACTGCGCCGGCCAGCGTTTTACCGGCTGTGGACTGGGACCGCAAACCTGGGATGTCACCATCAATGTTTATGACAGCGACGGCGACTACCTCGGCTCCGGCATCGACGGCCTGACGATCACCGTCCACGGTAACGCGCAGGACCAGCTCGGCCAGATCATCAAGGACGGCAAGCTCGTCATCCACGGCGACACGGGGCAGACCTTCCTCTACGGCGCCAAGGGCGGCTCGATATTTGTCCTCGGCAACGCTGCCGGCCGTCCGCTCATCAACTCCGTCGGCAGGCCGCGGGTGGTGATCAACGGCACCTGCCTCGATTTCCTCGCCGAGTCCTTCATGGCTGGCGATCCCTTCGCGGGCGGCGGTTTTGTCATCCTCAACGGGATCACCTTCGACGACAAGGGAAATGTGGTCGATCTCAAGGAGCCCTATCCCGGCGGCAACCTTTTTTCCCTGGCTTCCGGCGGCGCCATCTACGTGCGCGACCCCCGCAGGTATCTCGTGCGGCAGCAGCTGAACGGCGGCGAGTTCTTCAGGCTCACCGAGCAGGATTGGGAGACTATCCTGCCCTATCTTCAGGAAAACGAGCGTTTGTTCGGTATCAGGGTGGATGATCTGCTGACCGTCGACGGCAAGCAGCGCCGACCCGATTCGGTCTATCGGAAGGTCGCGCCGGCCAAGCTGTCGGCCGCCGCCGAGATCGAGTCCGACGAATGGTAACGTGAATGAGAGAGTATCGAAAATGACGACAAGAATTACTAAACAGGCAACCACCGACGACGGCCTCAAGAAGGCGGTGGAGAAAAGAGCTGACGTCAACCTGAGCGCCTGCTACCAGTGCAGGAAGTGTTCCATCGGCTGTCCCGTGGCCGACGAGGCCGGATCACCCCCGTCGGAGATAATACGGAGACTGCAGCTCGGTGCCGGCGATGAACTGCTGCAGACGGGTCTTATCTGGACGTGCCTCGCCTGTGAGACGTGCTACGCAAGGTGTCCCAACCGGATAAACTTTGCCGCCGTCATCGACGCCCTTAAGTCCATAGCCGTGGAGAAAGGGGTCGCGAAACCGAAGGGCGACGCGCCCCTTTTCAACCGTTCCTTCCTGAACACGGTGAAGTCTTACGGCCGCGCGTACGATCTCAAGGCCATCGCGATGTACAAACTGGGAACGGGCAGCCTCGGGCAGGACATGGACAAATTCCCCGCCATGCTGAAGAAAGGCAAGATGGCGATCCTGCCGCCATCGGGTGCCGATAAGAGAACGGTGAGAAGGATCTTCGAAAAGGCCGCGAAGAACAGGGGGACGGGACGATGAAATATGCCTATTATCCCGGATGCTCCGCCCATTCCACCGCTCGCGACATGCATGAATCATGTCTGGCGGTGTCGAAGGCGCTTGGCATCGAACTTAAGGAGATCGAGGGATGGACGTGCTGCGGCGCCAGCTCCGCCCACCAGACGGACCGGGAACTGGCGGCGTCGCTCGCCAGCGCCAACCTCGTCAAGGCCTCGCGGATGGGCATGGATATGGTGGTCAACTGTGCCGCCTGTTACAACCGCTCGAAGGTAGCCAACTACGAGGTCGTCAATTCCGAGGATATGAGGCGGGCCGTCGCCGACAGCCTGGGCGAGCCTTATGACGGTTCCGTGCCAGTGAGGCACTTCGTCGAGATACTCCTCAAGGATGTTGGAACGGCGGCCCTGCGCAAGAAGGTCGTCAGGGCCCTAACTGGCCTCAAGGCGGCCCCGTACTACGGCTGCTACCTGGTCCGTCCGCCGGAGGCCACCGATTTCGATGACCCCGAGAACCCGACCATCCTGGAGCGTCTGATAGAGGTCACAGGTGCGGAGAATGTGGAGTGGTCCGGAAAGGTGGATTGCTGCGGTGGCATGCAGAACCTCACGCGGACGGAGATCACCGTCCGCCGGTCGGCCGCCGTAATCGACATGGCCCGGGCCGCCGGTGCGGAGTGCATCGTCGTCGCCTGCCCCATGTGCCAGATCAGTCTCGACGCGAGACAGGCGGACATGGAGAGACTCCTCGGCAGGAAATACAATATGCCCGTCATCTACCTCACGCAGCTTCTCGGTCTCGCTCTCGGCCTGTCACCCCGGGAACTCGGGTTCGACAGGCTCATGGTAGATCCGGCAGTCGTACTGAAGGCAGTGAAGGAAAAGGTCCCGTCACGACGTTGAGGGACGACTGGAGACTATTTAGGGTTACGATATGGAAAAAGGTCAAAAGAAACTAACAGGCGCGGTACTCGTCCAGGGCGGCGGTATCGCTGGCATTCAGGCAGCCCTCGACCTCGCCGATTCGGGATTCAAGGTCTATCTCGTGGAGCGCGATGCGGCCATCGGCGGCATGATGGCCCACCTCGACAAGACGTTCCCCACCGGCGATTGCGCCACCTGTATCGTATCGCCCAAGCTGGTCGAGTGCGCCAGGAACATTAATATCGAGATCCTGACCCTTTCCGAGCTCGTCGGCCTCGAAGGGGAGCCCGGTAATTTCAAGGCCAGGGTGAAGATCTCCCCCCGGTATGTCGACGAAGCCAAATGCACCGCCTGCAGCCAGTGCACTGACGTGTGCCCCGTGGACGTGCCCAATGAGTTCGACCGCGGCATGGGCACGAGGAAAGCGATCGCCAAGCTCTACGCCCAGGCGACACCCAACAAGTTCGGCATTCTCAAGTTGGGTCACGCGCCCTGCAAGGTGGCCTGTCCGGCGAACGTTAACGTCCAGGGCTATGTTCAGTTGATCAAGAAGAAGGAGTATGTCAAGGCCGTCAACCTTATCCGGGAACGCCTCCCGCTGTCAGCCATATGCGGCCGCGTCTGCACTCATCCCTGTGAGGCCGAGTGCACGCGCAATGACATCGATTCGGCGGTCTCCATCAGGCTGCTCAAGCGTTTTGCGTCCGACCAGGAAATGAAGATGGTCAGCTCCGGTGAATTGTCCCTTCCCGACGAGGTCAGTCCGCCGGAGGGTGCCGGGAAGATCGCCGTCGTCGGCGCCGGACCTGCCGGCCTTACCGCCGCCGCCGACCTGGCGGACAGGGGTTATGCGGTGACCGTTTACGAAGGGTCGCCGCAGGCGGGCGGCATGCTGCGGTGGGGCATCCCCGCATACCGTTTGCCGAAGGACATCCTCGACTACGAGGTGGAACTCATCCGCCGCAAGGGCATCACCTTTGTCTATAACACCCGCGTCGGGAAGGACATCTCCATGGACCAGCTGCGCCGGGACAACGAGGCCGTTTTTCTCTCCGTAGGTACGCAGAGCAGCCGGTCGCTGGGCGTCGCGGGCGAGGATCTGCCCGGTATCGGCTACGGTCTCGACTTCCTGCGTAAGGCGGGAGACAACGCGAACCCCCCGAAGGTGAGCGGGAAGGTAGTGGTCGTTGGCGGCGGCAATGTCGCCGTCGATGTGGCCCGCAGCGCGATGCGACTCGGCGCGGAAGCGGTGGAGATGGTAAGTCTCGAGGCCTATCACGAGATGCCTGCCCTGCCGGAGGAAATAGCCGCCGCGGAGGAAGAGGGCGTGAAGATCCTGAACGGCTGGGGCCCGAAACGCATCCTGGGGAACGGCAGGATCGACACCATCGAATTCAAGCGCTGTACCAGGGTGTTCGACGAGACCGGGCGATTCAGCCCCGTTTACGACGAGAAGGAGACAACGACGGTGAAGGCCGACGGGATCGTCATAGCCATCGGTCAGGCCGTGGATAAGGACTCCCTCGGGACCATGGGCGCACAGACGCAGGGGAGCTGGTACAAGGTCGACAGCATAACGCTGGAGACGTCCGTGAAGGGCATGTTCGCCGGCGGTGACAACATTCCCGGCAGTGCCACCGTCATCGGCGCCGTGAGCGCGGGCAAGCGCGCGGCGGAGTCCATCGACCGTTATCTCAAGGGCGAGGACATGCTCTCAGACCGCTTCGAGTCGACGGTGAGACCCATCGCTCCCGAGCTGCTTCCCGCGACAAGAGGCAGGGAAAAGAAACTCCGCGCCGAGCAGGCCATGCTTCCCGTTTCCCGGCGTGTCGGCAACTTTGATGAGGTCGAACAGGGCCTCACCGAGGAGGCCGCGCTGGCAGAGGCCGAGCGCTGTCTCAACTGCGCCATGTGTTCCGAGTGCCGGCTGTGCGTCGCGGCCTGCGAGCAGCATGCAGTCGAGCATGCGATGACGGAGAGGGTGATCGAGCTCGATGTGGGCTCCGTTATCCTGATGCCGGGCTTTGAGGAGTTCGACGCGGTGAAGAAGGGTGAGTACGGATATGGACGGTACCCCAATGTCATCACCAGCGTGCAGTTCGAGCGGATGCTCTCCGCCTCCGGGCCCTTCGACGGACACGTCATCCGGCGGTCCGACGGTGATCCCGCCAGGCGCGTGGCCTGGATACAGTGCGTCGGCTCGCGAGATACGCGCTGCGGCAACGAGTACTGCTCCTCTGTCTGCTGCATGGTCTCGACGAAACAGGCGATGGTTGCCGCCGAGCACCTGCCGGGGCTTAACGCGACCATTTTCTACATGGATATCCGGGCCCACGGGAAGGACTTCGACCAGTACTACGAGCGGGCAAGGCAGCAGGGTGTCGATTACATCAGGGGAATACCTTCCCGCATCATCCAGATGCCCGACACGAAGGACTTGAGGGCGGCATTTTACGACGAAGCGGGCCGGCTCGAGGAGCGGGATTTCGACCTCATCGTCCTTTCCGTCGGCATGGAGCCGGGCCTCGCCGCCGTGGATGCGGCCAGGCGCCTTAACCTTGAGCTAAACGAATACGGTTTCTGCGCCACCGACAGGTTCACGCCGCTCAATACATCACGGCCGGGTGTTTTCGTCGGCGGTGCGTTCCAGGAACCGAAGGACATACCGGAAACGGTAACACAGGCAAGCGCGGCTGCTTCAATGGCCATGGAACTGCTCTCCTCCGCCCGCAACACGCTGACCACGAAAGCGGTCTATCCGGACGAGCACGACGTTACCGACGAGGAACCCAGGATCGGTGTCTTCATCTGTCACTGCGGCCGTAACATCGCCTCCGTGGTGGATGTGGAGAAAGTCGTCGAGGCCGTGGCGAAGGAGCCGAACGTTATCTTTGCGACCCATACCCTCTTCACCTGTTCCGACACGAGCCTCGACAACATCCGTGAGACCATCCGGGAAAACAGGCTCAACCGTGTCGTTGTGGCCTCCTGTACGCCGCGCACGCACGAGCCCATCTTCCGGGATACCCTGCGCGAGGCGGGCCTTAACCCTTACCTGTTCGAAATGGCCAACATCCGCGACCAATGTTCCTGGGTGCACTCGGCGGTACCTGAGAAAGCGACGCAGAAGTCGATCGACCTCGTCCGGATGTCCATCGCCCGGGCAGGCCGCCTCGTCCCGCTGCAGGGTTCCTTCTCCGACGTCGTCCAGAAGGGGCTCGTCATCGGCGGGGGCTTGAGCGGTATGACGGCGGCGCTGGCCCTTGCCGGGCAGGGGTTCGAGACACACCTCATCGAAAGGTCCGACAAACTGGGCGGTAATTTCCTCGATCTCCACTACACCCTGGAACATGATGACGTGAGCGGGTTCCTTACCGATCTCGTGGACCGCGTCCGGAACAACGGCAACATCGTGCTCCACATGAACGCCGAGGTGAAGAACGTTGCCGGTTTCGTGGGCGATTTCCAGGTGACCCTCAGCGAGGGGGGCGCCGAGACGACCGTGCCCTGCGGTGCGATCGTTGTCGCCACGGGGGCCGTCCCGGCGGTTACCGCGGATTTCCACTACGGGCAGTCGGCCGGCGTGATCACCCAGACGGAACTGGAGGGGGCGCTCCACGCCGGTACCTTCTCTTCCGCGAACCGCAACATCGTGATGATACAGTGCGCCGGTTCACGCAACGAGGAGAGGCGCTATTGCAGCCGCATCTGCTGCTCCATGGCGGTCAAGAATGCCCTGAAGCTGAAAGAGCTCGATCCCGACGCGAACGTCATTGTCCTGTACCGCGATATCCGCACCTACGGATTCCGGGAGAAATACTACAAACAGGCCCGGGAGGCGGGCGTCATCTTCATGCGGTACGAACAAGAGGAGCCGCCGGTCATTTCCGACAGCCACGACCTGGTGACGCTTAAGTGCCCCGATTTCCCGGAGACGGTGGAGATCGAGGCCGATGTCATTGTGCTTTCCACCGGTGTCGACGCGCCGAAGGACAACCGCAAGCTGGCGGACGTGCTCAAGGTGCCGCTCAACGACGACGGGTTCTATGTGGAGGCCCACCTGAAACTGAGGCCCGTCGAGTTCGCCACGGAGGGCATATTCCTGTGCGGCCTTGCCCATTCGCCCAAGATGTCCGACGAGAACATCTCCCAGGCACGGGCGGTCGCCTCCCGGGCTGCCACCATCCTGTCCAGGGTCCGGTTGGAGGTTGGCGGCCAGGTGTCCAGCGTGGACCAGGAGAAATGCATCTCCTGCATGACCTGCGTGAGGGCCTGTCCTTACCACGCCCCCTTTGTGAACGTGAACGGCAAGGCCGAGATCGCCGCCGCGGCCTGCATGGGCTGCGGCATATGTGCCTCGGAGTGTCCTGCTGAGGCCATCCAGCTCAGGAATTTCGAGTCGGCCCAGTTTGAGAATATGCTGGAGGCCCTTCTGGCGGCAGGGTAGTGTGAAGACATGAGTAATGCCGGATCGGCAGTAAGAGAAGGAAGATGGTTATGAATGCAAATGATTTCGAACCCGTGATCGTGGCCTTTTGTTGCCATTACTGCGCTTACGCCGCGGCAGACCTTGCCGGTTCAGGGCGCCTGCAGTATCCGCCCAATATCCGCATTGTCCGCTCGCCGTGCACAGGCAGGCTGGAGATCAATTTTTTCCTGAGAGCCCTGGAGTCCGGTGCCGACGGTGTGCTCGTCGCGGGATGCGAGGAGGGGAGCTGCCACTTCAAGGAAGGCAATTACCTGGCGAAGGGCCGGGTGAATACCGCGAGGCAGCTGCTCAAGGAGGCGGGCCTCGAACCCGAGCGCCTGCGCATGGTCAATGTGAGCGCCGCGAGTTCCCAGAGATTTGCCGAATGCGTCCGCGAGATGGTAGAGACCGTCAGGAAGCTCGGTCCCTCTCCGGTGAAGAAGATGATGGGGAAGAACACAAACCAGCAACAGATAGGAGCAATACGATGATAGTTGCCGAAAGAAAGACCATTTCCGAACTTGTCGAGATCTTAAGGCCCCACAGGAACATCCTGGTGCTTGGTTGCGGTACCTGCGTCACCGTGTGCCTCTCCGGCGGTGAACGCGAGGTCAGCATCATATCGTCGGCGCTGCGTATTGCCTCCCGTGTCCAGGGTCTCGACTTTACCATAAGCGAACTCACCATTGAGCGGCAGTGCGACAACATCTTCATCGAGCAGGCCGCGGAGGCCATCGAGAAGGCCGATGCCGTGCTGTCGACGGCCTGCGGCGCCGGGGTGCAGGCGATCGCCGAGCGTTTCCCGTCGAAGCCCGTCTATGCCGGACTGAACACGACCTTCCTGGGCATCCTGGAAGAGCGCGGCGTGTGGACGGAGAAATGCGCCGCCTGTGGTTCCTGCGTCCTGCACAAGTACGGCGGTATATGTCCTGTTACCCGCTGTGCCAAGCGCCTGCTCAACGGGCCCTGCGGGGGTTCCCGGGAGGACAGGTGCGAGGTGCGCCCCGACAGGCCCTGCGCGTGGCAGCTCATCTACCGCAGGCTCAGGGACATAGGACAGCTCGAAAGGCTCATGGAAATGGAGCCGCCCAAGAACTGGAATTCCAGCCTTTCCGGCGGTCCCAGGGTCCTCGTACGGGAAGACCACAGGGTATAGAGTAACGGGCGGTACCCGTATCCCCGAAAACCACTGACCTTTAGCCGGTGCGGGATGGAGGTCCCGACGCCCGGGGCCAGCCGGGGCCGAAACCGGGTTGACGCGCGTAAGCCGTTGACGTATCCTCCCCTTCAGCGATACAATTATCCTCAGTGCTCAAGCGCTTTGAGTGTAGAGGATCGCCTGCGAGGTTTCTCTCCCCAGGACATGTCCGGGTATCAAACCCATTGCCAAAGGTAGATCGCGGGAAAACGCCTTGAGAAAAGACCGGAAAGGAGGCTGCCATGTGTCGCCTGGCTGCGATCACGTCGGACGAATACCTGAACCCCATGGAATGCATCGGGGCCCTTGAGACGATGCATGAGGGCCACGACGGCTCGGGGATGGGGCTTATGCTCAAGAACCTGGGCGGAGAGCTTGCCGAGTTCTCCGACTACCCGGTGCTTTCGGGGGTCTGCTCCAAAGACGGACTCTATACCCTCGACGAATATCTCTTTCACGCCGGGTTCCGTGTGAAACACCAGTGGCGGCCCGTGCTGAAGCCGGTAAGGGGCATAAAGCGCAGGGATCACTATTTCGCCAAGGTCTACGACTACCCCGAGGAGTACGAGGGCCGGAGCCTGGAAGAGAAGGAGGAGCTTCTCCTCGAGACGCGGCTTGCCCTTCGGCGGATGGGAGAAGCGAACGGTTCGATAACGGTCTTCTCCTTTTATCCGGATATCGTCACTATCAAGGAAGTAGGGGATCCCTTGCAACTCGGGGAATTCTTCGGCCTCACCGACTCGCGCCTGAAGGCGAAGATCATCTTTGCCCAGGGACGGCAGAACACGAATTACGACATCAACCTTTATGCCTGCCACCCCTTTTTCATCCAGGGGTTCGCTTCCATGACCAACGGCGAGAACACGGCCTTCGTGCCTATCAGGCAGTTCCTTGCGAGCAGGGGGTTCGCGGGGTATTCGGGATACGACAGCGACAGCGAGGTCTTCACGCACATCCTCCACTACGCGGTGAAGAAGCTGGGCTATCCTCTCCACTACTACAAGGATGTCATCACCCCCCTCGGCGGAGACGACCTCAGGCGGCGCGAGGACAGCGAGGTGCTCTCCCTCATGCGGGTGGCCCTTCGTCCGCTGTGTATCGACGGTCCGAACGTCATCATCGGGTTTACCCCCGACGGTTCCTGTTTCATGGTCCACGACGCGAAGAAACTGCGGCCCGGGGTTGTGGGTGGTGTCAGGGGAAAGGTGGGTCTCGTGTCGGAGGAGTGCGGGCTCGAGAGCATGATCCCCGAAAGAGAGAGTGCCAGGGATATTTTCCCCATGAAGCATGACATGGTCATCGTTTCACCGGGGGCGCAGGAGGTGCGGGTATGGAATCAACTTTACGGTTGGACCACAATCATGAACTGACGGTGAAGGACCTCCCATATATCGTCGTGTGGCGCGACGACAGGTGCAAGAGATGTGGACGGTGCACCGCCGTCTGCCCCATGTATGCCATCGAGCCATCGGTGGTGATAAGGCGCGAGGTAAGCTCCGAAGACGCATCTCCCTCTCCGAAGGTCACAAGGAAGACCCTTGTCGTGGTCAGGCAGACCACGGACATCGGGCGCCATTGTACCGGGTGCGGCGCTTGCACGCTCGTGTGCCCCAACTGCGCTATAGAGCCCGTTTTCAATCCCCAGCACAAGTTTCTCTTCCACAAGAACTCGGGAGGTTACCCGTACCGCAGGGGCGGCAGACGGAACGATCCCCGGGAATCCACACTGGACCACCTGAAATTCACGCGCATATCGATGCTCACGGACCCGGCACTCGACGCGGGGCGCCACGAGTTCAGGATACGGACCTATCTGGGGCGCATTCTGCCACCCGAGGAGATGCCCTTCAGTGTAAAGGAAGGCAAGCTGCAGCTGGCGAGCGGGAACTCCCGGTTCATCCCGCCCGTCCGCGAGATATATCCCGTCATGATCGGCAGCATGTCCGTTGGGGCCCTGTCCCCGACGATGTGGGAGGGGCTCGCGATGGGGGTGGCGTACCTTAACGAGGTCGACCACATGCCCGTCGTCATGGCATCAGGGGAAGGCGGCATACCGCCGAGGCTCCTCAAGTCGAGGTTCATCAAGTACTTCATTCTCCAGATCGCTTCGGGTTATTTCGGATGGGACGAGATAATCCGGGCCATCCCGGACATGGCCGACGACCCCTGCGGGATAGAGATAAAGTATGGTCAGGGAGCGAAGCCCGGGGACGGCGGGCTCCTCATGGCGGAAAAGGTAACGAAGCTCATATCCGAGATACGGGGCGTGCCGCAGGGCGTGGACCTGCCGTCCCCCCCGACGCACCAGACGAAGTACTCCATAGAGGAGTCGGTGGCGAAGATGATCCAGGCCATGTCGATGGCCTTCGGGTTCAGGGTGCCCGTGTACCCCAAGATATCGGGAACGAGGACCGCAAGGGCGGTGCTCAACAACCTGCTGCGCAACCCCTATGCCGGCGGGCTGTCCATAGACGGTGAGGAAGGGGGCACCGGCGCCGCGTACAATGTCTCTCTCGATAAGATGGGCCACCCCATCGCGTCGAACATTCGCGATTGCTATCTTGACCTTGCGAGGCAGGGACGGCAGAATGAACTGCCCCTCATCGCCGCCGGAGGGGTTGGCAAGAAGGGCGGACTCGCGGCCAACGCCGCGGCGCTCATCATGCTGGGGGCTTCGGCGGTGTCCGTCGGGAAGTATATGATGCAGGCAGCCGCCGGGTGTTTCGGAGACGAGATGAACAGGTGCAACGTCTGCAACATCGGCAGATGCCCCCGGGGTATCACCACGCAGGACCCGAGACTGTACCGCAGGCTGGACCCGGAAAAGGTGGCCGAAAGAGTGGTTGAGGTCTTCAGGTCGCTGGATGTGGAACTGAGAAAGATCTTTGCACCGCTGGGCAGGAGCACGGAGCTGCCCATCGGCATGTCGGATGCCCTGTGCGCGGACGACATGGATATAGCGGAGCGTCTGCAGATAGGCTACGTCTGCTGACGGGAAGAACGGTGCAGGGAAGCGAGGGTAGGGCCATGGCAAAGCTTATTGAAGGCAACAGGAACGAGCAGCGCACGAATTCGAGGGTGCTCGATGAAGAGATACGCGAGGCGGTTCGCGGGGGCTCGACAGAGATCCATGTCCTGGCGGACGGGCAGCACGGTATCGGGGGCCGCCTGTGGGGGTTCCCGGAGCCGGTAACCATCACCGTCGAGGGGCCCGTGGGCCAGCGGCTCGGCGGGATGGGGATGTTCGGAACGAAGATCGTCGTAAAGGGCAGCGTTTCCGACGACGTGGGGTGGCTCAACTGCGGCGCCGAGATCACGGTCCTCGGCGACGTGGGCAATGGGGCGCATAACGCCGCGGCGCAGGGCAAGCTCTACGTTCAGGGCTCCGGGGGCGCCCGCTGCGATACGATGACGAAGCACAACCCGAAATACGATCCGCCCGAATCCTGGTATTTTCGCGATGTGGGCGACACCTTCGCCGAGTTCAAGGCGGGCGGGATTGCCGTCATCTGCGGGGTCGAGCCACGCAACAGGAACAACATCATAGGGTATCGTCCCTGCGTGGGAATGGTCGGTGGGGCCATTTATTTCCGAGGTCCCATCGAGGCTTACAGCGAGTCCGACGTGAGGCTCCTCGAGCTGACACCCCCGGACTGGCAGTGGCTAAAGACGAACATGAGGCCCTTTCTCAGGGCCATAGAGCGCGAGGATCACTACAAGGAGCTGACAAAGGACATCGGCGCCTGGAGGAAACTGATCCCTCTCACCGCCAGGGAACGGGAGAAGACGAGACCCTTCACCGTATCCCTCGGCGAGTTCCGCAAGGCGGTCTGGGAGGCGGGAGCTGGCGCGGGAGGCATATTTGTCGAGTACATCGACCATCCGGGAACGGTCCTCCCCTATATAACGACGGGACAGGACAGGCGGTTCCGCCCGTCGTGGAACAACAGGAAGTACGCTCCGCCCTGCGAATACACCTGTCCCAGCGGAATCCCCACGTGGCAGCGCACGCGCCTTATCCGCGAAGGAAAGCTGAGTGAGGCCCTGGAGCTGGTCCTGCGATACAGCCCCCTGCCGGCGAGCGTTTGCGGGGAGGTCTGCGCCCACCTGTGCATGCAGGGGTGTACGCGCTCCCTCGTTGACCGGCCCCTCGACACGGAGGAGTTCGGCAAGGCGAGCCTCGATCTGCCCCTGCCGGCGCGGGAGGAACCGACGGGCAAGAAAGTCGCCGTCATCGGCGCCGGTGCGGGAGGGCTGTCGGCGGCGTGGCAGCTGTCCCTGAAGGGACACAGCGTCGACCTCTACGAGGCGGAAAAAAAGATCGGGGGGAAGCTGGAGTACTTCATCCCGAAGCAGCGGTTGCCGCAGCGCGTCCTGGCGACCGAACTGGGCCGCTTCGAGAAGATGGGGATCAGGGTCCACACGGGTGTCACGGTGGACCGGGCGAAGTTCGACGAGGTCTATGCTGGCCACGACGCCGTCGTCGTCGCCTGCGGTGCCCACAAACCCCGCATACCGGACATTAAGGGTGCGTCAGACATGGTACCAGCTTACGATTTCCTCCGCCGGGCGAACACGAAGGAGGCGCCTGACCTAACAGGCAAGAGGGTCGTCGTCATTGGCGCGGGGAACGTGGGCATGGACGTTGCCGCCGAGGCGTTCCGTCTCGGTGCCGCCGGGGTCACCGCCGTCGACATCCAGAAGCCGGCCGCCTTCGGTAAGGAACTGGAGATAGCGGGATCGCTGGGGACAAAGATCCTCTGGCCCCGCTCTGTATTGTCCTATTCGGTGAAGAAGGGTAAGGTTACCTTCACCGACAAGACATCCGTCGACGCCGATTGCGTTGTTGTGTCCATAGGGGATACGCCGTTGACCGATTTTCTCCCCGAAGGTGTCCATGTGAAAAAGGATGGGTGGATAGAGGCCGACGAGGCGGGTCACACGACGGACCCGAAGATCTTCGCCATCGGCGATGCCGTGAGCCCCGGGCTCGTGACGCACGCCATCGGTCACGGGAGGAGGGCGGCCCTGGCCGTCGACGCGCTGCTCACGGGGAGGCCTTTCTACAGGACCGAACAAAGGCCGATCATTCCCTTCGAGCGGATCAAGACCGTCTACTACGAGGCGTGCAAGGCCGGGCCCTTCGAACTCGGCGCCGAGGCGAACCGCTGCCTCTCGTGCGCCGTCTGCCGCGACTGTCACATGTGCGAAGCCACCTGCCATTACGGTGCCATATCGCGGGTGGAACACGAGGACGGCAGCTACGAGTATGTCGTCGACGACAGCATGTGCATAGGCTGCGGTTTCTGTGCCGGCGTGTGTCCCTGCGGGATATGGGAGATGGAGGAAAATCCCTGACGGCAGGTCATCAGGTGATGGGCCATGGGCGACAGGTATAAGAGGTTCTGTCCCGTAACCCATCTCCCATCACCTCGCATTCTCCCTCTGCATTGCACTTTTCTCCTGTCTGCGTTAATATAGAGCGCTTTGCGGGCGCTGCCATGCTTATCGTCAATAACCTTTCCAAGGCTTACGGGACCCAGACACTCTTCGACGGGGCGAGCTTTACCGTCGGGCCGGGGGAGCGCCTCGGCCTCGTGGGGCGCAACGGGACGGGAAAGACGACGCTCTTCAGGATGATGCTCGGGGAGGAGACGCCCGATTCGGGAGAGATCCATATCCCGCGGGGTTACACCATCCGGCATCTCTCCCAGCACATCTCCTTCAGTGAAAGGTCTGTCCTCGCCGAGGCGTGCCTCAACCTTCCCGTGAGCGAAGACGGGCGCGACGAGACCTATAAGGCCAGGACGGTGCTCGCGGGGCTTGGCTTTAGCGAGGACGAGTTCTCCTCGGAGCCGGGGAAACTGAGTGGCGGTTTCCAGGTTCGGCTCAATCTGGCAAAGATCCTCATCGCCCGGCCGATGATGCTCCTTCTCGACGAGCCGACGAACTATCTCGATATCGTCTCCATACGGTGGCTCACGCAGTTCCTGAGAGGGTGGAAGGGCGAGATGGTCCTCATCACCCATGACAGGGATTTCATGGACTCCGTGACCACCCACACCATGGCCATCCACCGCATGAGGATGCGCAAGATCGCGGGTACGACCCACAAACTCTACGAGCAGATCATCGAGGAAGAGGAGGTTTACGAACAGACCCGCGTCAATGAAGAGAAGAAGCGCAGGGAGGTGGAACTCTTCATCAACCGCTTCCGCGCCCAGGCCACGCGGGCGAGGTCCGTGCAGTCGAGGATACGTCAGCTCCAGAAGAAGGAGAGGATGGAGAAGCTCGCCACCCTCGAGAACCTCGAATTCTCCTTCAATGCCGCGCCGTTCCCGGGCAGGTGGCTCCTCGAGGCCGATCACGTGGGTTTTTCCTACGACCCGTCGGGGCCGGAGCTCATCAGGGACCTTACCATAGCGGTCAGGAAGCGCGACCGCATCGGTATCATCGGGAAGAACGGCAAGGGCAAGACTACGCTCCTCAACGTCCTCGCGGGGGAGCTCAAGCCCCGCTCGGGTACGGTCACATACAGCCAGAACCTGAAGCTCGGCTATTTCGGGCAGATGAACATCGATCGGCTTGACCCGGAACTGACCATAGAGGACGAGATATGGAGCGTCGAGCCTGGTCGGGGCAAGACGGCCGTCAGGGGTATCTGCGGTGCCATGCTCTTTGACGGCGACAGGGCCCTCAAGAAGATAGGCGTCCTCTCCGGTGGGGAGAGGAGCAGGGTGCTCCTGGGCAAACTCCTTGCCGCTCCGGCAAACCTTCTGCTTCTCGACGAGCCCACGAACCACCTGGACATGGAATCCATCGATTCCCTCATCGAGGCCATCAACGAATTCGAGGGCGCGGTAATGATCGTGACGCACAGCGAGATGATCCTCGATGCCGTTGCTGAGCGGCTCATCGTCTTCGACGGCAGCAAGGTCGGTATCTTCGACGGGAGCTACGAGGACTTTCTCTCCCGTGTCGGCTGGGAGGATGAGGCCGAGGGCGGCCGGGGGGAGAACGGGGGCGTTGCGGCACCGGCGAAGAGCGCCATCAGAAGAGAATCGAAAAGGCTCAAGGCCGACATCATCAACGAACGTTCCCGCGCCATGACGCCCATGAAGACGCGCATCAACGATATCGAGTCCGCCATCACCGAAACGGAGAGGCAACTCGCCCGCGACAACGAGGCTCTCATCGCGGCCTCACAGAATGGCGATGGCAAGGCCATCATGTCCCTCTCAATGTCCATCCACGAGGCCAGACAGCGGATAGACAATCTCTTCGACGAGCTCGAGGTCCTCACCCTCGAACACGACGCCCTGGCCAGGGAATTCGAACAGCGGCTGAATGAATTGTAAAGACCGTTTCAAGTTTCAGGTTTCACGTTTCAAGTTTGGGATCCCCGGCAATTAATATGGTTTCCCGCGCGCAAGGGACCGGTCAGTCTCCGGCACCGTTCGACGTTTCTTGTCCTTGTCTTTAGCCTGAGACCTGAAACTTGAAACGGTCTTTTAGAAGATCATCCTTGACAGTGTGTTCTTTTGTATGTTGCTGGTCCCTTCGTAGATCGATGTTATCCGTATGTCCCTCAGGGCGCCCTCGAGACCCTGGTCGCGCATGTAGCCGTAGCCTCCCAGGATGTCGATGGTCCTGTTGAGAACCCTGATGGCGCATTCCGGTATCGCCAGCTTGACGAGGGAAGAATACTTCTTCGATTCCGGGTCCCCGTTGTCGTAGAGCCAGGCGGCCTTGTACAGGAGATTGCGGCATTTTTCGATCTCCACGTACATGTCCACGAGGTCGTGCTCCACGGATTGGAAACGGATTATCGGCTGGCCGAACTGCTTGCGTTTCCTGGCGTAGTCGACGGTCTTCTCGTACCCGTAGAGCATGCTCCCGAAGGCCTGGGCGGCGATCACTATCCTGCCCAGTTCGAATCCGTCGAGAACCATCCTCAGGCCCTTGCCGCGCTGGCCGAGGACGTTCTCCTTCGGTATCTCGAAGTCGCTGAAGACGAGTTCCCCCGACGTGGTGGTGTTAATGCCCATCTTCCTGCCGAGGTCGTTGATCTCGAACCGGCCGGGACCGTTCTTCTCGATAAGCTCCCTGTCAACGATCATTATGCTCTGACGGTCCTCGTCCTTCGCGAGAAGGGCGTAGAAGTCGGCATACCCGGCGTTCGTCGTGAAGACCTTCGAACCATTCACCACGTACCGGTCTCCCCTGTCCTCCATCCGTGTCTTGAGGCTGATGAGGTCGCTGCCGCTGTCAGGTTCGGTGACGCTTATGGCAGAGATGTATCTCCCTTCTATCATGGGCCGCACGTACTTTTCCCGCTGCTCGGGGCTGCCGTAAATGTCGACGACGAATCCCGGGATGTATCCGAGACTCAGGGCCATCCCCATGCCCGGCAGGCACCGGCAGAATTCCTTGACGGCGATGACGTGGCCGAGCGCGCCGTATCCCGAACCCCCTATGTCCTCGGAGAAACCGACGCCTATGAACCCCAGTTCCCCGATCTTCTCGAAGAGCTCCCTGGGGTACCTGTGCTCGTCCTCGAGTTTGTGCAACTGGTCCTGGTCGAGTTCCCGGGAACAGAATTCCTTCACCGCATTCTCGATGTCCTTGAGGTCATTGTTGATATATGGATCCATCATTCTTCACCGCCTGTTTTCGAGATCGATCTGTCCGACTGCCTAGATTCTCCTGCGGATGGCCGCGTTTTGCAAGGAGAAAAAGACCGTCACACGTCACAGGTCTCACGTCACAGGTCAAAGACCGTCACAAGCCGCAAGTCTCAGGTCACAAGTCTAAAGGCAAAAAAAGATCCGCTGCCAGGTCAACATACACTAGCCAACAATTGTGTTGACAACCGTTCCCCTTTGGCGCCATTCTTTTTGGCGACCTGCGACCTGCGACCTGCGACCTGCGACCTGCGACCTGCGACCTGC